>DYOB01000327.1 GCA_020720765.1 Borreliella garinii
GAGCATCCCAGCTCCCCGGTCCTGTGTCAAAATCTCAAGCGCAACAGGCTCCTAGGTGTCAAAAAAGTTGTTAATTGTAAAAAATTGCCAAACAAAAGGTTTTGGGGTTGTTTTTTTTAAAAACTGATGGTACTATGTCGCTAAATCACCTTTAAGGAGAAAGTATGAAGAAAATACTAGGATTATTGCCATTAGCGGCAATTTTTATTTTAATGACGGGGTGTCCGGGAGTTGACGGTGGTGAAACAACACCCCCTCCGCCACCTCCTCCGCCTCCAACAGGAATATCAACACCGACAAACTTAAGGAAACTCGATTCAGATTTTACTAGCTTTACTGTTACCTGGGATACGGTACCAACCGCTGTGAGCTACAAGTTATTTCGTGCAACGACGGTTAATGGGACTTATAGCCAGGTTCAATATTCATCAGATAATACTTATATTCAAACTAGTTTAAGCCCAGACATAGCAAGATTTTATAAAGTACAAGCAATAGATGACCAGAACAATTTAAGTGGGCTTTCTTCACCGGTAGAATTAAGGACAAATTTGGTCCCAGCTCCGGAAAATTTACGTGTAATTACCCTAAGTGAGGCAAGTTTTAGAATTGAATGGGATTCATTAGCTGGTGCAGAATCCTATAAAGTGGAAATGCATGACAAATTTAGTTCAACTTGGAGTACAAAATTAGCTGCTACAACAGGTTTATTTTATCAACCTTCAGGCACGTACAATAACAATGTTTATTATTTCCGAGTTTCAGCTAAGTATGGATCCTACTATTCTTCGGTGCCTTCGCTAATAACTCTGGATTTTTTGCCAATTGAACTTCAATATGAACAGTATTATCAAGGCACTACTACGAGCGATGGACCTGAAGTATTTTTTAGTTTCCCTGTAGTTCAAGGAAGCCAATATGCAATTCAATTTCAATCGCTAAATGAGATGGACCTTGGTGAAACTTTAACGTCTAAAGTGAAATTACCCAATTCTTACATCGATTCTTATGGGTGGGTTATGTTTGATAATTCTACCGGTTTTTCTACCCCAAGAAGTTTCACTGCTGGATTTACTGGAAATTTCTTAATAAGTATGGAGACAATGAGCTCAACTTATGGAACATTTAAAGTTAGGTATTTCGCACAATTTGGTAGCATTATCATTGAGATTCGGTAAGGAGAAAGAAATGAAAAAGATATTAGTTGCCATTCTGGGAGCCTTGGCTCTCTTCTCCTGCCAAAACCCGGCGGGAAACCTCACCCAGCCCCCTGTCAACCTGGACGGCGAGGGATCGCTCCAGTTTGCCGTATATCCGATGGCCCCCTGGCTAACAGCGGACCTCGAAGGCGAAGCGCGCGCCCTGCTCTATGTGACGAGCGCCAAGATTTGGATTAAGAACTCGGGCGGAACCGACCTGATCACACCCGTAACGCAAGCCGTTACACCCACCGGTGTAGGTACCCCTGTCATCCTGCCTGCTATTACGCAAATACCTCACGGCACCAACCACACCGTCACCGTAGAGCTCTATAACAGCGCTGTGGGTGCGAGTGCCGTCCTTTCCGGTACTACAACCTTTACTCTTTCAGCCGGTGAAATGAAAACCGTCACCGTCAAACCGATTCCTATCAGCCCAACGGCGCTTACCTTGGGTGTGGCCGCTGTCGGTCCCTCGCTTGCCTTAACCGGGGAAGCTTGGTACAGCGTCGCACTGACAGGTTCTACCGAATACGATATAAGCCTCACCGCAGGTGCCAACAAGGCTGCCTACGTGTTCAACAGTGCTGGTGACTTTCAGTGGCTCTCCATCTCCCAGGGCACCCCCCTCACATTTGTGCCTCCCACAACCGGTACCTACTATATCGGTGTTGCGGGCTTGG
>DYOB01000087.1 GCA_020720765.1 Borreliella garinii
TCAAGGGAGCCTTAATAAGAATAAGGGGGCATTTCTCTTTAAAAATACGCTGTTTGGAGATTTTGGCCATTTTTGGGAGCACTAGGCAAGTATCAGAAAGATTTTCCCTTTTTAAAGAGGCTCTAAAATCATCTCATTAATTAATGCCCATACCTTGACAAGAATAAATGGGGGGGGGTATAGTGACTAAAATATGAAGGTACTTTTCATTACCAGGGAAGACCCCGGCAACATCGTAGGCGGACTCGGTACCTTTGTACGGGACTTTGTTCCTGTTCTTAGGGAGAAGGCTGAAGTCAAACTCATGCTTATCCGTTTGAACCGTCCGGAGGACAATGACGAGCCGCCGCCTTCCGATTTAGTAGATGTATTTGTCAATGTTAATCGTACTTACCCCACCGAGGACCGCGATGTTATCAAAGCCGAAGAGGCCATGGAAATACTTTCCCAAGTATACCCACTCTTGGAAGAATGGAAACCGGATGTTATCCACTTGAACGATCGGCATACTTGGATGCCGTTTCGTCATTTTCAAAACACAGTTTTCTCTCTACATCTTAGCATGGCTGACCTAGTAGGCATGCGAGGAATGGATAGTTATTGGTTTCACGAGCTTAAACTGGATAAAGACGCCTGTGCGAAAGCCGGGGCTCTCGTTGTCTATAGTCAATTTATGCGCCAAGTGGTGTGGAATCAACTCAGCGATTTTGCCAGTCCCCTCGTTTTACCTTTAGGATTCGACGCTTCGAAATACCATTCAGAGAAACCTCAAGATCGAATCATTATTTCTTATTTTGGCAGGTTGGTTCAGGGGCAAAAAGGTTTCGTTGAGTTTCTTCAGGCTGTAGATTTAATCGATCCAAGTCTTATAGAAAGATATACAGTTGAATTTCATGTCTATGGTAAGGGTGAGCTGCCCGATTGGCTGCCAACAAGGCGCGTCACAAAGACGGGTTTTCTTCAGGGTGAAGATCTGAAGAATGCATATGCTGAAAGCCACATTATCGTTATGCCGAGTAAATATGAACCCTTTGGTCTGGTAGGGTTGGAAGCTCTGGCGAGTGGCTGTGTGCTTCTTTGCACTGAGGGTCAGGGTATGGATGAATTCCTAATTCCTAATAAAAATTACCTTCCTATCCTTTCAGATGCGTTTGACATTAGAGACAAGCTGGAAACAGTGCTGAAAAATCCAGGCAAACACCTAGGGCGTGAGATAGCCATCCAAGATACTGTAAAACATTGGACCTGGAATCGCTGTGTTCAGGAACACCTTAAGGTCTACCATCAGGTTATGGTAGGTCGTGCAGGACAACTGAAATGGGCGCATGGACAGTCAGCCAAATTTATGGCTGATGCTTGGGAAAAAACTGCTCAAAAGAGAAAATCCGGTTTGGCTGAAGTGTTCTCTTATGTATCCCATAACTTATCCGAAGGAAAAATCCTGGTTCTCGGTGCAACGAATGAAGAGATTAAAGCTTATGAAGGAACAGGAAAGGAACTCATTGCACACACTTTTCAGAATCCTCCAAAAAACTGGGTAAGTTTTCAAACTGAGTATATTTTAGTCCCACCCGAAACTGTAGATGAAATCGTTTTTCTCTATGGGTTAGAATATATTCCTCATGTTGATTTTAGTTTTCATGAACTTTATCGGATAGTCAAATCGACGCTTCATTTGGGAATTACTTTTGGTGATCCGGGTTATGGGGTTCTAACGAGCTTTCCCTCTTGGGAAAAACTGGAAGAGACTATAAGGAATATTCACCTCTTTGATGTCAGTCATTCGGTTAGGTTTTCCTTTAAAGATGAAAACGATGGCCGTAAAAAAGAGATGGGTGTCTTTCAATTAAGAAAGCTGGACACAAATCAAATTCAAGAAAAGATGGTCGTCTTGAGGAAGGCTCGGGAGAAGGCGACAGTATGATAAAAGTACTTGTTGTGACTGCAGAACCTCCTGGGGAACCCCTTAACGGTGTTGGCAGCTTTGTGCAAGACTTTAAGGTGGCGTCCCAGGGAGAGCTGGAAGTTAAAGTTCTTTCACTACAATTGGACCCACATTTTCTTCCTAAAAAGCCAGCAGATGCTCAAGACAGGAAGGAATTAGGCTGGGCTGACTGGTCTTATAAAATTGAGAATGATTGGTATTCTGACACGGCGGAAGGAAGGATGTGGATATCATCACATAAGGCCTTTCCATTTACTCAACAAATCCTCAATGATTTTCAACCAGACTTGATTTTTCTTCAAAGCGTTAAAGTATGGCTTCCCTTTCGTTATGAGAAAAACATCATTATAGCATTTCATGGGTTGTCAGAACCAATTGCGACCAAACGAGCAAAAGATAACTATTGGACTGCTACACGACGTTTGGAACAGGAAGCTATTGCGAAATCAATAGGGGTTGTGGTTTTTTCAAAATGGATGAGAGTAAAATTGGAAGAGAGTTACAAAAAGGGTGCGGACATTTCGGTCTTACCTTACGGCCTTTTTCTGAATCAATACAAATACGCTAAGAAACCTAATCCGAAAGATAAGATCAGTGTAGCCTACTTTGGTCGTTTAAACGATTCGGATAAAGGTTGTTTAGCTTTCTTTGAAGCTGCTCAAATACTGTTTGAATCGAAACATTTCCCGAATGTTTCTTTCCATATCTATGGCGACGGTGAGGACCGCAAAGAAACCCACTATCCCAGCCTTCGATTCCATGGTCACTTGAGTGGGGACGAATTGATCCATGCTTACAAAGATACCCACATTGTCGTCATGCCGAGCAGGCAGGAACCCTTCGGCCTGGTGGGTTTGGAAGCCATGGCGGCGGGTTGTTTGCTTTTGTGTCCCCGCGGACTCGGTATGGATGAATACGTGAGATTTGGTGAAAACGCTGTGGAAATAGAATCCAGTGCGGATTCTATGAAAAAAGTATTGGAACGGGTATTGGAGAATTTTGAAGCTTACCAGGATGTTATCATGAGTAGTATTTCTACTGCAGCTTCTTGGGATTGGGAAGAAAGTATCCTCGAACACTATTCCTTTTTTAATGAAATCAAAAACCGCCTCGTTGAGGTGGACAAATCAAAACATCTGGATTAAAGTGGTCCAGAAAAGTAGGAGGGTCAAGATGACCATGGTAAAAGGTTTTCAGGAGATCAGCTATGACGAGCTGATGGAGGTGAATGGGGGATTCTGGGATATGGTCTGTGGAGTAGCAAGCGGCATACTCGGTGCCGCTTCTCCTTGGCTTCCTGGGGTGTGGGGTAAGGTAGCAGGAGCAGCTTCTGGCGCTCTTGGAGCTCTAAGTGCAGTTTGTGCCGCTAATAGTTGGTAATATCTAAGAAATGCAGTTGTTTAAGGCAACCGCTGTGTTTAAAATAAAGGAAGTAAAAATTGAGAAAAATACTATCACTTTTAAGCCTTGGTCTAAATTTAGTAGCTGTGATTATGGCCATTTTGGGACCTCCAAACTGGTTTTTCTTACCATTAGGTCTTGGTATATCAATCAATATGCTTTTAATGTTTCAGTTTAAGTCAAAATAGATAATAAATTGATTTCGTTCTGTCAAAATATTTGAGAACTATATTTGTCTTGAGTTAATTAATAAAAAATCGCACTTTCAAATCTGAAGTGCGAAATTTCTTTTCTCAAAAGTACGATGGGTGTCCGGTATCAAAAAATCATTTTGGGTTTATCATTGATTATCTCGATGGTTTTAACGGGTCTTGAGGTGGACAAATCAAAACATCTGGATTAAAGTGGTCCAGAAAAGTAGGAGGGTCAAGATGACCATGGTAAAAGGTTTTCAGGAGATCGGCTACGACGAGCTGATGGATGTGAGTGGGGGGGTAGATGTAGGCGGTGGGGTTAACTTTGGCCCTATTTCAATTGACAGTAATGGAAATATTACGTTCACTGCAGAATTGAGTTTTATGGGATTTGGTGGTTATGTTAGTGTGTCAATTGGTCCTCAAGACTTTATAAACGCTGGAGGAACTCTCTGGAATGCTTTATTATATGCTACTGGGTATGGGTGGGTGGTGCGTAATGGGTCAAATTAATGTAATAGGAAGCATTTTAGAAGAGATCTAAAAAACTTGTTGTACTTAGACTTTAGAAACGAAAAAAGCCCGATTTGAGAGCAGTACCGACGAACAGAACCCCATACTAGGTGTCTGGGTTGATTGAGACGGGAAAAGTGGATCAAATCCGGGCTTTTTATAGCTCAAAAGGTGTAAGTCGAGGATAAGGGAAACAGGCACTTAGTTGAACTGAAATAAATACTTATGTTCTTAAACCAATCATTACTTTTTCTTAATCAATGATTGTATTATAATGGAAGAATTATGAAAACTAATAAAGAAACTTTTTTCTATTTAAAAATTATAATTATTTTACTAGTATATAATTTTTTGTGGACAATTATACTGAATACATTTCGGTTTGGACAAGGCGGAATAAGTATAAATGATGATTTTGAATTGACTTCATTTAAGGGTGGGTCAGGTATTCTATTGTTTTTTAATATATTGATATTGGGGCCAATTTTTGAAACAATTATATTTAATACTATTATTCAAAGAATATTTATAAAAATATTCTTTTCTAAGAGATGGATCTCAGTTGTGGTTACTTCAGTTCTTTTTTCAATGGCGCACGGCCCACACTTAGATCAGATGATTTATTCTTTAATTGGAGGATCAATATTTTGCATTGTTTTTTTATACTATTACGAGAAAGAGACGCGTCCAACTCCAAGAGTGATTCTTTTACATTCAATTGCAAATGCAACTAGTATTTTATCATTGTATACTATTATTTTCTTCATCAAGCAAGTTGGTTATCAGTGAGATTAATCGAACAATTCGACTCCGCCGACTGCGGCCCCGCCTGCCTGTCCATGATTTCTCGCGAATATGGAGCACGTTGGAGTTTGACACAAGTGCGCTCCTTAGCGGGTTCGGATCGGCATGGTACCAATCTCAATGGCTTAATCCTAGCATCCGAGAACATGGGGTTTGAAGCAAAAGCTCTTAAAAGCCCAGATAAAGTACTCGACCCCGCCCATCCTGTTCCGTTTATTGCCCATTACGACATAAAAGACGGAGACCATTTCGTCGTTGTCTACAAAATAAATAACGAGTTTGTTTGGGTAGCCGATCCAGCTCAAGGAAAGCTCAAACTTCGACACGAGGCTTTTCGTGAAAACTGGTCGGGTTATGCTGTATTTCTCACACCAACCCCGGAATTCAAACCCAACCTAGAAAAAAAGGGACTGCTTTCACGGTTTCTACCTCTTTTCAAACCTCATTGGAGTATTATTGTCCAAGCTATTCTTTCTAGTATCGTTCTTATCCTCTTAGGAATTATTGGAACGTTCTACTTTGCCTACCTTGTGGATGAAGTCTTACCATCAAAGTCAGAAAGTGCGCTCCATATTCTGTCTTTAGGGGTAGTACTTTTAACCCTCTTTCAAACGGGATTGGGGACGATACGTGATCACATGCTTTCGCATTTTTCCTTAAAAACAAGCCTTGCGTTGAATTTTTCCTATCTCAAACACGTACTTCGTCAACCACTTTGGTTTTTTGATTCGCGCAAGGTGGGCGAAATTCTCTCGAGAATGAACGATGGAGAGAAAGTACGAGGTATTCTCTCGAGCATTTTTCTCTCGATTTTTATGGATATCATGATGATGATTGTTTCGGGTATTGTCCTTCTGACCAGGAATCCTCTGCTTTTTGTAGTTGCGGTTGCCGCCGTACCTTTATCGACAGCCATACTTTATGGTTTTGCTCCTTACTTCCGTGAAATGTACAGGAAGTCCATGGCAGAGAGCGCAGAAAGTCAGTCCTTTCTCGTGGAATCGCTCAATGGAATGCCTACAGTAAAAGGACTCAATGCCTCAGACCGAATCTTTGAAGAAATTGAATCCCGTGTGATGAAAAATACCCGGACAGGATACCAAACATCGATTGCTGGTCGTATTCAAGGTTTTTTAGTAGGGATAATCAACGGCTGGGGTGGGAATGTCCTTATATGGGTAGGGTCTTGGATGATTCTCAAAGACGAAATTAGTTTGGGTTCCTTGTTAGCCTTTAACGCCTTGTTGGGATATTTTCTTGGGCCATTACAAAGGCTTCTGGGTCTGCAAACTACCATCCAAGAAGCCATGGTGGCTGCCGACCGTCTTGGCGAAGTTTTGGAGCTTCCCGAAGAAATCGACCGCACCAAAGCTTATCTCAAACCTTCAGAGGTGAGTGGCTCTTTTGACATCAAGGATATCACCTTCCGGTACGGGTCGAGGCGTCCCGTTCTCGAAAACCTCAATTTACGCATCGAACCCGGCTCACGCGTGGCCTTTGTCGGACCTTCTGGTTGCGGAAAGTCGACGCTGGTGAAATTGCTCCTAAAATTTTATAAAGCCGAAGTTGGGGATGTTTTCTTAGATGGTAAGAATCTGGTGGATTGGGACACGGAGTACCTTCGCTCAAAAATGGGGTATGTGCCCCAGGAAGTCTTTCTATTTTCAGGTTCCATTCGCGAAAATATCAGCATCCACAGACCTGAAGCGACTTTTGACGAGATTATGGAAGCTGCTGAAAAGGCTCAGGCGCACGAGTTTATCAACGAGCTCCCGGAACGCTATGATACGATCCTTGCAGAGCGAGGTTCCAGTCTCTCCGGTGGTGAGCGACAGCGTTTAGCCTTGGCTAGGGCGCTTCTGGGGAAACCTAACATACTGATTTTTGACGAGGCCACCAGTAACTTGGACGTTATCACAGAAAAGCGGATTCATGAAACACTCAACGAACTGGCGCGTGAAAATATCACGACGATCTTGGTAGCGCATCGACTGTCCACAGTTATAAACTGCGACCAGATTATCGTTATGGAAAAAGGCAAGGTGGTGGAAACCGGTAACCACTTCGAGCTTGTGAAACGAGGCGGCGCTTACGCAAAACTTTGGGAGTATCAGAAGCTATGAGTACCCAGCCGCCTATCCGCTTTCTCACCCCGGAGCAGATGAAACACAGCCGGGTGTTTCTGGAGATGAGTTTTCCTAAGGTGTTCTACTGGTTTCTCTATGGAACATTGCTACTTCTTATAGTCGGTGCCTTTTATGCCGCTTATGGCGAAATGGAGGTTGTCGTAAAAGCTCCCGCACTCTTAAGGACCCAATCAAATGTCAGTGAAATAAAATCCGATGTGACAGGCCAGATTGCTTCTTTTTCAGTAAGGCATGGTGAAGCAGTAGAAAAGGGCGCAATTCTTTGGACCCTGGATCAGCGCGTTTGGCAGAGTAATCTTGAAACGGTGACAAGCGAGCGAAGGCGTCTTTCGCAGCTTCTGGAGGAGTACGTTTGGGTCCAAAAAAAGTTGGAAAATTCACCGACCGGTCGGGGAACTCCTGAAGCTCAACGGCGAGCGAATATTATCCTTAATGAAGAACAGCGTTTGGGAATTCTGACGGAGCAAGCCAGAAAAGAATGGGAGTTGGAAAAGGCAGTTCCCGAGTCCAGCCGTGCGGTTTTCAGACTTGATCAGCTTGAATCGACATTTCGTCTCAGACTGGCTGAGTGGGAAGGGTATAAACTGCAACAGCGCCAGACGCTTCAACAGGTTTTGTCAGAAACCCAGGCACGAGTCCAGGATCTCGAACGTCAGAACATGCAGCTCCGCGCTGAAGCGGATTCGCTTGTGATGAAGGCACCTATTTCTGGGCAGGTAGAAGTCTTGTTCCGTCTTAATCCTGGCGACATCCTGCCGGCGGGTCAAACCATCCTACGGATCATTCCCACCGATTCGGGAGAACTGCGTGTTGAACTTTCTTTATCTGCCAACGATATAGCCTTGGTGAAAGAAGGTCAGATACTACGGTTGGTGTTTCCAAAATTAAGTGCGTCCGAATATGGGTATTTGGGAGGTGTGGTGGATACCGTTCCCCAAGACGCCTGGTTACTTCCCTCACAAACGCCCGTTTTTACTGTGACTGGAACGCTCGAACGCAACTGGATGGTAAACCGGCAGAAGGAGAAGGTCTATCTTATAGCCGGTATGCAAGCAGAGGCGCGCATTATCGTTCGGACCAAACCTATTTGGCTCTTCCTTCTGGAAAAACTGGATTTTGTCCAATGAAAAGGATTTTGCTTTTTATATTAGGGTGGGGACTGTACAGCCAAAATGTTGTGGAAGAGTGGAAAACATCTTTGGGGCAGAATGATCCTGGGTATCAACGCATCCTTTTGGAAAACCAAACCAATATCGAGGCTTATTATGACAGTGTTTTCTCTTCCTTGTGGCCCTCTGTCACCCTTGCCCCAAGCCTAACTGTCAACCCAACAGCATTCTCTGAGAGTGGCTTTGACTGGGTTTCTGGGGCATCACTTACTTATTCCCAGCCCTTGCCCTATGTCGGAACTGTCACTGCTACAGTACAACCCTCGGTCGTCGTCTCAAGTGAGTCCGGTGTTTCAAGTATGTCGATGTCGACGTCAATTGGTGTCAGTCAAACCTTTCTGCCTGATTTTTCGCAGGATTTCTTTCAGCCTAGTCGATACGATTTAACTAAAAACTACATTGAGCAATCAGAATCTCTTCGTCTGAATAGGTTGGCACGATCCGTCGAGTTCTACACCCTTCGGAAATTGCAAGAGTATTTTTTTCTAAGCATTGCTGAACAACAGAAACAACTTTACCGACAACTCTTGGACTGGTACTCCCGTTTAGAAAAGGACCTCGATATTCGTCTTCAACAAGGGGTGCTAAATGCCGTAGAACTACAAGAGAGGCTTTCTGGTCGAAGGGATGTCCTGACTTACCTTGAGAATATTCACTTCACGCTTGTTTCTTTCGGATCTCCTATTTTTCCGGAAGCTCTCCTCGATTCCAACCAAATGTCAGCATGGCTAAGTAGGCTCGAAGCATCGTTTCGGAATGATACAACTGTTAGTCTTTTTGAACTTGATGAACACATTTCCATGGACCAAGCTGATCTCGGTTACTTACAGGCGAAGTTAGGGTGGGCAGCTATTGGGTTTTCCTTCTCAACGAATTTCACACTAAGCGGTTCCACGAACGGATTCAGCAGCGGAGATATTCCTTCTGCTTGGGATAATCTTATCAACCAAAACTGGGCACGCAACTGGTCATGGTCTCTTAGCCTTTCTTTGCCGTTAATGCCCTACGATCCCGCCTATCGGCTCCATATGCGCCGGGAGATACGAAAGAGTGATTACCTCGCAAATTTAGAGCAATTAAAGCTTCAATTTGATCGGTCGCGACAACTGCGCCATGCCCGAAATCTGGAACTGGCCCAACAGGTCACATTACGGGAGCGACTAATGAGTCTAGAAAGAGATCGTTTAGAATTGTTACGGGTAAAACTTACCCAAGGTAAGTCCACACCGCTGGAAGTGGAGTACCAAGAAATCCAGACACTTCTAGCTGAGTTAAGCGAAATCCAACTTCGGGGTACACGGTTTTTCTCGGGAGTTGTTCCTTAAAATCTTGACAGTTGATGTGACGCTGATCTATTATTTTCCGTGAACGGATTCAATTCATAAGAAGGAGAAAGTAAAAAAATGGATATAATACCTGTAATTGCGGTACTCTTAATCGGGATGGTTTCTGCTATAATCGGAATTTATTTGAGCCGACAAAAAGTAATCAACTATGTTTGGAGCAAGTTTGGGGAAGTGGAGAACCTCAAGGTAAAATGGACCCTGGCCGGTCCCTTTGCCCCTGGAAAAGGTAACTCAAAATTCTATGTCACTTTTATAGATAAAAATGGTAAAAGCCATCATTATTTCGCAGTCTCAAGCCTGTTCGGCGACGTGTTTTTACGGGAAGGGAAAGAAGTTCCCTTTGATCGATAAAGAGCAGCAATTTTCCTTGGCAAATAATAAGATGACCATGGTAAAAGGTTTTCAGGAGATCAGCTACGACGAGCTGATGGATGTGAGTGGTGGCTGGTCTTGGGCAGCCTTTACCGCTTCTGTTGTCGCCGGCGGCGTTGCCGGCGGAGTAGGCGGTGCAACCGCTGGGGCAGTACTTCTTGCTGGAATAGGTTCGGTTCCAGGTTGGGTAGCAGGAGCAATTGGTGGCGCTCTTTTGGGTGGACTTACCTATGCAACCTATGAGGCTGTCAATGGAATCCTTTCAAGCGTTGGGATGGCTAACGCTCCTGGAACTGGATATGGAGGAAGCTGTTGAAACAACTTGGATTTATTTTTGCCTGGACGGTAATAGTTTTAGTATTTCTTTTGTCCCATCAGGGTAACCGCCCGTGGGACTTTTGGAACTACGTTTATTTACTTAGTGGGGTAATATTGTTTGGAGCACTTGGAGCTTTACTTTCTCGGTTCTTCTTTCCTAAGCAGGACCCTTCATCCAAAAAAGGTTAGGTCCATTTTTTACTTGGTACTCAGGATATGGAATTCTGAGTACCCCAATTATTAAGCTATGCAAAGGAATATATGGACTTAACAAATATTTTACGACTACGTCTAAATGACTATACTATCAAATAGCTCTGTAAATTATATCGTCAAAGTATTTGCATTATGGCACATGAAGTAAGGGAATGCCATAGAGTGAAAGTTTTAAGACCCGAATTATGAAACTCATATGAAAATAATTAAACAATTCGACTCCGCCGACTGTGGCCCTGCCTGCCTGACCATGATTTCTCGCGAA
>DYOB01000328.1 GCA_020720765.1 Borreliella garinii
AAGGATGAAAAACGCCCCCGTTTAGAACGAGGGCGTTTGATTATTTTATTTTCGCTTGTCGCGCTTTTACGATCTCCGTACCGATTTCGCGGATGGATTTCTTCGGCAGGAGTTTTTTACGGTCACGGGTGTAATCTCCCTGTCCCGTTTCGTATTGTTGAATAAAACGAATCGCACCCGCGGGTCCAAGTTTACGGAGCAATGCTTCAAAGCCGATGGTGCGAATTTCATAAAAAGAAAGGGTTTCGGTTTTCATTTTTTCAGTACCTCTTCCAGCCATTTCACTGGATTACTTACAATAAGAGAAGGGAGTCGTTTCTTATTTTTGTTGGCAATGGTCTGTAACGGGTCGTCGGTGGTCAGAAAAACGTCAACTTTTGCGTTCTCCGCAGATGCTAGATGAAGAGCGTCGTATTCGTCAAAGCCCAAAGATGATAACATTTCCGCTCGTTGCAAAATCTTTTCACTGATCTCGACAGTTTGATTTGCTTCCTGCGCCAAAAGAAGCAATCGTTCCTTGCGTTCGGTATTGGTGGTTTGTTCAATTTCGTAAATCAAAACTTCGCTGCCGACCCAATTCCATTCGCGCTGGC
This sequence comes from Borreliella garinii, assembly GCA_020720765.1. GTDB lineage: Bacteria > Spirochaetota > Spirochaetia > JABEVK01 > JABEVK01 > DYOB01. Next base: position 594 of record DYOB01000328.1, read on the forward strand.
GGATTTTTTCCAAAATCAACGTCACGGCTTCCGCTTCAAGGCGAATACGCGGCTGGCGCTGGTCATCAAACGGGCGATTCAGGCAACAGGTATCAAGGTAAATCTTCATCTTGTGGTTAGTATAGCATGAACTACATTCTTGATTCCAAAGAAATCCACGACGAAGACCCTTCGACGCTGCTCACATCGTCCCGATGCTCTTTCACCACACGGAAGGAGAAGGAAGTCCGCTTGTATGGGGACGCTCCGCAGTCGGACGAGACGGCTGGCGCTGGAGGCGTGGGACAATTTGAATGCAGAAGGCAGAATGAGGAATGCAGAATAATGAACGCTTCGCGTGAATACTCTATTGTATAATACACACAGAAATATGATTTTGCACACACAGAAAAGAGGTAAAAATGCGAACCAATATTGTGCTTGACGATAATCTTATCGAACGTGCTCAAAAGTTAACAGGGATCAAAACCAAACGCGAAGTCGTGCATGAAGCGTTGAGGTTGTTGATTTTGTTGAATGAGCAGGCAGAAATCCGCACCATGCGCGGCAAAATCCCGTGGGATGGCAATTTGAATGACCTACGTCAGTCGCGTGTGAAGGCACATTAGCCATGCTTGTGGTGGATACCAGCGTCTGGATTGATTATTTCAACGGAGTTGAAAATTCACAAACCGATTTTCTGCACCTTGCATTGGAAAACACCCCAATCCTCATAGGCGACTTAATTCTGGCAGAAGTACTGCAAGGCTTTCGTCACGACCCCGATTTTGAGAAAATCCGCCGCACATTGGGGAAATTTATGCAGGCAAGCATGGTCAACCCTGTGCTGGCAGTGCAAAGCGCAAGAAATTATCGCTTCCTGCGGAAAAAAGGAATCACAGTCCGCAAGACGATAGACAGTCTCATCGCCACTTTTTGCATTGAAAACGATCATCAACTTTTACATAACGATAGCGACTTTGATGGGTACGAAAAATATTTGGGGTTGCGTGTTATTCATCCATAATACATTTTGAGTGAACCCTTCCGCTGGGACGACCCGCCGAATTGGATGCCTGCTACGCCCGTCTCTTTTGAAATGAGGAATGCAGAATGAGGAATAAATACAATTCTGTCGCTATTCCCCATTCGCCGCCTCTCGCGTGTTGAGCCTACCGCGACTACAACTACCTCGACTTCAACCTCGGTTTTCGTGTGGTGGCGTCCCCTGTTCTCTCCTGAAAATTCAGACCTCGGAGTTCTCCACGCGAAGCGCTCCAAGGTCTATTGTTTTACGCGAAACCGCG
>DYOB01000329.1 GCA_020720765.1 Borreliella garinii
CCTCCAAGGTTTTGGAGTTATTGGACATAGTAATCCCAGCCCGCATTGAGCAGGATATTTAATTCATTGTTTAATAAGGCTTTGCCTCCTTTCTTGGTTAAATAGTTTTGCCCTGAATGTTTGAGCAGGGTTTCTCTAGTGAATTTTTCAGTAACGCATCTGGCAATTGTAGTTTATAGGGCCGAAGCTTTCCAGGATATTTGCTACCATAAGACTTATCGCTCCTTCCTGAAAGGCCTTCAAGGTATCATGGCCTTCCAGCATTTTTGCCACCCTTTCGGTCTTATAAGCCAATTGGTTAATCATGTGCGCTATTTGTAGGCATTGGTAGTAGTTTTTTGTGGCATTGAACGATTTCCTGGAATATTTGTGACAAAGCTTGTATCCGGTATTCTTCTGTTCGTTAAAGCCTTCGTTTTCTATCTTCCACCGCAACCTGCCGTAGCTGCTTATTTCCTTGCAATTCTTATCGGTGACTTGGTAATCGGTAATATGTACAAACCTTTCTTGCGGGAGAGGTATCCCGTCTTTAAGGCCGGTTGTAGTTATGGTAGCTTCCAAAAAATTGACTTGGTGGCTTTTGTAGGCGATATTGTTGACGAAGGCATAGGCCGTTGCTATCCTGTCCTTGCCTACGGTGTCATGGTTTGTGGCCAAGGATACAGCATTGGCCTTTTTGAGCAGCCCCACCTCTTCCCATACACTTGGCAGGTTGCCGTCTTTAAGGGTAATGATATACCTCCAGCCATTAAGGCGGCAAATCTTTAGCACATTGTCATTGGGGTATAGCCCATCGGCGGCGATGGTAATAGGTAGCCGTGGGTAATCATGCTTGATTTTCCCGGCCAACCTTGCAAAGGCTTTAAGTTCACAGTCTTGCTTCTCGTATTCACAACTGCTGGGGTTTTGTACCCATTCGGTGGCTATTGATATACTAAAACCATTGGCGCATAGGATTTTGGCTTCAAGCACATAGGCTGTCCATGTCCTTTTTCCATGTTTCGATGTCTGATATGGGCATTCAGGGTATGGTTCCTGGTCAAAGCTGTGGAGGCCGGTGGCATCTATGCCAACAAGGTAGCGCGACTGGTAAAGCCTGTGCTTTTCCAACACTTTCTTGCGTATCAGTGCCTGGACCAACGACCGTTTGATGCCCTCAAGCTCCTTAGGCTCCAGCTTTTTGAGCAGCTTGTCCGAAGTGTCAGTATCCGGTAGGCGGCTGCCGAACAGTTTTTCAAAGTTGCGCGCATAGTTGCCCCTGATTGCGGTATTGTCGGCATGGTTGCGCGACCCCCGCCTGAAAAGGAACATGCCGATAACGGCCAGCAGCAGTTCCTCTGCCTCGTAAACCGGCCTTTTGCGGCTATCGCTGACATCATGCAGCAGCGCTTTCAGTTGGGGGAAATGGTTCCTGATGGTTATGCTCACTTCCATGGTGAACAAAAACATTTTGTGCAGATCTATCCTGGCCCTGCACTTGGCCCTTTTCTGTGTCCTGTCTTTCTTCTAATAAAAGATACGAAAAACCAGCGGAAAATGCAAAAAAAAAGTTTGAAATAATTTGGTCAATTCGTTGAAAAGCATTAATTTAGCAGTATAAAAAAACGCCGGTATAAGCGGCTTTGCCCCGGCGTTTTAAAATAATCTACATATGAAACCCGCAACAATGTTTTTTGGCGGTCGAGCCGCCTTGTTGCAATAGTAAGCTGATATACAGTAGATTACAAGAAATTGCTTCTTGCATGCCAATGCCATCAGGCTCGCACAAAGCTAGTGCGAAAAATATTTCCGGTGAAAAAGTTTACCATATTTGTTGACAGGCTTTTAGACAATCAAGTTTTTTCGTGCGGAATCGCTG
>DYOB01000330.1 GCA_020720765.1 Borreliella garinii
AACGTTAAGATATAGAAGCAGTAGCCGGTTTATAAGCTTTGCCCTATTGGTCTTTATCATTTTTCATAAAAGTAATAAAGTTTAATGGACCAGCAATGTAAGGCTATTGTCTTTTATATAGTGTTAGATGTATTGTACTTATTTTATATAGAATTTCAACTTTTTTAGCCGGTACTGTTCCTTCCATTTTGAATGTTTTTTTTCAATTTTCAAACTCTTTAAGTTGTCGTTTTCCACTTTTCCTGCTCCTTTTTCACCTTTTCCCGTACATTTTTGCCCAAATCTCGCAACAAGGCATAATTCGCCCATGGATATTTATCATGCCGCTGCTTTACCCTTGTGTTTCGACGTTTCATTAGCCGGCCTCTCTTTTCTTGGCCTTGTGTCAAAATAAATATTTATCAGTACTTTAAGTGTTTTGCAATGCCCGCAATAGGATAAGTCCATTTCCTGTGGGGCATCCACGGAGGATTCCTGTTCTGTGTAAAAATATTCTTCAGGGATATGTCCGTGGTTGGAATAAAGCCCATAATATCTCACAATCCGGAAATATTTTGCAGGGACATGCTGTAGCAGCCTGGGGAAAAATTCACTGAAATGGAGGCTCAGTTCTTTTTCTTTTGGTTTCCTGTTTTCGTCCCTGTCCTTGTAATCCTTGTACCTGAACGATATAAACCCTCCTTCCATGCATGTTATTTTGTATTCGCTCAAACAGGCCCGCTTGGAATAACGCCCGATATAGCGGATCACTTCGACCGGCGTGTTTATTGCCGGTTCCAGGTGGAGCTGCCAATCCTTTTCGTTCACTTGTTTGAGGTGGTTCATAAAATCCTGCCTGCCAGCAAAACCATGTTCCAGTTTCCCTTTGTCATACAGTTCCACCAGCTCGTCCTCAAATTTGCAACGGAACTTCTTTTGGAGGAATTTGTAGTTGACATATTCGTCCTTGGTTTCTTTCAGTGCCCCGGTTTTTATGTCGACCCCGCCCCACGAGACTATCATGTGGACATGTGGGTGGTAATCTTTTTGTTCTCCAAAGGTATGAAGTACCAGGATGATCCCGATTTTCAGCCGGTGCTTGTTTTCGAACCAGTCCTTGAAAGTGTTGGCCGATGCGCGCATCAGACAGCCAAGCAACAGTTGTTCGTTTTTTTTGATCAAGGGGTGCAGGCTGTGCGGGAGCGTACACACGATATGGCGGTGCTTGATTTTAAGCATCCTGTACCTGATGTTTTCTGCCCATTTGATGGTATCTTTCCAGCTACAGGTGGGACAGAAACGGTTCTTGCAGCTATGGTATACGTTGGTCACCTCGCCACAGTCCGGGCAGGCATAAGTCCTTACGCCCAATACTGCCGTGCGGCATACCCGCATGGCATTGACTGCTTTTAACTGTTCGGGTTTTACATAGTGCGCCGGCGATTTCATGTACTCGTCCCAGTGCATGTCGAAAAAATCGGCCAACCGGAATTTTTTTTCGGCCCCGGTCGGTTCAATTGCTGTATGCTCCAGGTGGTGGCACATGCTGTCCTGCTATTTGTTTTTAGTTATTACGGGCCTTTTCTTATTTGGCCGCCAAAAAGCATATCTTCTATTTTTTCCTGCCCATAGTCGGTAAACATCAGTTCTTCTGTAGCCCCGCAACGAGGGCAGTCCGGCCCGGGCATAAATTCGATATCCCCATCTTTATTTAAGTAGATATCCGAATAGGCAAATGTAAAAATATTTAAGCAGTTCCCGCACGAAAATTCTATGGAGCCTTCCTGTCCTTTTCCTGACAGTCTTTTGTGCACCTGGTCTGAAAATTTACCCATTGCTGTTCATTTTTTGCTGTGCTATGTTCACATTACATCT
>DYOB01000331.1 GCA_020720765.1 Borreliella garinii
TGTATGTGAGTCAGATGAAAGACGGAATTAGGCTGACTGAAACACCGGTTTCCAGGTTCCGCTTTTGAAACCCTGTTTCAAATTTTCCGTGTGAGTGACTGGAACTTTGGCGCTGGGTTGATCACAAAACCTAGGGATGATTGAGGCCCCCCCCTCCCACCTTCTTTGAAACACAACTAATAACTTTTATAGTGACTATCGGGCTCCAACAAGGTGGAGATAATGGGTAAAATAGATATATTGGAACCTGTAATAACCTAACAACCAACTCTCTGGCAATGCACCGGGGCGGTGCCGTCGCGCCAACGACCCGTGACGCCCGAAGGGCCCGTGGTTAATACTGTGGAGTGCGCTGGAATGCGGGGTTTCCCTGGGGCTAACTATGGTGGAGATAATGGAGATATGTCAACTATCCCCTAAAACCCCCAAAAAATACTTGCTCCAACCCTCAAGATACACTAAAATACCCTTAGTTCTTTGACAGAATAGGGTTCAAACATTGGAGTTTGGATATGAGGCGTGGGTTAAACTATTCACCTATAAGGAATTAGAGGGAAACCTTTCGAGTATTCAGATCCGGATGGGCGTAGTATTCGTGGTGCAATTGTAAAACTAATTTGGGGTATCGCTAAAACTTATTACGGTGCACAATTGGCTGTTAATGGTGCTGTGACTACCCTTGGACTTGCACTAGATGACGCAACTGGCGTTGGTGTTGGTGACAATCTACTTATTCCCCTCGCAATTGCACAGGCTGGCTTGGGAGGTGCGCTAGAAACTTCAGGAATGAACGATATTCTTGCTGCCGCTAGTGAAATGAGAAATAACTCAAGCACACCCGCAGCGTCAATGCCCAGGACTGTTGGCGGGGCGGCTATGCCTCCAAATCCTAATGGAGATGATGAAGACAATAAATCAGGTCACCTTTTCAATAAACAAAAACATAATCTAGGAAATATACTAGAAAGACACGGGAATGATCCAATTAGAGCTATGCGGGCCGTTCAGTCAGAAACACAAAAAGTTATTTCGAATCGTGGTATAATCGGTCTGTTTGAAGAAAAGGTAAAAGTTGAAGGAATTGAAATAACAGTTAGAGGGCGAGTAATCGATGGAGTCGCAAGAATTGGCACAGCTTTTATACCACCATGAGGGGGGTGAATTGACTATCTTTGAATTTGAAACTCAAGTAATGAAAAAGCTTCTTGAAGGCAATCATATAGTTTTAAGTACTTTGCGTTTGCAATATGAAGTTTGTAGCGTCTCAAAAAGAACTTTTTCTGAAAGTGGTTTCTTTACCGACTACCATATAAGCGATTCATGCTTAAAACTTGATGATAAAAATTTTCAGTTAGGCGATTTACTAATAAAAATGAATGATTTGAAATATGACGCTGGATGTGTACTACATGTAAAAAATGGCTGTATTGATTATTTGGAAGTATATACATTCGAAGAACCCTGGCCTACAACTCTTACAATTTTAGGAATTGAGTATTCAAATGGAGCCATTCGTGACCTTAGTCAGTTTGAAAAGATCTAAACTAACTATATTTATATTACATGTGTTTCAAATTCTTCCTAATTTCTTGGATAGGATGAAAGGCGGCTAAACTGGAGATTTTCTCCTCCACACACCTGACCAGAACCCCATAGGATTTCAATGAGGGAATTATAAGAGTTTCAATGTGGCCCAACCAGGGTGGAGATATTTAAATTATTGGAGATAATGGAATCTGTAATTATCTAACAACTAGCACTCTGGCAATGCGCGGGGGCCGTGGTTAAAACGGGGATGGCGCTTGAATGCGGGGTTATACCTGGGTATAAATAGGCTTGGAGGTAGTGGAGA
>DYOB01000011.1 GCA_020720765.1 Borreliella garinii
TGCATCCCGGCTCCCCGGTCCTGTGTCAAAATCTCAAGCGCAACAGGCTCCTAGAGGAAGAAAAAGGATGTAGGAAAGAAAAATCCTTTTTCCTGTTACCTTTTTTCCTCTCTCATCAACTTTGATAAGCGGACGTTTCTCAAGAAACCACCCTAGTTTCCGCCGACGATTCCATCTTCTCACCCAATGGAAAGTAGGCAAAGCAAGGGCACTAAGAATTGTGTTTATTGTTATATTAAAAAAGAAAGAAAATTCCATTGCAAAAGTATAAATATAATTACTTTTTTTACTACAGGCGGTTTTAGCCTCGATACCCTCTTTGGTTCACCCTTTTTAACTTGAATAGGCCCCAGAAGGCTAGGCCAGAGACCTTCTACTTTTGCAAGAAGGTATAAGCCTCTAATGCGGCCTTCTGCTCGGCTTCTTTTTTACTTTTTCCTGAACCTTTTCCCATGGAAACAGCATTGATCAGAACCTCAACAGAAAAAACTTTATCATGGTCAGGTCCTTCCATACTGATAAGTTGGTACCTTGGATAAACTTTTTGTGTTTTTTGACAGAATTCCTGTAGGAGTGTTTTAAAATCTTTCGTGAAATTTGTATCGATAATTTTCCGCATACCCGGGGTTACGAGCTTCAAAACCCATTCCTGACTTGGAACCCAACCTGAATCGATAAAGAAAGCTCCAATAACAGCTTCGAGTGCGTCTGCTAATATGGCTTTTTTATTTTTTCCACCGCTGTTCTCTTCGCCTTTCCCAAGAACCAGGTATTCGCCTATTCCTATTTCTTGGGCTATCTCACTCAGGTGATCTTCTGAGACAAGGTAGCTCTTCATTTTTGCCATGTCCCCTTCGCTGTGCTTAGGGAGGTTTTCAAAAAGAAAAGAACCGACGACCAGTCCTAAAACAGAATCACCTAAGAATTCCAGCCTCTCGTTGTTAAGCTCGAGAGAATTCTCGTTAGCAAAACTCCTATGAATAAAAGAAAGGTTCAAAAGATCTATGCTTTTGAACCTTATTTTATTGGCTTTAATCCAATTCTGAAGCTTTTTTTTCCTTTCATCGCTTACCTTAGGGTAAACCGACGAAGAGAATAAAAAACTCACTTTTTATTTTTATTGATGAAATCCAGTGCGTCAGAGACTTTAACGATTTCATTGGCCTGCTCGTTAGGAATCTGGATGCCCATTTCCTCTTCTATTGCATAGACCAACTCGTAAGTATCGATGCTGTCAGCACCGAGGTCCTCACGGATTCTACTGTCGAGGGTGATCTGTGATTCCTCAACATCCAACTTATCAGCGATAATCTTCTTCAGCTTCTCGAAAGTCTCGTCCATTAAGATCTCTCCTTTATTTTAATTAGGCTAACGCCTCAATTTCCAAAACTTGTTTACCCCTATAGTATCCGCACTTTGTGCAAACCCTATGAGGCAGCTTTTTATTTCCGCAATTCGAACAGGTCATGAGATTAGGAACTTCCGTCTTCATATTCTCCGCCCGTCTCCGCCTGGATCGTTTTTGGGATGATTTAAACTTAGGTACTGCCATGTTCTTCCTTCTTTTCTATAGTGAAAGACATCATAACCGATACATATTTCCCTGTCAAGAACATCTTTATCCCAATTTATTCTTAAGAGCGACTTCAACCTCAGGGGAGACCATGGTGCTGACATCCCCGCCGAAAGAAGCAAGTTCTTTTATCGCTGACGATCTCAAAACAAAAAATTCAGAAGCAGTAGGAACTAAAAGGGTTTCAATGGTTGGGTTTAATCCCCGATTCATCATTGCGAGTTCAAATTCGTAAGCAAAGTCTGACAATGCGCGAACCCCGCGAATAATAACCTTTATTTCGTGGGCTTTTGCAAAATCCACGATCAATCCCTCCCAGAGCTCTACCCTCACGTTTGGAAAAGGTTGAACAAGAGAATTCATGAAGGAAAGCCGTTCCTCGGGTGAAAATAAGCAGGATTTTTTTGTGTTGACTGAAACAACGACGATAAGTTCATCAACTATGCTCATTGTCCTACGGATAATATCCAAGTGCCCGTTAGTCGGCGGGTCAAAAGTACCGGGAAACACAGCTTTTTCCATAAAATGAGTATAGATGAAGAAAGAAGTTTTGACAAATTTGATTTCTGAACGTAAGATATATTTATGAGAAGACTCTTAGTCATGGTTTTGTTTATACCACTCTGCCTTGGTTGCCCGGGAATTCCACCGGAGATTCCCGATGATCCCCCCCCATTAATCGAAAATATTGTCTTTGATCCCCCCATTTACACCCCTTCTGAAGATTTCCAGGTCAGCGAAGAGGTTTACGATGCAACTTTTAAACAGATTGAAGGATTAATTCTTGGATTAAACACTTTAGTGCAAGATGGTTTATTTTCACAATGGCGATCCTATCTTTCAGAAACTTATATTCAAAAATATTCCGATCCCATGTACTTAGCCGAACTCTCTGAGTTGCCTATACTGAAAAGAAATAACATTAAACTACGAAACTTGAGGCAATACTTTGATGCCGTGGTGGTCAGAAGTAGAGCTCATGCGAAACTTGATAAAATTGTATTTTTAAATGATAATCAAGTGATAGCGCTTATGAATATTGACGGTGAAATGACAATACTCTATCAATTGAGTAAAGAAGGGGATCAATGGAAAATTACGGTCTGGTAAGGAGAATCAGTATGAATCAATTTTGGATGACATTTTTACTTTTAGGAGCCTTCGTAGGCCTGGGTGCACAGGATACTGAACCAGGAACCCGGACTGTAGAAGATATTTATCTTCAAACATCAGTAGAAGTTCAGGTTATAAGAAGCCTAGTCCAAAATGACAGCAGAGATCAAAAAATGCGTGCACTGGACTTTATCGCAAATATGGTTGAAGAAGGAAAGATTGGGAATGACAATATTGAAATTCTCACCTTACTCGACGACCTCGGATCAGAAGGAACTTCGCGCCAAATTCGTGAGGGCGGGCGGCTTACAAATGATTTCCCGGAAGTAAGAAGAAGGGCTGCAGAACTCCTTGGTATTATAGGTGGTGCCCGCGCCCGTGAAGCTCTTATTGATATTGCCATGAGGGAGAGGGAGACAATGGTTTCAGCCGAGGCTGTGTACTCCCTAGGACAAGTTGAACCCGATGAAGCAGGAATTGTTGACTCGGTAATTGCCGAAGTGATCAGATCCCAGGATGTAGTACGTCCTGACAACAACCTTGCCTTCGCCGCCATCATGGCCCTTGAAAACCTAGGCAAAGCGAGAAAAGGCCAGGTTCGTCCCGAAGTCTTCACTGCCTTGATTCAAATCGCCCAGGGAAACTATATCCGAGCGGTGCGCAATAGGGCAAATCAAGTTTTGGATGATTTCAGGAAATACTAGGTAGCGACATCGAAAGTAATCAACCACCCCTGAAATAGACGGGGTGGGGTGTGTTGTGGCACCTGCACCTGGGAGGTGGTTTTGCTTGAGGTGGGGACACTACCTACTCAGTAAATGCCGGTATAAGACTTAATGCCTTTCGTTTTATTTCTTTTTTCCATTCAGGAATTATATCTTTGTTTTCTACGACAATCTTTCTCTGGAGTTCGAAACCAGCTGATTCTTTAATAATAGCAAAACTCCCAGCACCATGGTAAACAAGCGATTCACCTTCTAGAAGATTTTCCTTATTTTTTAAATGCTCTAAGACACACTCAAGGTGTGCAGGGCCGCCTTCATGGTCAAAAGCGATGGCAGAAGGTAAATCCTGGATTTCTTTCCCACAGATTACGCAAGGAAGTGTTCCAAAATCCACTTTTTGAGGAATAAATTCGGGGGGCCTAGGTTTCTGCTGTGCTTGGTTACGACCCCTGTTTTTATTTTTTCTTCTTCTCGGTTTCTGTGTTTCCATCTGATAAAGATAAACCTTTTTCCAACCCTTTGGTCAAGTGTACAGCCAATTCATCGATGGCGTGGTCTAAATATTCCTTGGTATTGAGGTTTTCTTTCAGCCTAAAAAGAAATTCCTCGCGTGTTTCATCGTCCCTCTGACCAGGTTCAAAGCTCATCATTCAGTTTTCCTCCCAGGCACATTGAATATGCTTGAGTTCATCCTGTGAGATGAAAATAAGATCAAAACGTACTGCTGTTTTTTCAGAATCAAGACAATTTTTGTAAAGATAATTTTTTGCTGCTGAGACAATTCTGTTTTGTTTTCGTTTGTTTACGGATAATTCAAGGGAATCCATGGTCAACGACCTCCAAGTTTTTACCTCAATAAAAACAAAAGTATCTCCCTCCCTAGCTATAATATCGACTTCTCCTGCCCCCCCCCTGAATCTTCTTTCACAAATTATCCATCCTTTTTTTCTGAGATAATCCGCTGCAAGATTTTCCCCTTCCAAGCCTTTAAGATAACTGTTCATGGAGGTCTTGTAAATTCACTGGACGAGCTATAAATAACTTTTTGGCCTTACTAAGATCCAAAACTACTCCGGTATCGTTACGAAATGCCGTTCCTTCGGAATCAATCATAATTCGGACTTTTGGACGTAGTGGGTTTTCAAACACAGTTTCCAGGACTCGTGCAACACTACCGTCCGTCAAAAGAGTGATGCTTCCCGGAGGATAGAGCCCAAGGGTTGAAACAAGGGCTTTTACCGAGTCTGGTTCAAAACGAACACCTGTATCCTGGATAATATTTTTCATGGCTAGGTATCCCACCCTGCTATCTCTGTAACTTCTTTCGCTAAGGAGGGCATTAAGAAATAAAACTGTATTAAGAACCCTTGCATAGGGGTGGATTGCGTCACCTACAAGGTTCTGGGGGTAGCCTGTGCCTTTCCATTCCTCGTGGTGATGAAGCCCAGTTAAACACACTTCTTGTGGTTCTCCCATGCTTTTTAACTTTTCATAAGAGACACTGGGATGGGCCTCGAGCTGTGATCTCTCTTTCTCATCGAATTTACCCGTTTTCTTAAGGATGGATTGGGGTAAAAATGCCATTCCAACGTCGTGAAGAACCACTGATCTTACAAAGAGACGTAAATTCCCTTTAGGATTTTTCAGGTGTGGAAATGCCATAGCACAAATTATGGCGGAATTTACAGAGACACTGGCAATCCCATGCGTAAAAAGTTTCCCTTCATGGATTATGCGAAAAAGAGGCCATGGATCATTTTCAACCAATTCAAGTATTTGATCGCACATACTGTCGATAAGAGTTCGAGGATTCTCACCCCTTTTAATCTCTAGGAAAAGCTCTTCTTGGTTTTTTATAAGTTCTAAATGGAGTTCTGAAGCTTGTTTGTCCAGGGGGAAATCCCAAAAATCCAAGCGGGGTTTGCTCTGTTGGTCCGTCATGTAGGAATACCGCCTATTTTTAATAAGGTTATTGCCATAATTTCATAGAGATCCTCTGGAATAAAAAAATCTTCCGGAACAAGACTGATAAATGCAGATAGTTCGGTATTCTTCACTATTGGGACACCGTGTTCTTCAGCCAGTTGTAATAACCTCATAGCCCTCCGCCCCTTAGTCTGAATCAGAATCTTCGGAGCAGAATATTCCCTGCGGTATACGACACCGGTTGCTTTGAGGTTAAAAAGTGATGTCGACGCGCTTTGGCTTGCTACCTGATCCAAAATTATCACCCCTAGGAGGAATATACCTATACCATCGGCCTTTTTCATCTTTTTGAAAAGAAAGGTCGACTTTTTTATTCAATACTGTGACTGAAACATGGACTTTTTGAATCACTCCTATCTTTTCATTCCATAAAAAGCGGGCATTACCCGTGTAATCTCCCGATTCCGACACACCTGAAACTGGAAGAACTATCCACCTTTCATTTTCGTCGGTTTCTGTAAAATTAAACAAACTTATACCGAGAATCACTTCGGATTCGGTTTCTATGTCTTGATTATCTGGATAACCTTCCTGTTCTGAGTCTTCGGGTTTCTGGGAAAATTCATCGGAAAAGGAAACACCAGCTAAGATTTCCCATAAACCGTCTACATCCCCTAAGGACCGTTTCTCAAGTTCCTCGGCCCAACCCTTTTTTTCCTCATCCTGGGGATATTTGCGCTGGATATGGAGAATACGGTTTTCTGTAGGTGTACGAAGGAGAGGATTGACGAGTCCAACCCCATTGTCCTGGGAAAAATTAAGTTTAGAGGTAATATTTTGAAGTAGTAGCTGATCTTTTTGACGGTCATATCTTAGATTTAGAGGTTTTCCCGCTTCCATCCCCTGTATATTGGGAAACAGAAACTTTATATTTCCCATCCTGACCAACCACAGTCCTTCGGGGTTTTGTTTTATAGGTGTGATAGAAAAAACGCCCTCGGGCCAGCGCATGCTAGACGGAGGGCGAAAGATGTTTTCAGAACTCGTCGAGAAAACTTTCAATTTTGGTCTTAAAAGAATCCTAAGCTTTTACTATGAGTTCTTTTTTTCGGATCAGTTCTTTAACCTTGGCAGATTTACCCACACGGTCACGTAGATAATAGAGCTTGGCGCGGCGAACCTTACCGGGACGAACGACCTCAATTTTATCGATTCTCGGAGAATGAAGTGGGAAAATTCTTTCAACCCCTACTCCGTTGCTCAATTTTCTGACGGTCATAGTCCGGCGTATGCCACCGTTGTTCAGGGCGATCAAAGTCCCTTCGTAAACCTGAATGCGCTCGGTTTTACCTTCAACAATTTTAAAGTGAATTTTTATTAAATCCCCGATAGCAAAGCTGGGTATTTCCTGCTTGAGTTGAGCAGCTTCTACTGCCTTTATAAGATCCATTGTCTCATCCTCCTTCCCATTTCCATAACAAATCCGGCCTTAGAGCCCGAGTCTTTTCCAAACTTTTCGTCCTTCTCCAGGACTTGATATCCGCATGATTTCCTCCCAGAAGAACTTCGGGAACTTTCCTACCCTCGAACTCTTCGGGACGGGTATAATGGGGATACTCCAGTAGCCCTGATTCGCCGTGACTTTCCTCGCTAAGACTTTCTGAAGCTATCACTCCATCGATCAAACGGTAGACACTGTCGACAACGATGAGGGCTGCCACCTCACCCGAGGAGAGAATATAATCTCCCACGCTGATTTCTTCATCAACGTACCCGTCTATGACCCTTTGGTCAATCCCCTCATAACGTCCACACACAAGAACTAAGTCCTGGTAAGAGGAGAGTTCCTGTACAACTTTCTGGGTGAGAACCCGTCCTGAAGGACTCATGTAGATCACCCTGGATTGTGGTTTTCTCACCGAGAGAATGGCCTTAACCAAGGGTTCAGGTTTCAGAACCATACCTGCTCCGCCCCCGTAGGGTGAATCGTCGCAGGTTCGATGCTTATCTTCAGCAAAATCGCGTATATTGACGGGAGTAAAACTGATAATCCCTTTATCCAGACTCTTCTTCATAAGGGATGCAGAAAAATAGGCCTTTGCAATTTCAGGAAACAGGGAAACAATAGAAAAATTCACTCCAATATCCAATCGAGAAGAAGCTCCATTTCCCCAATTTTCGTATTCACTGTGCCAATAAACCTCTGGGTAAAAGGTATAATCACGATTTTTTCGTCTGGAAGCAGCACTTCCAAAAGGGGATGCGCCCCACCCTCGATCCATCCCAAAATCTTTCCCCGCATTGTTCCTTGGTAGGTTAAATTCATATGAACGAGGTCTGACAAAAAATATTCGTCTTGGGCCAATGCAGGTCCCTGGTCGCGGGTGATTGAAATCTCCCAACCAGTCCATTGCTGGGCGGTTTCAGGAGCGGTAAAACCTGCTAAACGTACCAGCAGATACGTACCTTTCTCCTGCCATCGAACGACATCAATCCATTTTTCACGTTCGTTTCTGATAAGGTGGAGTTGCTTTAGTTGAATGAGGTGAACCCATTCCCCCGAGTAGGAATTGACAACAAGATCGCCTTCGACACCGAAAGTCTTACCAATTTTCCCGGTAAGAAAAACGTCTGTCAATCCAGAATTTCCAGACTTGCGTACTGTTTATTCCGGGAAGATGCAGCGCTTAGCACAGTACGGATGGCCTTGGCTATTCTCCCCTGACGACCTATGACCTTACCCAGTTCTTCGGGATTAACTTTAAGTTTTAAAAGCAGTCCGTCTTCTGACTGCTCCTCCACCACTTCAACTTCTTCAGGTTTATCGACGAGGTTTCTAGCAATAAAGTCAACTAGTTCTTTTACAGTACTCACGGAAGAAAAATATTCTTTTTATTTAAAAGGTTTTTAACGGTTGGACTCACCCCTGCGCCTTTTGAAAGCCATTCACGAACCCTGTCTTCCTGAATTTGAATCTGGTTTTCAGCTTCGACAGGTCTGTAGTAACCAACTTCTTCCAGAGTCACACCGTCCCTAGCAGTGCGTGTATCCATAACCACGATCCTATAATAGGGCCGCTTTTTAGCACCAAACTTCTTCAATCTTATCCTAACGCTCAAAACTTCCTCCTATTTTGGGGCACCCATGCCCATCTGCGCCATCAACTGTTGTTGCATACCTTTGTTCTTCGCGACTTTTCTCATGGTGTCGCGCATTTTTTCAAACCTTTTAATCATCTGGTTTACCAGAAAAACGTTAGTTCCGCTACCCCTCGCTACGCGTTGACGCCGTGAAGGGCCTAAAATCAAGTGATTGGCCCTCTCTTTCTTCGTCATGCTTAAAAGTATAGCCTCTTCTCTCTTAAAATCCGACTCTGAAAACTGGGAATCAGCAGCCTGACCACCCATCCCGGGCATAAGGCTCATAAGGTTTTGGAGACTGCCCATTTTCTTTACCTGACGGATTTGTTGCAAATAATCCTCTAAACTCAGTGCGGAACCTGCCATTTTAGCCCGGAGTTTCTCAGATTCCTGAACATCGAATACTTCTTGGGCCTTCTCTACTAGCGATACCATGTCACCCATGCCTAGAATGCGTGAAGCAATCCTTTCTGGGTAAAAAGTCTCAAGCGCGTCGGGTTTTTCCCCGGTTCCAATAAACTTGATGGGCTTTCCCGTCATCGTTTTTAATGAAAGAGCTGCACCGCCCCGCGTATCCGAGTCAAATTTAGTCAGAAGAAAACCGGATATACCTATTTTCTCATCGAAAGCCGTGGCAATTTCTACAGCTGTCTGACCGGTCATAGCGTCTGCTACGAGAATTGTCTCTACAGGCTTAACCTTATCCCTTATTTTTAAGAGCTGATTCATCAGTTCATCGTCAGCCTGAAGCCTGCCGGCTGTGTCTATGATAACCACATTATACTGTTCTTTTTTTGCGAGTTTTAAGGCTTCCTCGACGACTTTAACAGGGTCTGTTCCTTCGCCTTTAAAAACAGGAACATCGATCTGGGAACCAAGTATTGCTAATTGTTCTATGGCTGCAGGACGTGCTCTGTCCGCAGCTACGAGAAGTACGCGGCGTCCGCTTTTTTGAAGTTTCAGAGCGAGTTTGGCGCTGGAAGTTGTCTTTCCGTGCCCTTGGAGACCAAGCATAAGGATACAGGAAACAACATCCGGCCCTTGAAGTTGAAGGTCTTGTTTTTGGTCACCAAGAAGTTTGACCATATTGTCATGAAAAATTTTAACGATCTGTTCGCCTGGCCTGACGCTTTTTAGGACCGCCATTCCCAGGGCTTCCTCTAAGGTTTTGTTCACAAAGCGGCGAACAACGCGGAGGTTAACGTCTGCGTCAAGCAAGGAAGATTTCACCTCTTCAACCATGTCCCTGACGTTTTGTTCGGTGATGACGCTTTTACCGCTTAGTGTGCGGATGAGACCTTGGAAACTCTGTGATATACCTTCAAACCATCCCATAAATGTGAGGTGAATTTCTACACGAAAAAGAGGGTTTTGTCAACGAATCTGGAAATACGTCCGTCTGAGTCCAGCCGCCTGTATTCGTGCCTTTTCGGTTAAAGGGCTCAAAGGGTAGCGGTTGATCAATTCCTGGTAACTTTCTAGTGCCTCACGGAGATTCAGGGTCGGGCCTGCTTTCTCACGGATTCGTGCTTGAAGAAACAGGGCTCGATCACCGAAGGAGTTTTCGGGATACAGGATTTTCCAGTCAAAAAGCATCCGTAAACTCTGCCGTGTATCCTCGGAAAGAAGAACCAACTCGGCAGTCTCGAGGTGTAAAAGTTCTGACAACTTGAAGGGATTGGCAGGGTCGGAATCTTCACCCTTCATCCTCGTATACATGGCCGATACTTTTTCCGGGGCCTGTATTTTAACGGCAAGACGGAACCATTCTGCGTAGGCGAGTTTTTTTTCATCGGGTAAGGAATTCATGTCGAGAATTTTTTCCCAATATGCGAGGGCTTCACGCAGGTAACCAGCTTTTTCCGAAAGGTCCGCAGCAAAAAGGGTGGTTTCCTTGTTTGCAGTTTGTAGATGAGGGCGCAGAAGCACAAGTGCTTGTTGAAAATCTCCCCTAGAAGCAAGTACCCGCGCATTCTGCAGAACTCCTTCCTGGTTACGGTTATTGGGTGGGTTGACCCTCTGTGAAAAGGCACCGTCCGCCGGTGCCGCGGCAACAGTCATGCGGAATTGTTGGGTCTGCGTTTGACCCGTCATTAAATCCTGCTTCTGAAAATCAAGTTCGTAAATTCCTGCTACCCTGGGGATCATTCTAAACCGGGTAGCCTGGGGCGTGGATTCCCTTTGAAGACCACCGAGCTCCGGCCGTGCACTTCCCGTATAAATCCACTGTGCTCCTTCCAGGCTGAGGGTAACGGTTTCATTAGGTCGCACCAGGATTTCACGAATTCTCGGTTCTATAACCGGTAATTCCGTTCCGGTTTCAAGTGTAGCCCTGGAATCTCCCTGAAGGTTTTGAGCATCGGGTCTATTTGGACTTAGTCTTGAGGGTAAAACCTGAGGGCCATCGGCTATAGGAAGAGGGCTTTCTTCAGGGATGGTCGGTTCTGGTGTCGCCCTATCTGGAAAAATATTTCCTTCCTGGGCAATAATTTGCGAAGTGACCATGATAAAAAAAACCAAACCTGAAAAATATTTGCGTTTCATCCCTTACATTATCTGTCAAGAATCAGGTCGTCTAAAGCGGTTTCCAGATCCTCATCGGAAAGAAATAAAAGTTTCGGATCACCTAATCGATCCCACTCTTTATTAAAGTCTTCGGGCTTCAACACCTCTCCGGGTTCGATAAGAGTTTTCCATTTAGGTCTGAAACGAGGAAGTCCCGGAAGGCTGAACTTGAAATCATTATAAAGCGGGGGCGATTGGATTTCAGGGTTGATTCCTTCTTCGAAAGGGTTGTACGAGGGTAAAATTACCGTAGGTGTGGGAGGGATGGCTGAGCACCAACTGACAAGCCCTATGATCAACCCGGCTATCAAACCCAGGGAAAGAATGATGAGACCTCTCTGAATTTCATCCGCTGAAAAAGGGAATTTCAATTTTTACCTTCCTCCACACCCACACGGATAGCAATCACCTTGGAAACCCCGGATTCTTCCATGGTAACACCGATAAGGCAATTTGCCCCGGACACCGTCCGCTTGTTGTGTGTAATCACGATAAACTGACTATTGTTCGCAAACTCGCGCAACATAGAGGTAAACCTTCCGACATTGCTTTCATCCAGGGCTGCATCGATCTCGTCTAAAATACAAAAAGGAGAAGGTCTCACCATATACACCGCAAATAATAAGGCAACCGCGGTAAGGCTGCGTTCCCCCCCGCTGAGAAGTTGGATGCTTTCAAGCCTTTTACCCGGAGGCTGGCAGAGCATTTCGACTCCCGCATCGAGGATATCCGTATCCAGGGTCAGCCGGATTTCCGCCCGTCCCCCTCCGAAAAGTCTTCTGAAAATCTCGTGGAAATTTTTCTGAATCTCGACAAATGTTTTAGAAAACAATTCACTGGATTCTTTCCTGATTTCAATGACAATATTCCTTAAATCTTCTTTTGCTCGGCGAAGGTCCTCGAGTTGTTGTGTTAGAAATTCGTACCGGCCGGATACTTCGGCGAATTCCTCGGGAGCCATAAGATTCACCTGCCCCAGTGCCTTCTGTGCTTCTTTTCTTTGAATAAGGTTTTCACGAAGAACATCCGGGGTCTCTTCGCTAGGGACAGCATTTTCCGCCCCGAGGTCCACCCCGTGCCTGTCCTTAAAATTTTCCACCAAATTCCTGATTTCCGCCTGGGTTTCCCCGTTTTCGCGCCAGCGTTTTTCTATGGTCTCCTGAAGTTGGGATAATTGTGCAAAAAGGTTTTTTTGAAGTTTTTCTTTCTCCCCTAGGGATGCGTTTTCGTGGGATATGCGCTGGCGAAGAATTTCCTCTTGCTCAAGGATTCCCTTTTCCTTTTCTTGTATGCCTGTGATGACGACCTGGATTTCTTGAATTTGTTTGTTGAGTACTTCAATCCTGGCTGCATCCTCGGCTTGTTTGAATTCTAGACCTTGAACTTTTTGAAGGAGTGCAGCTTCTTCATCCTTTGTGCGGAAAAAGTCGGCTTCTTTGGACTGTCGTTGCGCTTCGCGTTTAGCGTGGTTAATTTTTAATTCTTCGAGGGTACTGCGAAAACCCAGCATCTGGGATTCCAGATTCTTTTGTGTCTCGCCGTGCGCCAAACGTTCTTCCCGGAACTTGAGCAGCTGGGTTTGAAGCTCCTTGAGTTTTTCATCAGTATCACGCTTTTTGGTCAACGTTCCTTGGGGTGACAGCAACTCTTCGAGGATGGCTGGAGCCGAGCCTTCGTAACGGCGCCAGGATTCTAAAACAGTTTTTACAGAATCCGCAATTTGGGAAAGTACCGAATTCCAATCATCCAGACTTTCACCGGCCAGGGTTACCCCGGATCGAGCACAATCTTCGATTCTCATCCGCCGGCCATCGACAAGGATGGACAATTTTTCCAAACCCTCTCCTATCCTTCCGTTCCACTGTTTGATGGAATCCCAGAGCTGGGGATCTCGGGCGATTCCCTGGTCAATGGCTTGCACCAAACCTTCGGTGAGGGCGGCAAGTTCACCCATTGCGGTTGCAATAGAGTCTTCGTTAGCTGATTCTTGGGAACTCAGCCTAAAGATTTCCTGGCTGTGAAAGGCTATCTGCTGTTTTAGACTTTCGATTCTCTCTTCAAACTGGGAAATATTCTGGGAATCCTTAGCCAAGGCCGTCTGGAACTCCTCGAGTTCCTTCTCAATTCCCAATGCGGCATAGGCCTTCATGGAAGCTTCCTCGGTTAACCTGACTCCTTCCCTCGCCCAGCCGTCTTTCTGTTCCCTTACCTGAGCGACACGCTCCTGTAGAATTTTTTCTTGTGCCAAGTTCTGGGACCGTTGAATCTCCGACTCGTGTAGAGAGCGCTGGATATTTTTCAGTTCTTCTTCCCATTTCCCCACCCCTGCTAAACCTTCACCCACCGAGTGATTCAGGGTTTCGAGTTCGAGGTTTAAGGCACCCCTGCGCCCCTCGAGTTCGTCTAGATTTCTTTTATTTTCCGACTCTTTTTTCTTGAATTGGGACAATCGTAAGAACGCAAGTTCCTTTTCCAGCTGGAAAATTTCTTTCCGGAGAGAACGGTAAGTTTCTGTTCTCGATGACTGAGATTTTAACGTGTCGTAGGATCGTTTAACTTCAGTTAGGATTCCTTCGACTTGCCGAAGGTTTTCCTCGGTTTTTTCAAGTTTTTTTTCGGCTTCCTGGCTCCGAGATTTATACTTGCTGATACCCGCGGCCTCTTCAAAGATATACCGTCGTTCTTCGGGTTTATTGCTGAGGATCTGATCGATCCGACCCTGTTCCATGATGGAATACGCAGATTTACCGACTCCGGTATCCAGGAAAAGTTCACGGACATCCTTGAGCTTTACTTGAACCTTGTTAATGGAATATTCACTATCACCGGACCTGAATAACCTGCGGCCCACAGTCACTTCGGGTAGATCTAAATCGAGAATTCCCGATTCGTTACTCAAGGTCAGGATAACCTCGGCCCAGTTTAAAGGCTTGCGTAAGTCGGTTCCGTTAAAAATCACGTCTTCCATGGTGTCCGCACGCAAAGTTTTCGTGCTTTGTTCGCCTAAAACCCATTTCACAGCGTCCACAACGTTACTTTTACCACAGCCGTTGGGTCCGAGAAGAGCGGAAATTCCCTCGGAAAAATCTATCCTCGTGCGGTCAGGAAACGATTTAAATCCGAATAATTCTATACTGCGAAGAAACAAACGCCACCCCTGGATTTTTCAATCTTGCTATGGCAATGTAGCCCAGCATGGAAAAAACTGCAAGCACGGCCCTTATATGCGGACTCGACGAAGCAGGCCGCGGGCCTTTGGCCGGTCCCGTTTATGCGGCTTGTGTAATCCTTCCTGAGAACTTTCCCGCCGAATGCGCAAAGGACAGTAAAATTCTGACGAACAAGAAACGAACTGAGGCTGCGATAAAGATTTACCAGGGAGCCCTTGCGTGGGGCATTGGTTGGTCAACCGTCTATGAAATAGAAACTTTGAATATTCTTCAAGCGAGTTTATTGGCAATGCGGAGGGCCTACCAGGAAATGAGGCGGTTATTTCCCAACTTCATGCCTGCTGAAGCCTGGGTTGACGGCAACCAAGACCCCAAGCTCGACTTACCTACACGAACCCTGGTATCCGGGGATGCGCTCGTTCCAGCAATAGGTGCCGCTAGCATCTTGGCTAAAACCGCCAGGGACCTTTGGATGGAGCGCTGGTCATGGATTGAGCCGGGTTATGGATTCGAAAAACACAATGGATACGGAACAAAACAGCACAGGGAGTCTATCGTGCTTCTGGGTCCCGGCGCACAGCACCGCCCGAGCTTCTTGAGGAAACTTTTGGGTGGTCTTTCAGATACCTGACAACTTCGTTCATTCCTGTCATAAACTCTTCCATATCTTCCTGAAAAACTAAAACACTATGCCTTTCAAAAGACCCGCCTTCTTCCTGATATTTGCTTTCAACCAAGTTTAGGAACAAATCACCGTGCCGATTTTCTTTAATATTGAAAAAATATGTCCGGGACCCTGCATTGATCTTTGTGGAAAAGATCTCACCGCGTAAACCCATAACTCCCCCTAGGAATCACACAATACCGAATGCTGAAGAAATTCACAAGACAGGCTTGAAGAACACGTCAGGTAGGACCTTGGAATTCTTGCAAATGTTGTTTCACTGTGGTAGTTTCACATCATGGACGAAATTGACAACAAGATGATGGGCCGTGCGCTCGAACTGGCCTCCCTGGGCTGGGGTAAGACAAACCCCAACCCGATGGTTGGGGCTGTCATCGTCCGTGACGGGATTATACTCAGTGAAGGTTGGCACGAAATTCTGGGCGGTCCCCACGCCGAAGTCATGGCGTTCAAAAAGGCCAGGGAGGCCGACATCGATGTCCGAGGCGCCACAATGTACGTGACACTCGAACCGTGCAGCCACTTCGGCAGAACTCCTCCTTGCAGCCTTGCCATAGTCCAGGCAGGTTTGGGACGAGTTGTAGCGGCAATGGAAGACCCCAATCCCCTCGTCAGCGGAAAAGGCTTGGATCATTTAAGGAAGGCCGGAATCGAGGTCGAAGTCGGTGTCCTCAATGAAGAAGCACTCAAACTCAATGAAATCTTCATACACTACATCACACACCGACGCCCTTTTGTCCTTTTGAAATCAGCGGCAAGCCTCGACGGTAAAACAGCAGGGACAAGCGGTGAATCACGCTGGATTTCAGGAATCGCTTCAAGGGCTCTTGTCCACCGGTGGAGGGCAAAATTCGCCTCCATTCTTGTAGGTATCACTACCGCCCTTCAAGATGATCCCCTTCTCACTGCCAGGGATGAGAAGGGTGGTCCGATGGAACGTCAACCCCTGCGCATTGTCCTTGATGGACATCTGAAGCTTCCCTTGACTTCGAAGCTCGCCGTGACGGCTACACTATGGCCCGTCCTCCTCGTCTGTTTCGAGGAACGCGACTCAAGAAAAGAAGAGGAGCTCAAAAAACTCGGAGTGGAAATTTTACCTCTAAAAAAAACTGAATCAGGCTTTGATTTTAAAGAATTGATGAAGGTGCTATATGCACGTGAGATTGATTCGCTCCTTGTCGAAGGCGGATCTGAAACATCAGCGGGTTTCCTCGAAGCGGGCCTAGCTGATAAGATTGCGTTGTTTTTTGCACCGCTTCTTATAACAGGAAGGATTGCCCCGGGGATCTTCGGTGGTGAAGGTAAACCGACACCGATGCACGGGTGGAAACTTTCCCGGTTAAACTGGACTAGCGTCGGAGAGGACATGCTTGCGGAAGCGTACCCTCAAGACAATGCATAGGAGAAGAACTTGTTTACTGGAATTATAGAAGAAATCGGAATAATGAAAAAACTCATTCCTGATTCCGGGGGCTATAGGCTGACTATTGAAGCCAAAAAAGTTTTATCAGGAACCATACTCGGCGACAGCATCGCCGTCAACGGAATTTGCCTCACTGTTGTTTCCTTCGACAGTGCTTCATGGTCGGCGGATGTCATGCCCGAAACCCTGAGAAAATCAAGCCTAGCAAATATCGGTGCCGGTTCAAGGGTCAACCTTGAAAGGGCGCTCACATTATCTTCCCGGCTCGGGGGCCACCTCGTCAGCGGACACATCGATGGTACTGCCCAAATCTTGGCGAGAAGGGAAGAAGGAAACAGTTTGTGGCTGATTTTCGAAGCCGGACCGGAACTTTTAAAATATATTGCCCTGAAAGGTTCCATCGCTCTCGATGGAACAAGCCTCACAGTAGCCGAGGTTAAGGGCAAGACCTTCTCCGTAGGATTGATCCCCGCCACCCAGGAAATGACCATCCTTGCAGAGAAACGGGCAGGTGACGCGGTGAATGTCGAAACTGATCTTGTTGCCAAACACATCGAAAGATTACTCGAGTTTCGTGATTCTCCAGGAAAACCTCCGATGAATATGGATTTTCTTAAGGAGAATGGCTATGCTTGAAACCATGACGTTATCTGAAGTTCGTGTACAAAAAGCCGTCGATGCACTCAAAAAGGGCGAACTCATTGTGATGAGCGACCACGAAAACAGGGAAAACGAGGGCGATCTTATGATGGCAGCCCAGTTTGCCACTCCAGAGAAAGTAAACTTCCTTATCACCCACGGCCGCGGTCTTGTCTGTGTTTCTATGCAGCCGTCACGAACAGAAGCACTCGATCTCCCTCCCATGGTTCTTGTGAATAAAGACAGCTTTGGAACGGCTTTTACGGTGAGCGTAGATAGCTCGGATGTCGGAACGGGCATCAGCGCCTTCGAAAGAAGCCGCACTATAACCAGGCTTGCCGATCCTTCCGCTGTAGCAAAAGACTTCCGCCGGCCGGGTCATATTTTTCCTCTTGAAGCTAAAAAAGGCGGAGTTCTTGAACGCCCTGGACATACAGAATCCATAATTGACCTTCTATTATTAGCTGACTTACAACCGGTAGGGGTGATCTGCGAAATTCTCAATGAAGACGGAACCATGACCCGGGGTCCGGCATTGGAAGATTTTTGTACCCGTCACAGCCTGGTCTTTCTCACGGTTGAAGATCTTATACGGGTTCGACAAGGAGTATCCCAATGATCTACGAAGGAAAACTCGTAGGAAGAGGCCAAAAAATGGCCATCGTCGTCAGCAGATTCAATGAGTTTATTTCAGGCAAACTTCTTACTGGCGCCTTGGATACCTTGATCCGTCACGGTATCGATATAGACTCTGTGGACACTTATTGGGTTCCGGGAAGCTTCGAGATCCCGCTTACCGCCCAAAAGATTGCCCAAACGGGTAAATATGACGCAGTCATCTGTTTGGGGGCCGTCATTCGTGGAGCTACTCCGCACTTCGACCTTGTAGCCTCTGAAGCAGCAAAGGGCGTCGCACATGCAGGGATGGCCACGGGAGTTCCAGTTATTTTCGGGGTTTTAACCACCGATACCATCGAACAAGCCATAGAACGTGCGGGTACAAAAGCAGGAAATAAGGGCTCAGATGCGGCCATGACAGCACTTGAAATGACGGACCTCTTTCAACAGGTTTTTAAGAAATAAGGAGTCATTATGAAAAGGTTTATTGCCTTAGTTTCATTGGTTTTTCTTTTCTTATCCTGTAACAACCCTGGGGATGAGATTTTTATTACCCAGGAAATACCGGTTATTTCTCCATCGAAAAATGATACTGCTCTCATTACAGGTGTCCTGGGCGATGTTTTACTCTTCCGCAGCGGTGAATCTATCGAGGCAGATATTGGCCAGAGCCTCGTAGCCGGGGATAATCTTAAAGTAGGGTCAGGCAGCTCGGTAGACCTTCAAATAGGCGAGACAGCCATGGCAAGAATCCTTGAAAACAGCAGTGTCTCCTTCGACTCCCTTGTTTCAAATACCGACTCCTTTAACGCGAATGCCAACCTTTCCGCCGGCACGATCCTTTCCAAACTCAACACACTCGTTGGAAATAACACTTATCAGGTTTCTGGAACGGTATATATTGCTGGAGCCAGAGGGACGGAATTCGGCGTCAGTATTGATGATGAAGGAAACCAAACTTTGGGGGTCAGACAAGGCCGCGTCGCTGTTCTACCGAGGAAATGGACACTTGAACTTGTTCCGATATTTGAAAACCTTACAAACACGACAATTTTAGGAACGGTACTCCCAGTCCTCACCGAAGGACAACAGATACAACTGAAAAACGGTTTTTTCCCATTAGAAGGCCCCTCGGATGTTTTTCTGAATGAAACCAAAAAAGAGAAACCCGATCCTATAGCTTTAAGCCGTGAACTTACACTGATTCAAACCTCCTTATCGACAAGCAATGTTGAAACTCTTTCCGAAAACATGGAGAAAATGCTGAAGGATCTTGGTTCCCAAGGCTTTTTACCTCCTGATTCACAAGAATTCCTGCCTTTAAAGGTTAAGGTAACACCCGCTGATGCCCAACTTGCCGTTCAGATTGGAGAGAGAATCGTAACCCATCTAGGGGAGATTTCATTACTCCTAAAAAAAGGCGAAACGGTTACGATTTCAGCGTCAAAGGATGGGTTTCATGACGCTGTTAAATCCTTTGATTTAACCCAAAACCATGGCCTCTCGGTCCAGGTAAACCTGCTTCCCACCGACCCGCAACAGGATTCAGATGAAATTAATTCGTCAGGATCAACCGATGAGGTCTCGATGGAAAATGAAAATGCTGCGGAAATAGGAATTCCCTTAACACTGAACGTCAAGGTTCAGCCTTATGGCGAGATCCTGATCAACGGAACCGTTTCAGGCACCAATGTTGCAAGCGTTGAGTTGCTCAAAGGGTCCAAGGTCGCATTAGTATTGAGAGGTCGAGGTCTAAAAACAGAGATGAAAGAATTTGTTTTGAACGAAGATACAGCTACCCAGGTGATCACCCTCGCTCCCCAACCCCTAATTGGAGCTTTTTCTGTAGGCGGTCCGGCAGTAGGATCGGTACTGCCTCTCGGCGATGGATTTTTATACATCGATACATCAGGCTCCCTTTTTAAGGTGGACATGAACGGGACAGTCATCTGGAGAAGGGAAACCAAGAATTCTCCCAACGAAAACAGTATTCCCCAAGTCAACAGGAATCGGATTATTTTCAGTGGTTCTCGAGAACGTTTAATTTTGAATGCTAACAACGGAGCCGTGATAACCAGGACAGACCTGGAATCCTCTACCGCCCATCCTTTTGGACAAAAAACAGTAGCTATACCAGGGGGTTATGTTTCTCCAACGATGAGCGGCGTCGATATTCTTGACGAGCAGGGTTCTCTGCAAAAAACGATCCCTGTAGAAGGAATTTCGGTTGGGACACCCTCAATTATCGATTCAGAGCGTGTCTTGGTGATGGGACAAAGCGGAGAAATGAATATCCTCTCTTCCACTACCCTTGAAATTCTCAAAAAAATCCAGACGGGTTCCAGCCAAGCAACAGCCTTAGCACCGCTGATTGTCGGCAATTCCGCCTTTGTCGTCGGCAGAAGGGGCCAGGCCTCCGGTGTGAACCTTGAAACCGGTGTTGTAGAATGGGAATATGACCTAGGTCCAGAGGGAGCCTCGTCAGTTACCACGGACCTTGAACCCGGATGCGCCGGCTTTTACGTCTACTCCCGTGGAAAAATCATTGGTCTGGCTTATACAGGTAATTTGATCTTTAACACCGCTGGAAACACTCCTCCACTTTTTTACAACAACAGGTTGTATTTTGGAAAGGGTACTCAATTGGTGGTTTTTGACACGCTTTCAAGCCGTACGATTTCCACAATAGAAACCGGTGAACAGCTTTCTACGAGACCAGCTGTCAATGGAACTACGCTGGTTGTTGGGACCTCTTCTGGAAAGATGCTGTTTTTTGCCATGGAGACACTTAACTAAGATTATGGATTCCCCAAATTACCGCAACATCGGCATCATAGCCCATATTGATGCGGGAAAGACAACGACAAGCGAGCGTATCCTTTTTTATACTGGTAAAACACATAAAATCGGGGACGTTGACAAGGGTAATACAGTCCTCGACTGGATGGAACAGGAACAGAACCGGGGTATAACCATTACCTCGGCCAGCACTACTTGTTTTTGGCGCAATGTCCAAATCAATCTTATTGACACCCCCGGACACGTGGACTTTACGGCCGAGGTCGAGCGGAGTCTTCGTGTACTCGACTCAGCGGTGGGTGTATTCTGCGCCGTAGGGGGGGTCCAACCTCAAAGTGAAACCGTCTGGCACCAAGCGGACCGTTATAAAGTTCCCAGGCTGATTTTTATCAATAAAATGGACAGGGTTGGTGCGGATTTCACCGAGGTTGTAAAAGAAATAAGGGAAAAACTGTGTTCGAATGCTTTACCCGTCCAGATACCCATGGGTTCAGAAAATACTTTTGAAGGCGTTATCGACCTTGTAGCTATGGAAGAAATTACCTGGTCAGGCGACCAAGGTGAAACCCAGACCAGAAAACCCATCCGCGAATCCTACCAGGCCCAGGCTCAAGCCGCTCGAGAAGAGCTTCTGGACAAGGTTTCATCGCTTTCCGACTCTATTACCGAACTTTATCTCGAAGGCAAGGAAGTGCCTCCTGAACTGATACAGAAGGCCTTGCGTGCTGGTACCCTTTCCCAGGAACTCGTACCTTTATTCTGCGGGGCAAGCCTTAAAAACATGGGTGTTCAGCCCCTACTCGATGGTGTCATTGATTATCTTCCTTCTCCGGCTGATATAGGTGTCATCCACGCCCAACATTTTACAAAAGAAACAGAGGTTTCCATCCAACTTAACGATGATGAAAACCTCAGTGCCCTTGTTTTTAAGGTTCAAAACGACCCCTTGTCCGGAATTCTCCACTACGTCCGCGTGTATTCGGGAATCCTACCTTCCGGGATCAGCCTTTTAAACGTAGGGAAGAAAAAGAAAGAACGCATTAACCGCCTGTTAAAAATGCACGCAAACAGGGCCGAACAGGTTGATTCTCTTCATTCAGGCGATATAGGCGCCATAGTCGGTTTGAAGTTCAGCCAAACCGGCGATACCCTGGCCAAGGAGAATTTTCCTGTCCTTCTTGAAAGCATGAATTTTCCGGAACCGGTCATCAGTGTCGCAATAGAACCCAAGACCATGGGCGATATGGACAAACTCCAGAAGAGCCTGGAAGTATTAAGCCTCGAAGATCCAACCTTCCGTGTAAAGGAAAATAAAGAGACAGGCCAAATGCTGATCAGCGGTATGGGGGAGTTGCACCTGGATGTTCTCGTTACCAGACTGACTTCCGAATTCAGGGTTGAAGCCCGCGTTGGAAATCCCCAGGTGAGTTACAGGGAGACAATAACCCAAACCGTTCAGCACCGGGAAATCTTTGATAAAATGATCGGTGGGAAACCTCAAAAAGCTGATATCACCCTACAGGTTTCTCCGTCAAGGAACGTTGGAAACCATTTCAGCAGTTCGGTTTCAAAATCCCAACTTCCAGAAGAATACCTAGAAAGCGTTCGCCGAGGTGTAGAAGCAGCCTGGCCGGGCGGAGTCCTTTTCGGATACCCGATGATCAATGTCGAAGTGAAACTAGTTGCCGTAAACTTTCAGGAAGATCTTGCTACCCCCTCGGCTTACGAAGCAGCTGGGTCGATGGGAATGGATAATGCCGCACGTAAAGCCGGTCCTGTGCAAATGCAGCCCATTATGAAAGTTGAAATCACAGCACCAAGGGATAACGTGGGTGAGGTCATCGGGTATCTGACCATGAAGGGCGGTATCGTTCAAAGTATGGAAAGCCACCCTCAAAGAGAACTCATACACGCGCACGTACCGCTCTTGCAACTTTTTGGTTTTTCAACACAATTACGAAGCCTTACGCAAGGCAGGGGTTCATTTTCCATGGAATTTGACCATTTCGAGACTTTAAAATCCTGAGGAGGATAAACAATGGAAAATCAAGGTACAGAAAAGGAAACAATACAGGACAAACAATTCTGCCTGAAGTGCGGGAAAGATATCACAGCAGGGCGTGAATGCGGCTGTGACGGCAACTGTTCCTGTAACGGAAACTGCGGCTGCCATCACTGAGAACGTGGTAGTTTTTAAATAAACTTCTTAGTATCGATCTGGCGAAGAACCCCTTCCTGGTGTCCTATCAAGGTTGTTATCAGGCCGGAGATCGTTACATCGGCTAATGCTGCAAAACTCGACATCCAAACGATAATAGGCGCAAGATTCAGATAAGCCGACTCCAACCCCTTACCGTACCATTGGCACAGAATCGTTAAACTTATGTAAGCGCCTAATCCTGGCACTGAAGGGAGAAGGAAACCCGCAAGAAAAGAAGCACCAAGCGACCAGAAGAATTGCTCCAGAGTCACGTCTAGGCTCGAATACGTACGGAGCACCACGTAGAAACCGATAAGACTCACCATGGTTGTTCCACCGCGGCTGAAAAGTGCTAGAAAGGGGGTCGTAAATCCAGCGACCTTACGCGAAACACCAAGGTTCTCACGGGACTGGCGTAGAAGAATTCCCTGGGCGGCAAAAACATCCCCGGAGAAAAATCCCATGATTGAAGCTCCGAGGTTCGCGAAAAGAACCTTGTACGGATTTTTTCTCTTTGTGATAAAAAAATAGATAATGGGGAAAATGCCCAATAAGGCTATAAGAACAACTAGGGCCATAAGAAGTGCTGAATTCACATAGAGTTTAATCTCTGAGATCGAACGCAAACTTACTATCATATAGGCGCTAATAAAAGGCAAAACGAAACCTATGATTTCGACCACGAGTGAGTTTACCCTGTAGAGGATTCTACTCAGGGAATCAAAAAAGTTAATTGTAGGTTGAATATGTTCCCGTTTATCGGGGTTGATGCTTAACCCGAGGATCAAGGCGAAAATAAATATAGGCAGAAGAAAGTCACCACCCCTTGTGAAAACCTCAAGAGCATTTTTAGGGAAAGCCGAGGAAAAAATATCCAGAAAGGACGGGATGGATAGGGAGGTTTCTGACCGGCTCAGAATAGGAATTCTCTGGGGCGGAAAAACTGCGAGAATGGAACCTCCGATAAAAGTGAGGATCAACGACGAGGCTACGCTATAAAGAAGGGACCGTGTGAAAACCCTGCGTAACCGGATTTCCTTTTTCAGGTCGTATAAAGCGACGATCAAACCAGTAAAAACAAGGGGGTAAAGGATATACCTGGAAAGGCGAAGACCTAATTCTGTCATAAGCTCCAACCAAGGCAACCCTTGGGAGGAGGAAACAGGAAGAAAGAAACCTACCAACAAACCCAAAATCGAACCGGCGAGAATTTTAATCCAGACTTTCATAAGCTACTCCTTCGAAAATTTTGGCCAAAGGAAAAACCCTTAGCTGGATACAAAACCCACCCGGGTTTTTCGGCCTTCTGGGGTCCGGTTACACTCTGAATAAACCCCTCGCCATCGCCATTTCTACATTCGTACGCATAGACATCAAAAGGCAATGCGGGCTGTTTCTTCATCAAGGCCTGGAAAAATGCAGCGGCGCCCTCATAGGTAAAACTCAAGGAGGCGTTAGTTTTCTTTTCATCTTCCAAAAAAAAGAGACAGCGTATCACACCATGGTTTTCTTTCCAGAGTAGGCTGAGTTCCCTGACTAGAAACATAAAACCTTTTCCCCACTCATCAAGTTCCATCTCGATTTCCTGGGTACTGACTCCGGATATAGGCCTTTGGTCGGCTTCGGGTGAAATAACAAAATACACCTCATCGAGTGATGGTAGGAGCCTCGAGGACTCAAGAACGAGGTTTTTAGCCGAAACGGGCGACCATCTTTGCCAAGGTATAAAAATGTCCTCGTGCTTAGTTTTGGCCTTTTCATTTCTAGGGCGCACACTTGCTACGACCGAGTCACCTTGACCTTCCAGTGATTTTACTAGAAGTTGCCCGATGTAGGTATCGCCGCCTGTAACGAGAATTGATCTTTTCATGTTCGATAGTATACTACATAGCAGACAGGTAAGGGTCAATGATGAAAATCTCCATTGCGCAGCTCAATCCCAAAATTGGGGATTTTGAAGGCAATTCCAAAAAAATTATAGCTTTTTGCCACAAGGCCAGGACGGATGGGGCCGAACTCGTTGTTTTTCCGGAACTCGCTGTCTGCGGCTATCCACCTATGGATCTCCTGGATTTTAAGAAATTCATAGACCTCAACCAGGAATATTTATCTCGTATTGCACAATCGATTCCCTCTGATCTTCCTGCCGTTATCGGATGGGTTTCAAGGGCGGAAGATTCCTCCAGGAAACTCCATAATTCCGCTTCCATACTCCTAGGCGGAAAAGAAGTTTTCCGTCAGGCTAAGACTCTCCTTCCCAACTACGATATTTTTGATGAATTACGGTATTTTTCGAGCGCTGAAACCCAAGAAGTTTGGACCTATAAAGATAAAAAATTCGGAATTCTTCTTTGTGAGGACCTTTGGTTCCATGAACCTGTTCCTACCCGTCAGGTTTACCCGGTCGACCCTTTGGAAAAACTAATACAAAAAGGGGCAAATGTGGTTTTGGGCTGTTCAGCGAGTCCTTTCACCCACCCTAAACAATTCCAAAGGGTTCAAATTCTCCAAGAAGCAAGCAAAATGCACCAAATACCTATTCTCTATGCGAACCAGGTCGGGGCCAACGACGGAATTGTTTTCGACGGGAAAAGTTTCGCGGTCAATTCTCAAGGCGCTTTAATCTTCAGCGCACCGTCTTTTGAGGAAGGGGTTTATTCTTTTACGTTAAACCAGACACCCATTCCTTACGGGGAAACACAATTTGAGGATGAGACCCTTAAAGCCCTTATTACCGGAACCCGCGACTACATCCTCAAATCAGGGTTTCAAAAGGCCCACCTTGGACTTTCAGGGGGTATCGACAGCGCAATCGTCCTATGGATAGCTGTTCAGGCCCTAGGGGCGGAAAACGTCCTAGCACTATCCATGCCGAGCCGCTATTCAAGCCCTGGAAGCATTACAGACTCTGTTGAACTGGCCAGGACCCTTGGGGTTAAACTCGAAATTCTGAGCATTGAGGAGCCTTTCGAAGCCTACCTCAGCACTTTAAATACCGCATGGTCAGGTGCGTTTAAGGGGCTTGCCGTGGAAAATATTCAAGCAAGGATCCGAGGAAACTACTTGATGGCCTACAGCAATATCAGCGGTTCACTCCTTTTGACTACTGGAAACAAAAGTGAACTGTCTACTGGATACTGTACGCTCTATGGTGACATGGCGGGAGCTCTGGCGGTGATTGGGGACGTTTTTAAAACCGATGTTTTTCGCCTAACGCGGTGGATCAACCGAAATAAGGAAATAATACCTGCAAATATCCTTGAAAAACCCCCCTCGGCGGAACTCAGGGAGAACCAGAAAGACGAAGACTCGCTACCCCCGTACGAGATCCTGGATTCTATCCTCAAACAATATATCTTTGAACATAAAACCTTGGGAGAAATCAGTGGTTCGGATCCGGCTACCGTGGCAAAAATCCTCCTTATGGTTGCCAAATCCGAGCATAAAAGGTTCCAGGCACCTCCAGTCGTTAAGGTGAGTGAAAAGGCTTTCGGAATAGGCAGAAGACACCCTATTGCACGTGCTTACATTGAAAATATATCTTAATTGATGTAAGATCTGAGGACAAGGAAGAACTATGTCACGAAATCCCGATGATGAAAAACGCAAGCGAATCCTCCAAGTATCTTTAAAAAGTTTTTGTGAGATTGGTTATAAAAAAACGACGATCAAAACCATCGCCGATATGGCCAATATCGCTCCAGGAACGATTTACACCTATTATTCTGATAAAAACAACCTTTATAACGAAGCTATCGAAGATATCTGGTCGACCTTTTTCAAGGAGTTTAAGGATATTTTTCACAATAGTTCGGATTTTACCAAGTCCCTCAACTTGCTTTTTGATAAGGCTTCAGCCCTGCTCTATTCTTCACATTCACTTCTCAACGATATGTATACAAACAAGGTGCGAAAGGAGAATATTAAAAAAAATCTGACAAAGGCGGCCGTTTGGCTTGCGGAACAGATCCATCAAACACCCGCGAAAACAGCCCTCCCCCTGGATCCCATGGACAAGTTGGCACAAAAAATTGAAATGTTCCTCTACGGCGCATTTTTTCAACTTGCGTTTTCATCAAAAAGCGAATTTGAATCGACAAGTCTAAAAATTAAATCAGTAACGATGGAAATGATCTCCGGAATTTGCCTATGATTCTGAATAAAGATAAGCTGAGGTATCTTAGGCACGAACTACGGACCTACCTGAACCATGTAAGCGGTTACTCAGAAATTATCAAAGAAGCCGTTCAAGAGGTAAACCACAACCTCCTCCTGGAAGACGCTTCCAAACTGGATTATGAATCGCAAAACCTTATCAATGCCTTTCATCAATCTTTTTACAAAGAAGGGCAAGCCCTGGAAGATTTTGATATGGAGTATTTTAAAAAAACCATTTTTGGCCCGCTCTATATCGTTATCGGGCTGGCACAAAGGTTAAAAAAACTCAGCGAGGATAAGGCTCCTGTACTGATTCCCGACCTTGAAAAAATCCTCGAGTCGTGCCGGGCTATTCAAGAACTCGTTGAAAAAGAAATCAATATTATGGTGTCGGATTCTCTTTCGAGAACTCAACACTTTGGAATTGGTGTCTATAACAAAGATCCTATGGATGCCTCAGCATGGGGGAGTATCCTCGTCGTAGAAGACAATGAAATCAACCGTGACATCCTAATCAGGCAACTTGAACGCCAGGGACACAAACCGCAGGCTGCACAGAATGGATTTGAAGCCTTGAAGATGCTCCGTGAAAATACCTTCGACCTTGTCCTCCTGGATGTCCTTATGCCGGGTCTGAACGGTTATCAAGTCTTGGAGAAGATAAAGTCCGACCCGGATTTAAAACATATTCCTGTAATTATGATCAGTGCCTTGGAAGAGACCGAATCCGTCATTCAGTGTATAGCCCTTGGAGCAGAAGACTACCTGAGCAAAAGTTACGACCCGGTTCTTCTGAAGGCGCGTATATCGGCGAGTCTTGATAAAAAGCGCTCCCGCGATAAAGAACTTCTTATGATGGAAGAACTAAAATCTTACCAAATTCTTTTTGAAAGAGAACTCGCTGAAGCTGCCACTTATGTCAGAGGTCTTCTTCCTACCCCGCTAAGATCCCAAGTCTGCGCCGACTGGGTTTTTCAGCCGTCAAAAAAATTGGGCGGGGATTTTTTTGACTATCATTGGATTGACGATCAGCATCTGGCTATTTATCTTCTCGACGTTTCAGGGCACGGAATCGGTGCAGCCCTACTCTCTGTTTCAGTCATGAACGTTCTGAGATCACAAAGCCTTCCTAACGCCGACTTTATGAAACCCCATTCTGTTCTCGAGGCCCTAAACCATGCTTTTCCCATGGAGCACCAGAACAACATGTATTTTACTATTTGGTACGGTGTCTACAACTCCGCTGATAAAACCATGAGCTTTGCAAGTGCGGGTGCACCACCTGCCATCCTTATACACTGGACCAACGAAGAGCCTGTTTACGAACAGTTGACGACCACCGATATGATCATAGGCGTGGATATGGATTATCAGTATGAAACAAGAAAACACGAAATCTTAGCGGGAAGCAGGTTGTATTTGTTTAGCGATGGAGTCTACGAAGTTAAAAAAAATACCAATAAAATGATGATCTTCAAAGAATTTACCGACATACTTTCCCTTCACCCCCGTGCTGAAGGATCACACGTCCTTAACATTTTCCACCAAATTCAGGGGCTTACCGGCACCGATAGGTTTGATGACGATTTTTCTCTACTAGAAATCTGTTTTTAAAACTGCGGTTTTACCCGCAGTTTTTTTTGACCTTCTATTCTTTTTCTTTTACGGTTTTCTTCACAGCTTTAACCTTGGCTTCCATCTGTACTTTCCGTTTGGGGATAAGAATATCCAACATCCCTTCAAGTTTATACCCGCTTTCGAGGGCTGCATCCGACCAGATTTGGAGTGTTTTGGATATCTTTTCTATGGATTTAATACGAGCCGATTCTCCTTCGTTTTCCCGTAAAATATCCAGCATCCCGACTGCTAAGAACCAGAGGTGGGCGTACTCAAACCCGTCTTTATTGATGTATCTCTCCCCTTCCCACCAGTTCTCCCCAAAGAGCACCCTGACTTCTGTTATCCGTAGAATCTTTTCGAGTAAGACTCCGGGTCCGAGTCTTTCATCGGCAGTCTCGTCGAACCATCCGCGGAGATCAAATGAAAACTTCATCATATGGATGAGATGCTGTGCTTCGCCTTGGTTCATGCCGGTTTGGATGAGGTAACGTTTGAGGCGCTTATCGAATAACCATTCCTCCAGAAGGGTCCGGCTCATGAAAAGCGAATCTTTTTCACCAGTCACTTCACCGAGGCTCGAGAGAATGGCGTACATAAGAAGTGAATACGGCAACTTACTGGGCTCACGGAATTTAATGTCCAAAATGCCCAGGGTTCCGGTTATGATTTTATGATCAGCGTATTCTAATGGCAGGTTCAACAGCTCTTCAAGTATTCCAAGTTCTCTCCGTGAATTCACAGCAGCGAGGTGCGGATCTCCTTTTCCGTGACAGGCATCTTTAGCTTGAAATGTCCATTTAAGAAGTCTTGCTTCAAGCCCTCTCCAGAAGCTTTCGTCGATGCTTTCATTTGCCTGTATAGCCTGGTAAAGCTCTGTCAAACGCAAAGGATTCATCAGTTCGTCGAAAGCTCCGTAAAGTTCCGGGTGCTGAATTTGCATCAGAGCTTCTTCGATATCTTCAACTCCGGAGCCGTTGAGGGTATTGTGGAGGTGTGAGAACTTACCATCGTAGTCGATAACCTCATGGATGTCGAGAAAAACTTGTTTCTGGTAGCCCTGAAGATCGACAAAGAGCCCATTAGAAATAATTTCAGGAGACTTGCGGATAAACCAGAGTCCGGAGTTGAGTTCTCTCATAAGTACATAAGCGTCGTTCTGCAAGTGGAGCCCCAGAGCAAAGCCAAGTTCAGCCTGCTTTATTTCTTTTGCCCCGTCTTCTTTTTTTACAGCAAAGCCAGCGCTCATTTTTATCCAACCAGTTGCCTGTTCAAAAGAATTGTTATAAAGAACAAGACCGCTTTCTCCGCCGTGACGGTTAGAATAGGCAAAGACGTTTTGATTGACGGAGCCGCCATTTGACCAAAGGTCATAAAGGAAGAAGTTTCTTACTTCAGCAAAAAGATACCGCTTGTGGAGTAAGGGAAAAATTTCCCTCTCATGGCGCTCAATAAGTCCTGCATCTTCCTGTTCGTTCCAATAAGATTTCCTGTATTCCATACCATACTTCTCGCGGAAACCTTCAACCTGTCCGTGTCCAAACATAGGTGTTCCAGGCATGGTAGCCATAACCGTCGCCACCCCGAAATACTTGTCCCCTGTCCCAAACTGCACCGCAGCTGTCTCTTCATCGGGGTTATTCATAAAGTTCACAAACCTTTTAAGAATTTCGGAGTCGAATTCCAAGGTGTTCTTTATGGTATACCTGTACTTCTCGTTATCCTCTTTTTTGAACATATGCATAAAAGCCGAGTTGTAAACGCGGTGCATGCCGAGCGTACGTACAAAGTATCCTTCCATCATCCAGAAAGCCTCAGCGAGAAGCAGGGTATCGGGCACCTCTTTCGCAACTCTGTCGACGACCTCACGCCAGAATTCGATGGGTATGGCTTTTTCAAAATCTTCTCTTGAAAGTGCGTGCTCGGATCTGCTCGCAATATCCCCGCCTGAACCAGGCAAGGGGAACCAAAGCCTTTGAATATGCTTTTTAGCGAGTGTCATCGCCGCATCGAAACGTATCACTGGAAAATTCTTGGCTACATGGAGGATGACTTGGATAACCGCTTCGCGTGTTTCCGGGTTAAGGAAATCCAGCTGCGCAGTGTCGTTCCAGGGCATACTCGTACCGTCGTTTCCGTGGTAGATATGCCTTACTTGCCCCGTGTGTTTATGCCTGTACATAAAGGTCACGGCAGCATCGGAACGGTCGTAGTAGTGGTCATCGATCTTGATTTCAAGGTTGGAATCCTGGCTTAAATCCGTACCGTGGAAGGTATAGTTGGGGTAAGGGCTGTACGGCAACTGGAGGAATCTGTCCGGGTGTTCGCTGATCCACTTGCTGTCGATCCCGGTATGGTTGGGGACCATATCGGCTGCCATCCTGATGCCACGTTTCCAGGCTCTTTCCCGGAGATTGGCCATAGCGTCCCAGCCACCTAATTCCCAAGCGATATCGTAGTCATAGAGCGAGTATGCGGAGGCTTCTGCTTCAGGGTTCCCGCACATCTGCTTGATCCTTTTTGAAGCCTTGCTACGTTCCCATAAACCGATAAGCCATAGGGAATTAAAACCCCTGTGGGCGATCTGGTCCAACTCTTCGTCGGGGATTTGATCCAGCCTTCGTATTTCACGCTGATATTTCTTTGTGAGCTGATCGAGCCAAACCAAGGTGCTTTTAGCTAAGAGTATGGTCTTGGGCATCCATTCTTTATCTGGACTGAAAGCCTCGATCTCCTCGCCGGTAAAACTTAAGGCCTGATCGTAGCCTTCCTTTGAAAATCCAGCCCGCCAGAAAAGACGGCCTTCTTCTTTAAGATAGTCCAGTGAACTCAGAAGCCTCATAAGGAATTTCCCGAGGAGCAAACCCCACCTGTCTATCATATATTGAAGCTGTCCCTGGAGGGAATGCGGAACCGCAATAGCCGGAGCCCTAAGCAAATCAACAATATTCTGGTTATCGGGGCCGAAAAAGGGCTGCCCCTGAAAGAATTCATGGAGGAGGCCGTTAAACTTAGAATACGAGGTATTTTCTTTTAAAGATAAATCATCGAAGAGCTCAAGGTAGGGGGAAAAAGCAGGGTTCACGTTGGCAAGCCAAAGTAGCAAAATTTCTTCAAGAACCATTTCTTTATTGGAAATTCCGTCGGTTGTTCCGCTGAGATACGCTTCAGGGGTCAGCTCACCTCTATAAACCTGGATACCGGGAAACTCTTCGACAAAGGCAAAAAGTAGCCTGTCGAACTCCAGGGGGCCCATTTTTTCATTGAGAAAACCCATGGCTTGTTGGAAAATATCCTTGCTCGTCTCTTTGCGGTAGAGCTCAGCTACATAGTGTAGGATCTCATCAATCAACCCCATTGCATTGAGTTGACCTGGTAGAATAGAAAGTTCCGGATGATTGACAAGATCCCTCTTATCGTTCATTTTCTTCGCAAATACACGGGTGCCGAGAAAGTTTGTAAAAACGACATTTCCCGTCAGGGAAAAAAGTTCCTGGTCAAATTCATAAAAGTCACGGCTTGACCTATTGATGTGGAATTCCATTTTAACCCTGCGGGTCAAAGGCCTTAGCTGTTTTTCAAGCTTACTCAGTTTTATTATCAAGCTCACGGTGAAACCTCCTTCACGCCATCAAGCAATGCCATGTCCCCACGTACTTTTGTCATACTCAAGATGAGTTCGCACCATATTTTATGGTTTGCTAGTTCTTCCACCGAAACCTTGATCCGATATGTCCAGTTTTTATCAGTGACCGTTCCAGGCAGGTTAATTCTCTCGTCTTCAGGATTATCCGTCCTCAGATCATCCGAGAGAGCAAGAAAATCCTGTAAGGGAAGAATGGTTAATGCCGAGCGGGATTGCATCAGCCCGCGGATGACTTTTACGGCCGTTTCTATATCATAATCTTCACCCAGAACTTCGTTGATGCCCAAAGATTCAAGAAAACCGTGGTGGTCGGGTTCTTCCCGCCACCATTGCCGCATGGTACTCGTATCGTGAACCGATGGAGCGCATACCGATAAGAAAGGATAATCCTCTACGGGGTAATAGGGCTGTCCAGGATGGTTCCAATTCCTGGACCACCGGGGTATCCGAAGGCCTAGGATCTTGTGTTTTTCAAGAACTTCGGGTACGCAGTCCGGAATGGCGCCTAAATCCTCTGCACAAACAAGCATCGGGGCTGTGTTCTTCATAAAATCCATAAGTGCATCACCCTGTACCTTCCAGAGGTCCTCGGAGTTTCTCCAGAGTTCCTGGGCTAAGCTGTCAAAAATCCATTTTTCATGGTCATTCAACGAGGCGTAGGCCCGAGATTTATAGTAGGTCCAACTGGGTGTGTAGGCTTCATCGTTGATTTTTAATAAGGCCCGGTTGCGGTATTCACCCATAAGGAAGAACTTTGCATGGGGTGAAAGATTGAGTTCGGAGAGCGCTTTTTCACCGACGATCTTTTTCTGAAAGCGGTAAAGGTCTTCATTGCCTAATTTTTCCAGAGCAAATTTTACAGCCTCAGCCCATTCCAACCCTAAATTATCCCTTAAAAGACTTCCAGACATATGGGGTTCGCATAACCATAAGAGTCTGTCGCCGCCGAAGCCTTTCACTTCAAGATCCTTAGGTGAAAAAAACTTGGAAGGGAGGAAATATCCGAGGTTGGAGGAGAAGTTTTCCTGCGGGGTGGCCCAAATCCTGAAAAACCCCAGAACATGGTCGATCCTATAGGCATGGTAAAACTTGTCCGCCTGCAAAATCCTTTCCTTCCACCAGCGGTACCCGTCCTTCGCAAGAACTTCCCACTTGTAAATGGGAAAACCCCAGTTTTG
Source organism: Borreliella garinii (assembly GCA_020720765.1). Classification (GTDB taxonomy): domain Bacteria; phylum Spirochaetota; class Spirochaetia; order JABEVK01; family JABEVK01; genus DYOB01. Next base: position 33,176 of record DYOB01000011.1, read on the forward strand.
ACCTTCCGGACTTCCTTCGTCGGGTGGAGACCCTGCACGAAGTTCAAGAGCGAAGGTATCCGGATAAGCCCAGGTATCGGCTGAATCTTCGTTGATTAAAATCGGAATGTCGCCTTTTAAGGAGACATTCATTTCTTCCAGTTTCATCGATGCGTTCTTCAACTGGTTTTCACAGTGGAACTGGAGCCACGCAAAGAAATAGGCGCCTTGCCTTGTTGAAGGATCGATCCAGTATTTCTGAATCTCCTCAAGGGACGGATTTCTGAAAGAAGTCCAACTCTGCCACCCCGACCACTGGTTTTTCAACTTCAGGTCCATGAAAACACTGTAGGGAACGATCCAGGGATTCTTTTCGATAAAACCCGATAATTCGGGATTTTCCTGAATTTCTTTTCCCAAGGCTTCGTAGAGATTGCGGAGAATTTTCAGCTTATCGAGCAGAATATTCTTAAAATCCAAACGCTGAGTCTTGGAATAGCGGGCGTTAAAGGTAGCAAGTTCTGTCTTGATCTGCTCGTGCCCCGGAATATCCTGTATTCTCAAATAGACAGGGTGCAGGGCGAAAGCACTTAAGGCGCTATAGGGTGAACTTTCCAGGCCCGTATCGTTCACAGGGAGAATCTGGATGACTTCTATTCCGAGTTTTTGGCATAGACCGCCCAGAACAGCAAGATCAGGAAACTCGCCAATGGCTGTAGTCTCTTGAGTCCTTATGGCGCTGAGCGGAATGGCTATTCCTGTCAGCGGCTTTTTAATTTTTGGAAAACGCATGAGTTCCTCTTTGGTGATATCTCTATCATCCTAAGCCGGAAATGCCCTGCCGTCAATCCAACTTTTTTATTTCGTCGCGAATTCTTGCCGCATCCTCGTATAATTCCTGATCAACAAAGAATTTGAGTTTCTTTTCGAGCTCTTGCCTGGATTTAGGGTCTTCATGGACAATCTGCGCACCTTCCATAGCGTCGACAAATTCAGCCAGGCTTTCTTCAGAATCTTCAACTATTCCTGCAATCCCTTGGTTTAGGCCTTTAAGAAACTCGTCTTCTTGATCCTCACCTGAGCTGATAGGTGGCGCCCCCTTCACCGAACTCGTTGAAATTCCCGCTTCTTCGATGATGGATTCCTCTATATAAACCTGACAATTGGCCCTCACCGCCAGGGCTAAGGCGTCGCTAGGCCTGGCATCGAGAGTCGTCCGCTGACCGTCGTGGGAGATGAGAACGTTCGCAAAAAAAGTGCCCTCGGTCAAAGTATGAATTTCAACCTGAAGGATTTCTCCCCCCATAGTTCTGATAGCGTTAAGCATAAGATCATGGGACATAGGCCGTGGAATATCGACCTCCCCCATACCTAAAAGTATGTTTTGTGCCTCAAGGGCACCGATAAAAATAGGAACCGCCAGGTTTCCCCCAACGGGTCTGATAAGAACAGCGTTGCCTTTTTCGGTTCGGGCTATGGTCCAAACCTCGGCTGTAACAAACATGAACTTCACCCCTTCTGAGATGCAAGATACTTAATTAAGGACTCAAACTCAATGTATTTTAATGAAATCGCAATTTCGCCGAAAAGTCTTTTATCGCCATCCTTCTGGAGCAGAATAACATGATCCGCCTGCTCCTTTGTGAGAGAACCAATCCTTACTAGACCATCGCCTATCTTTTCCTGAAATGCTTTATCATTGGGCATATTCTCCATCCTTATTATCCATGATAAGGGATAATAAAAAGCATTTCAAACTTGAGAAATACCAATATTTCTTTGAATGAGGGCTTTAAGCTGAGAATCTTCGAAAAACAAACCCGCTAAACCTTGTTCCTGCGCTGCTTTTGCGCTGGCCAAGGCGACAGAATAGGCAACTCTTGGGTTAAAGGCCCTGGGAATAACGATATTCTCCTCGAGTTCCTCTCCTGTTACAAGGGAAGCGAGAGCCAACGAGGCGGCAGACATCATCCTTTCGCTTATTCTACTTGCTCTAACATCGAGTGCACCACGGAAAAGCCCAGGGAAAGCCAAAACATTATTAATTTGGTTCCGGACATCCGATCTTCCGAAAGCCAAGATTTTCGCCTTTGTCATCATGGCTTGCTCGGGTAAAATTTCCGGGGTTGGGTTGGCCAGGGCAAAAATAACTGGGTTATCTCCCATGCTTTGGATCATTTCCAGGGTTAAAACACCCGGCCCGCTGACTCCTATAAAAATATCCGCCCTGAAAAGAGCCTCTTTGAGTTGACCCTTGAAGTTTTCAGGGTTTGTTTTAAGTGCCAATTGCAGATGATGGGGCGAAATCAAGGGATCTTCTGCATTGAGGATTCCAGCCTTATCACATATTATTAGGTTACTGAATCCGTATTCCAGGAGAGCAATCGCTATAGCGTTTCCGGCTGCGCCCGCTCCATTGAGAACTATCCGCGTATTGAGGGGCGATTTATTTAGAATCTTTAGAGCGTTGATAATACCAGCTAAAACAACAACTGCAGTTCCATGCTGGTCGTCGTGAAAGACAGGGATATTCAGGCGTTCCTGGAGACGGGTTTCCACCTCGAAACACCTCGGCGCACTGATATCTTCAAGATTGATACCGCCGAAACTTGGTGCAAGGGCCGCGCAGATTTCCACGATTTTTTCTGGGTCCGTGGTGCCAAGGACTAGGGGGACGGCGTGGATCCCTGCGAATTGCTGAAAAAGAAGGGCCTTTCCTTCCATAACAGGAAGTCCGGCCGAGGGTCCGATATTGCCTAACCCTAGAACAGCCGTTCCATCGCTGATAACTGCGACGGTATTCCCGATACCCGTCAACTCCCATACCTGACTGGGGTCCTCTACGACCAACCTGCAAGCCTCTGCAACCCCCGGGGTATAAAGGAGCGATAAATCTTCGGGGGTTTTAACTTCCTTAGATGCATGTACCCGGATTTTTCCTTTCAGTTTTCTATGAAGAGCTATGGCTGGCGTTTCCTGCATCAGTTGGCAACCGTCACTTGGTTGCGCCCGTGTTCCTTAGATCTATACAAGGCTTGATCCGCTCTTTCAATAAAATGCCTTTCGGTAAGGTCTTTTGACGTATTGTATTGGGCGACACCGAGGGAAATGGTCACCGGAAAGAGCTGACCTTCGATACCTGTGGGGTTCTCAGCGATATTCCTGCGGATCCTTTCCGCGACGACCTTCGCAAGGGAAATATTGGCATCCGGGAGAAGGACAATAAATTCTTCTCCACCGTATCTGGCCGCTATATCGACCTGGCGGACGGTCTCCTGGATAAGTCTTGCTACCTTTTTCAGAACTTCGTCCCCTGTAAGGTGACCGTATGTGTCGTTAAGTACTTTAAAGTGGTCGATATCGATCATAACAATGCTGAGGTCGCTTTCGGGGGAGAACTCCATCTTTTCCCTGAGGGAATTCATAAAGAAATGCTTCATCTTCAATTTTGTCATCATATCTGTCGTGGTCATTTCGAATAAGAAGGCATTATGGATGGCAATGGCAGCAAAGTTCGCTATATTTTCAAGGTAATCGCGATCCCTCTGGCTGAAATCCGTCCCGTCAATTTTATCTCCGAGGACCAGGAGCCCATTCACGATACCCTTAGCTTTCATGGGCACGATAATGCTCGGGGAAAGTACTTCTAAGGCTTGTACTTCATGATCAGAAGTGATAGTGTTTCGAATTTGTTCGAGGTTGTGGCACCTGCTATTTTTTGAAAGATACTCGATGAGAGGTCCTTTTTCTACGATACCGTAGTCTTCCTCGTGGGAGAGATCAAAACCCAGATAATTCCTATGCAGGGTAAAGGCTACGCTGTCGACACTTTTTTTAGAAAAGAAACCTGCTTTAACGACGGTGAGGGAGCCCAAACAAGTGTAGAGGATACTATCTGTAAGGATATTGTAGTCAAGGGTGGAGTTAAGACTCTTACTGACGACAAGTAAATTTTTAAGATCAAAAATTTCGCGTTCCAGATCCTGTCGGCTAATAATTTTAGATCCTGGTTCAATCATCGCTTTATCCTAATAATATCGGTACATTGTATCAAGTGTGCACCCTTACATTTATTTGAATTCATCGACAGAATTTTGAAAAAGAGTTAATCCCGTGGGCATAGATGGCGGAATTCTTCTTCTCAAGGGGTGTTGTGTTCTCTCGATAAAGGCTTCCGGGTGAGGCATCAATCCGAAAACCCTTCCCGATGGGTCGGTGATCCCAGCAATATCCAGCATCGAGCCGTTGGGGTTGTCCGAGTACACAAAAGCTATTTGGCTATTCTGCTGCATCCGGCTGAGGGTTTCCGGGTGGGCAATAAACCGCCCTTCCCCGTGGCGGATGGGTAAATCCAGAACCGATAAACCTTTTAACCAGGGTGAACCATTATCTTTTTGAACCTTTACCTGAACCCACTTGTCGATAAACCGCCCCCCGGAGTTGGGAACCAAACTTGCTTCCGGCTTGAGAATTTTATCTGTCATTGGGAGGATACCGAGTTTCACTAGGACTTGAAAACCATTACATATACCGATAATCAACCCTTTTTGAATAAAATCAGCCAGCGGCTGGGAAAGTTGTCTTTCTAATAGCTGTGCAAAAACCCTTCCGGAACCGAGGTGATCGCCGTAACTAAACCCGCCTGGAAACGCTAGAATTTGGTAGTTTTTCAAGATTTCAGGTTTTTCGAGAATTTCTGAAACATGCAGTCTTTCTGGACTGGCTCCCACCGCTTGAAAGGCCCACTCTAATTCGTTGTCAGCGTTGATTCCATAACCAGTGAATATGAGAACTCTAATTTTCATGACCATACCTCTTCACAAGTTCGCCAGCTTTTTAATAAAGACTCCATGGAAATATCCAAAACGACTCGTTCAGAATCCTTGACTTCAAGGCTTGCTCTTCCGGTAGTCACACCAATTTTTAAGTGGGGTTGGCCATTCATCGATTCTTTCCATGCGTCAAGTTTTACACGTGAAACGGAGACGAGAAATCTTGAAGGGGTTTCGCTAAAGAGTATTTCTTCACTGCTTAAACCTGAAACTAAGGCAAGCTCCTCGAGTTCAATGGAAGCGCCGAGTCTGCCGCCAATACAACTTTCAGCCAGGGCAACGGCAAGTCCGCCGTCGCTGAGGTCATGAACGCTTGACAGCAAACCTTCGTTGATGGCCGCATGCATGGTTTTGTAAAGACTAAAAGCTTTTTCTGTATTCGGAAGGGGGATACCAGTTAACGATCGTTGCAAAATACGTTCAGCCATAGATCCTGCCAAATGTCTACTGGTTTCTCCTACAAGGAAAATGACGTCTCCTTCGGAAAGAAAATCTGTATCAGGAACTTTTTCTGCATAAGGGATTTTTCCAAGCAGGGAAATCAACAGAGTCGGCCTCACCGAGATTTTCTTTCCCTCGGCCCAGGCATCGTTTTTCATAGAATCTTTACCGGAAATGATCGGTAACTGATAATCCAAACAGGCATCTTGAAGCCCTTCGTTTGCACGAACCAACTGGGCGAGTTTATATTCACCATCGGGAGTTTTCATACTTTGGACAGGGTCAGGCCAGCAAAAGTTATCGAGTACTGCTGCGAACTCTGGGTCGCCTCCGAGGGCAACATGCGCACGAAGGGCCTCGTCTACAGCGCATTGCGCCATAGCGTAGGCATCTCGGTCACCAACACGCGGACATACGCCGTGGGTGACACTTACCGCATGGGGGTGTCCCGGTGCCAACTTCAAAGCCCCTCCGTCGGAAGGACCGTCGCTCCCAATCCCAGTGAAAGGTTTTACCAAACTCCTTCCCTGGACCTCGTGGTCGTACTGCCTGATCAAAGACTCTTTTGTTCCAACATTCGGGTCGGATAATATTTTTAGAAGAAGTTCGGAACAATCGATTATTCCGAGTGGTGTTTCGTCAAAAACTGGCGGGCTCCAAACGGCTTTGAGTTTCATGGTCGGCAAACCCTCATGAAGGAATCCCATATCCATCAAACCGACAAGCGTTCCCCCGTCTAGAAGCTCAACTTTACCAGAATCTGTAAAGGTTCCTATGACCGTCGCCTCTACGCCACGTCTTATGGCAAGGCTGGAAAAGTCATTCCAGAGTTCAGGGCGGACAGAGAAACTCATCCTCTCCTGGGACTCGCTGATCCAGATTTCCCAACTCGCAAGCCCGGGATATTTTAGGGGGCATTTTTCTAGGTCCACCCTGATTCCTCCGCTGGACTGGGCCATTTCACCAAGACTACTTGAAAGACCCCCAGCACCGTTGTCGGTCAGGGACTCGAAAAGACCGAGGTCCCTGGCTTCGAGAAGAAAGTCGGTCATGATTTTTTGGATGATGGGGTCGCCAATCTGCACAGCAGAGGTTGGGCTGGAATCATCGAGTGCAAGGCTTGAGAACGTCGCCCCGTGGATACCGTCTTTTCCTATCCTCCCCCCGCACATCACCGCAAGACTTCCGGGAGTCACGGATTTTTCCCAAGAATTTTTCCCAAGTATGGTGTGCGGAAGTATCCCTCCAGTCCCGCAAAAAACTAGAGGCTTGCCTAAGTACGAGTCATCGAAGAGAAATGCCCCCGAAACCGTCGGGATGCCGGAATGGTTTCCACCGTCGACAATACCTTTATGCACTCCTTCCAAAACCCGTAACGGCGGCAACAATCCCTTGGGGACATTTTCTGGAAGAGTTTCAGGGGGTCCGAAGCAGAGTACATTTGTGTTCCAAATAGGCTTTGCGCCAAGACCGGTTCCCAAAATATCCCTATTGACACCTACTATTCCAGTTATGGCGCCACCGTAGGGATCGAGCGCTGAAGGGCTGTTATGAGTCTCAACTTTAAAACACACAAGGTTCTCGTCATCAAGAGCGATGACACCGCTGTTATCCGTAAAAACGGAGCGTAAAAACGGGCGCAAAGGCTCTAGGAGTTTCGTCGTGTTTTTAATGTATGTTTTATACAAAGAGCTTATCTTTTTCAATTCACCTGTTTGTGTTTGATGGTACTCAATATCAGCCTGGAAGATCTTATGCTTGCAGTGTTCGCTCCAAGTCTGGGCCAGCATTTCAAGTTCCACATCGGTGGGTTCGATACCCAAACCTTTGGACTTTCGTTCTTCCTGAACCTTTGGGTCCCTATAGTAATTTTGAATGGCCTTCATCTCTTCACCGCTCAAGGCTAGAAGACGTTTCGAGCTCAATTCTTCAAGAGCAGAAAACTCAAGATTCGTCAATGGAATCAATTCGACTTGGGGTTTTATGAAAACCTTCGGGGGCGGCGTTTCAGTCATCCAAAGAGCTGAGTCAGGAAAAATAAGCCTTGCTTCTTGGATCAAAGGATTAAAGAACATCAATGAAATCTCTTTGGCGTCTTGGTAACTGGGTTGTTTTTCAAAGGAAAAAAGATAGAGGGTAGCAGGTACGACCATACCGGACCGTGGTCTCCCGGATGCAAGTTTTAAAGCCTGGCTTGCGGTTAATGCCGTCGGGTCTGTAACACCGGGTTTAAATGAAATTTCAACCGCTAGATTCCACCCCGGTAAAAGCGAATCTGCACCGGGCTCGTAGAAACTGCGCTGGGCTATAGGATCGCACAGAACTTTTAGAGCCAAGTCTTGACTTAATCCTTCCCATTCTGAAATCAAGTAGACGTCGCCTACCCGAATATGGCCGGGATGAAAGTTGGCGTGTTGAAAATGCTGTTGAATCCGTCGAATCCGAGAGTCGGATTCGGCAGGGAAAAAAAATACCTCAAGTCGCATGAAGCCTCCGGAGTGAAAACCATCATAAATGTAAAATGAAGTTTTCTGCAAGGGCATAAGTTCCGATAAAGAAGTATGAAAGTTCTATTCCAACTTATAGGGATCATGCTTCTTTTACACCCTGTCTGGGGACAGGTCCCTACAATTCGGGAGGCTGAGGCAGAAAACTACCTTCAGGAAATCTATAAATATTTAGGCAGTCCCGGCGGTGAGGAATTGGAACGCCGATTAGGAATGGATAATACCCGAATGATCTACCAAGGAATCATAGACGGCCACTGGACAAGCGAGGAAGCAAACACACTCCTGGTGGAGATTCTCCTTGAAAGGGGAACCCTCCCCGTAGGCAGTTTCTTACCGGATTTCATTGTGAAAGGGATACAAGCACAACCGAAAATAACTTCCTTGCCTATGACCATTTCCACTGAACCTTTCGTTGAAACACCTCAGAAAAGAACAGAAACACCTTATCAAAACACCAACCCTCTGATACGTGTGCCAGAGACTCCGGTCACTGAAATTCCCCAAGTTCAAATGCCCCCAGCCAATTCGAACACTATAACGCAACCCTCTACAAGCCCTGGTGGAACCCAGAGTCAAAGGACTCTCCCAGCCAGGGTTTATACCGATGAAGATTTTGAAAAATTTATTGGTCCCATAGGTATTTATACAAACGGCGGTTCACGGGGCCAAAGGCCGCAGGAAATATTCAGCGGGGAGCAACTTATGGCAGGGGTAAGAGGGATTCTCAGTAACAGAGGCACCCTTCCCCAGAACAACAGGACAAACCCAGGCATCGCTGCTATTCAAATTCTTTTGCTGGCGGCAGAAATTGACCTAGGGGAGGAACTTCTCGATGGTTTTGCAGGAATAGACCGTAGGACAGAAACCACCCTCAAAGTTTTTCAACAGCGGGAAGGTCTTCCCCCTAACGGTCTATTAACCCGAGAAACCTGGGAGTCTCTTTTACGAAGAGCTTTTCGCCCGAGATAATACAGCAGCCTGGGCCCTGTTCACCGCGCAGATAAGCGCTTCGATACCGGCCTCAGTAATACTTTCACTGATAGCACAGCCCCAGGCTTTTAACCCATCCTTCCTCGAAACCAGGACAAAGGCTGCTGCACGGCTTTCACTTCCTGTTGTCACAGCGTTTTCATGGAAATCCGTTACCTTGAAATCACCAAACCCGAGCTGCCTGAAAGCTGACGCAAAAGCGTCAATAGGCCCGTGTCCGTCGCTTTTCAGGGTTTGAGGGTTTCCGTCGATGGTGATTTCAGCTTCACACCGGGTTAAATGGCTGTCCTTTGAAATAGTTTCCCCGGAAAAACTGACGAGTTTAATCGGTTTTTCTTTGCTCAGATATTCACTTTCAAAGATTCCCCAGATTTCTTCCGCAGAAAGCTCTTTTCCTTTTCTATCAGCGTAGGTGTTCACAAGCATCCCAACTTCAGGGTGCATGGACTTAGGAATATCCAAGCCGAATTTTTCTTTGAGGATGTAGGCTACCCCACCCTTTCCGCTCTGAGCGTTGATCCGTATTACAGCTTCGTAAGTTCTCCCCAGGTCTAAAGGATCGACAGGAAGGTAGGGAACATCCCAGAGAGCATCAGGGTCTCCCTTTTGTGTTCGATAGTCCAAGCCTTTCTTGATGGCGTCCTGGTGGCTGCCTGAAAAAGCTGTGAAGACAAGCTCACCGGCGTAAGGATGCCTCTGATGGACGCTCATCTCGGTGAAATCCTCGTATTTGCTGACCAGATCGGGAAGGTTCGTAAAGTCCAGTCCAGTTTCAATCCCCTGCGAATACATGTTTAAAGCCATGGTGACAATGTCGAGGTTTCCCGTCCTCTCGCCATTGCCGAACAAGGTTCCTTCTACCCTTTGAGCCCCTGCCAAAAGTCCGAGTTCTCCGGCTGCAAGACCTGTTCCACGGTCATTATGCGTATGAAGGGAAAGTGTAACCTTAGAACGGTGGGATAGGTTGCGGCCGAACCATTCTATCTGATCCGCATGTATATTCGGGGTTGAAACCTCAACCGTTGCAGGTAAATTAAAAATAATATCCTTGTCATAACCCCAGGTCTCATGAACAGCCTCACAGACCTCCAGCGCATACTCTAATTCTGTTTGTGTAAAGCTTTCGGGTGAGTACTCGAGGATAAAATTGGCTCCGGGTACGGAAGCTATACCTCTTTTCACCATTTCAACCCCTTCAATAGCCATCTTTTTCACCTCGGCTTTATCAAGGTTAAAGGTATATTTTCTATGGGCGGGCGAGGTGCTGCTGTAGAGGTGGAATATGACATTTTTTGCACCCTGTACCGATTCAAAAGTTCTGTCTACAAGGTGCTGCCTCGCTTGACAGAGAACTTGGACCAGAACGTCTTCGGGAATCCGGCCTTCCTCGATCAGCCTGCGCATAAAATCAAATTCGATCTGGGACGCAGAGGGAAACCCTATCTCTATCTCCTTAAAACCCAGCTCTACGAGAAGATCGAACATTTCGAGTTTCTGCGCGACGCTCATGGGGTTGATAAGGGCCTGGTTTCCATCTCTGAGATCGACCGATACCCACCTGGGTGCATGATCGAGCACTTTATCCGGCCAGGTACGGTTTTCAATCCTAACAGGTGGGAATAGCTTGTATTTATTCATTGCTAAACTCCTACTCAGAGATTAACCTTTCTTTCCCGCGCCGTCAATGCGTTATAAATCCCACGAGATTTTTACTTTCTTCAACCTTCTCGTTCCAACTTGGACATCACCCAGTATACGCCTGTCAGTTTCATCCCCTGACCAAAGATAAGGACGTGACAATGCAAAGGAAGCGACGTTCGCAGGAAAAGCAAAATACAACTCGACAGGCCTTCCTTCCAGCCATCTGCCGTGCGGGTAGAGAATCAAGGCGTGTTCAGAAGAATGAAATCCATTTTTCCATTCCCACACTTTAGCAGTAGAAGAATTATCGTACCTTCGGGGTTCTCCATCCGGACCAATGTCAGGAAAAACCTCCCCGTATGTTTTATCGACAAAACCATCGAGCCACCCCAGATACCAAACTCTTCGTCGAAGCCTTGGCCTATCCAGGGAATTCCGCTCCAGGTGGAGAAACGGGTCCAGGGTTCGTATCCCACGAGTTCTCCTACCAGACCCATCATCCAGTGGCTTTTCATATTATGTCCGAGATCGGTATGCCTCGAGGAAAAATTCCCCACCCGGGCGCTCTGACCGAAAAAGACGCCATCCTGCCAAAAATTTTCCAAAACACCTGTGGCAAGTTTTCTGAGATCCTCTGCCCAGCCATCCCTGAGTTCTTGTGAAGGCAGGACTGGCTGGACCAGGACCATATAAGCGTTGATCTGGTCGAGTCCGGCAACCAACTCGAATCCGCCCCCCGACTGGTCTTTTGGTGTATGGAGGTCGTGACTCATTCCATCGAGAACACGACCGTTAGCTACGTCCCAGTACTTGTTGGGATCCATAATCAAGTTTCGCGTCTTCTCGAGGTATTCAAGAGCCTCGGGGTCCCGGGTTACAAAATAATAGGCACCCACCCCCTGCGCAGCGTAGGCCATATCCTGGGCCCACTTATCCCCCGGTTCGGAGTACCGTCTTCGCTAAAAATCTCGTGCCAACCGCCGTATGCACGGTCCCAGCCCCAGTCAATAAGGTACCTCACACCGAGTCCCGCGTATTCTAAAAGTTCGGGGCGTCCTGTCATCAAAAACCCAACACAATAGACGTAAATTTGTCGGCCAAGCATTCTAGGAGCCTATTGCGCTTGAGATTTTGCCACAGGACCGGGGAGCTGGGATGCTCAGGGCACCGAAGACTGAGGGCCATAGCTGGGCTCTGGCCCGATGGATGAGGTGTTCTG
>DYOB01000332.1 GCA_020720765.1 Borreliella garinii
ATGAGTGCGCCAAGCAAAACACGTTGTTTCCAGTTGGTGCGAATCCAATATACACAAAGTCTAACCAACAGTGTATTACTGAATGACACATTTATTTGGGTGACCAAATGGATGAAGCTGTCTGGACGGAGGCATTAGAGCGTAATGACGAAAGTCGTGAATGTGTTGAGCCCCGAAACACCTCACTGTGGGAAAGCCGACGGTCTTCATTTATCGGAAGGCAATATAATCTCTGCCGTAAGAGGTGAGGCGAGATTATTTCCCCGGGGTCTTAGGCAATGCTATGATGTCAAAGGGAAACAACGGGAACTTGGGAGGACTCTTTCAGTCTGTCTTATGGCAGAGACAGAAATCGGAGACAAGCTGGAAAAGCGAGAATCTGGTGTTGCTGGAAGAGTAGTCGGATTTCTCCATAGTAGCGTAGAAGCGAGTAATGACCGTGGAGCGAAGGGAGGAATGTTCATGTGTAACGTGATGGAGAAACAAGGTCAACCACTATGAGGGACGAGATGACAATGGAAACGGAACTGTCACGAATAATGGGATATGCCAAATTCAGCAAGGAGGCAAAAGTCAGAAATGTCCAGTATCTTCTTGGACAGGAGAAGAATCTCGTTGAATGTTTTGAAGAACTGAAACGAGGAAAAGCTGTTGGAGTGGATGGGATAGGACTTGATGAATACGGAAAGAATCTGATGGACAATATCAGAGGACTGATAAGCCGTATGAAATCGTGGAGCTATCGACCACAACCCGTGAAACGAGTATATATTCCAAAAGCGAATGGCACGAAAAGACCTTTAGGAATCCCAGCCACGGAGGACAAGATAGTCCAACTTGGGATGACAAAGATTCTGGAAGCCTCTTTTGAGCCAGTGTTTGAGGAATGTTCGTTCGGATTCCGAAAAGGAAGGAGTTGTCATCAGGCACTTCGGACTTTGGGAGACATGATATTTCAAAATCCAGTTCAGTGGGTCGTTGAAGTTGATATTGAAAAATTCTTCGACAACGTTAACCATGAATGGATGATGAAATTCATTGAACACCGCATCGAGGACAGAAATTTCAGTAGGATGCTGAAGAGATTTCTGCGGAGCGGAGTTATTGAGAATGGACAGTATACAGAGACAACGGTTGGAACACCCCAAGGCGGAAACATCTCACCTGTCTTGGCAAATGTCTATCTGCATTATGCTCTCGACCTGTGGTTTGAGAGAGTGATGAAGAAGGATTGCCGAGGATATGTAGGAATGGTGAGGTATGCGGATGATTTTGTTATCTGTGTTGAAAGAGAGGAAGATGCACGGAAGATAATGGAACGACTCAAGGAACGTCTTGCCAAATTTGGATTGAAGGTGTCATCTGAAAAGACACGAGTAATTCCATTCGGGCGTGGAACTGGTTCAAAAGAGACGTTTAACTTTCTTGGATTCACTCATTACAACGCACGAGCCCGAAGAGGTGGATACAAAATCGGACGCAAGACAGAAAGAACAAGGTTTGCCAAGGCGCTGACTAATTTGAACCAATGGTTCAAGGATGTGAGAAATGCCTGTTCTATAGATGAATGGTGGAAAATTCTTTTGATGAAAGTCCAGGGACATCTTCGATATTATGGAGTGAGCGAGAACTACAGAGGACTCGTCAGATTCCTGCATGCAGTGCAAAGGATGTTGCGAAAATGGATGAACCGAAGAAGTCAGAGGAAAACCATGAGTTGGGGAAAAATGGGACAATACCTTGTAAGACATCCGTTACCGATTCCTAGGATATATCATGACTTTTATAAACCTTGTATGTGTAAGGCGGTTTTATGAACATGGATAAAGAGCCGTATGCGG
>DYOB01000088.1 GCA_020720765.1 Borreliella garinii
CTCTTCAGATAACCACCTTATAAGAACTGAGTGATTTGAGCAAGTTCATCTGAAGTAAAACAAGGGTTTAATTTCAGAAGAAATCTTATTAAGACTGGATGTTTATCGAAGATTTCGTCATAAGTTTCGACATTCCTATGGTTTTACTCTGAACTGGGAAATGATGAGCCCACTTGTTCTGGGAATAAAAAATTTATATCTTTTTGCAAAAGCAGAACTCGGAAAAGAGTGAAAGTATAAACCAATTTTTTTCGTTTAAAGCAAGCGCCTGATGCGAACGAAGGAAGCACCGGGCGACGAAACAGCAGGGGCGCTTGACGGTTCGGTGGTAATGCGCCTGATGCGAACGGAGAGAGTACCGGGCGACAAAAAAGCAGGGGCGCTTGACGGTTTGATGAACAAGCGCCTGATGCGAACGAAGAGAGCACCGGGCGACGAAACAGCAGGGGCGCTTGACGGTTTGATGAACAAGCGCCTGATGCGAACGAAGGAAGCACCGGGCGACAAAACAGCAGGGGCGCTTGACGCCCCGATAACAAGAGCGGCTAATGGGAGTCCCTTCCAGCCTTCGCCGTCGTGGCTCAGGCCTCCAGGCCGCCTCGACTCGCTTTCGCCGACATCCTTGTCGGCTTTTCCTCCCTGATCGGTCGGCGCTCGTCTCGGTTCGACTCCCCTTTTTCTCTTTAACATAAAAGCCCCCAAGCGGGGGCTTTTATGTTAAGCGGCTAATGGGAGTCGAACCCACTTCTCCAGCTTGGGAAGCTGGGGTAATACCGGTATACGATAGCCGCTGTAAATTTATTTTAATCCCAAAGTCTGAGCTTGGTCAAGGTTGAAATTCTTTTCGAGGGGCTAAAGTTCTCCTGTTCCGAACTCTGCTGTCAATCCGTACTCATCGAGTTTCCTATGGAGGGTCTTTCGCCCTATACCAAGAACTTCAGCGGCGCGGCTTTTATTATTTTTTGTGTAGTTCAGAGTCTGTCTGATAATTTCTTTCTCCGCGTCCGCCATTGAGGTTCCCAGGTCGAGTTTGATAAAGGCTGTCTCATCTTCTTTGCGCAGGGAGGGCGGCAAATCGTCAAGAGTGATAAAGCTGCTTTTTGCAAGGACCACCGCACTTTCGATAGTATTGCGCAGTTCACGTACGTTTCCAGGCCAACGGTAATTGTACAAGGCGGTTCGGGCTTTTGGCTCAATGCCTTCTATATTTTTATTGTTTTCCTTGGAGAGCTCGGTGATAAATCCGGCGACGAGCAGGGGTATATCGTCCTTCCTTTCGCGAAGGGGCGGTATATGGATATTGACAATGTTGAGACGATAGTAGAGGTCTTCGCGAAAACGCCCGGCTTCGATTTCGGCTTTAAGGTCGCGGTTGGTCGCGGTAATAAGTCTTACGTCTACTTCGATACTCTTCTCACCCCCGACCCTTTCGAAGATTTTCTCCTGGAGAACCCTGAGTAATTTAACCTGAACTGTCGTGCTGATTTCTCCGATTTCATCGAGGAATATCGTACCGCCGTCAGCTAGTTCAAAACGTCCTTTTTTCTGATTAATAGCACCTGTAAAAGAACCCCGTTCGTGCCCGAAAAGTTCGCTTTCCAGAAGGTTTTCGCTCAGGGCGGCACAGTGGACTTTGATCAACGGCCCATCACGCCTGTCGGAAAGGTAATGAAGGGAATCAGCGACGAGTTCTTTTCCCACCCCGCTGTCTCCAGTGATCAATACTGACGCGCGCGTCGTGGCGACTTGGTTGATAAGGTCGAAGACCTTTTGCATGGGTAGGCTTTTTCCAATAATTTGGGAGTAGCGCCGTTTCTGCTCAAGCCGTTCTACTTCCTGTTTGAGGGCCTGGTGTTCCAGGGCGAGCACCCTGTTTCCCAGAGCGCGTTTGACCATCATGCTCAAGCGATCGAGATTGATCGGTTTAGTGAGAAAATCATAGGCCCCCATTCTCATGGCGGAAACTGCATTTTCAATCGTACCGTGACCGGTAAGTATAATTACCGGTATGCTTGGGTACTTTGATGTCAGTGTTTTCAACAGATCTTCGCCACTAAGTTTGGGCATTCTGAGATCTGAAATAACAAGGTCGACTATCCCTCGCTGGATTTGGTCGAGAGCTTCCATACCGTCTGCTGCGAGTGACACTTCGTAACCGTCAAGTTCCAAGGCTCGGCCAAGGCCTTCACGGATATTCTTTTCATCGTCTACGACGAGGATGCCAAGTTTCATAGGACGTTACTCCCTGTTATTAGTTTTTGGATCGATGGAGCGGGCAGCGGGAATATCAAGGTGATCGTCGTACCGGTACCCTGTCTGCTGTGCACTTGGATTTCTGCGCCGTGTTCTTTCACAATTTTATAAACTAAAGTAAGCCCGAGCCCGCTTCCATTCGCCCGAGTTGTAAAATAAGGTTCAAATATCTTTTCTAGGTTTTCTTCTGGGATACCTTCTCCGGTGTCGGAAATCATCAGCCTGAAATCGTCTTTTCCTAAGAGAGTTGATATTTTGATGGTGCCTCCCTCCGGCATTGCGTACATACTATTTTTCATAATATTGAGAACAGCCTGTTTGAGAAACCTTTCATCCATAAATACTGTATCATCAGATTTCTCGAGCTCCATCTTGATTTCTATTCCAGCATCATTAAGTTCGTACTGGAGAAATTCAGCAAGTTCGGTAACAAGGTTGTTTATATGGCCTTTTACAAGGTGGATATCCATGGGGCGCACGGCGAAAAGAAAATCCACCACTATGCCATTCAACCGTTCCAGTTCTTCATTTACGACATCGAGGTACTTTAAAATACTTTGGGGTTTAACAGGTGTTGAGGTGTTGATAGCTTTTTGAATCAGCTGGATATGGATACCAATCGATCCAAGAGGATTTTTTATCTCGTGGGCGACACCGGCGGCCAGGGTGGTGAGGCTTGCAAGACTCTCGGCTCGTCGCAGGCGCAGTTCTTTGTTTTTTTTATCGCTGATCTCTTCGATCTGAATCAGGGTTCCTTGAATCTTTCCATCTTTCACCAGTGGAAAAGTGCTTAATGAAAGAAATCGGACACGGCTGTCGGGACCTATGATGAACTCTTCATTTTTTACGTTTTGTTCAGAGGTCAAGGACATTTTAAGGAATTCTGAAATCTCTGAATCGAGAATTTTTTCCCATACTTCCTGGGTTTGATTTTCTAGACTGTTCCAGGGGAGCAACCTCTCCGCGGGTTTGTTGATAAAAAGTATCCGATAGAAGGGATCAACAACAACAAGGCCATGCGCCAATGAATTCAAAGCGGATTCCATGATCTCGTTATCAACCGCAATCTGTTGGACGAGCATCTGAAGTTGTGTGTTTTCGAGTTTCGGAAATTTCTCAAGGGCTTTTTGGATGAACCGGCTCATACAGAGCCTCTGATTTTGAGGAAGAGGCTGTCTAGAATCGTGTTCAGTTCAAGGTGGTAGACTTCGCGCCCTGTAACAGCAGCCTGGATGCTGTCGAGAATCAAACGGCTGTGTTCCCATTGCTCCAAACCCATCGTCTTTAGGTCGGAGCGCAAACATTCAGTGAGTTCTTCAAGGAAGGGGTGAAAATCCCCATCGGTAAGGTTCCATCTTTGCGGGAGAGGGCTACTTGAATTTGCCGACTCCCAGAAGTTTTTGGCTTCTTCGCGGAGATCTTTTCCCCCGCCTGATAACAAATAAAACAAGGAGGTCCTGGTTTCTATTCCAAAAACCTGGGATTGGATTTTTGTCTCTTGCTCGGGTGTTCGCTTTGCAAATTCCAAAGGCCGCAATCTGCTGGCTATGGTTGAAATGATTGCCGCCCTATGCCGGGTAAGTAGAAAAAAGTAAACATCTTCAGGAGGTTCTTCAAGAATTTTTAAGAGGGAGTTGCGGGCCGAATCCAGGAGTTTATCAGCCCCTTCGATAATGATTACCCTTTTACCGAGTGCCCCTGTGCTCCTTGCCCACGAAGCGAGTTCCCTGGATGCTTCAACGCTAAGGCCGGAAGCCGGAAGGCCGTCGGCAAGTTTCATGGCATTTTCTGAGATCTCATCAACAATTTTTTCCAATTGCTTTAAAGGCAAAAGTTCGATTTTAGGGTCTATAAGCTCGAGTTTTTCACTGATGGTTTCGGCAAATCCGTTGAGAGTTTTATATTTGGTTTCGCTTCCATCCCAAAAAAGGTTATCCATCCTTTTGAGAACTTTCTTGATGGTTCGGTAAAAGTGGAAGCGCCGTGGAAGGTCCTGTTTTTCTAGAAGTGCGTTAGAGGAAACCCTGATTTCTCCAGGGAAGTCTTTTGCCCCGCCAAGGATCAAGTTGGGGTTGTTGAGTATTCGATGGGATTGGCACGATTCGCAGCTACAGTTCCACTTACCCTGGATCTTTTCGCGGCAAGTCAGGATTCTGGCCCATTCCAAGGCGAAGGTCAATTTTGATGAGAAGGCGGGGCCGTGCAGCAACCAGGCCGGCGCCATGGATTGTAGTTTCATGGAGGCGGCAGCTGTTTCTACAGCACGGTTTTGGAAGAGGACATTTTCAAACATCTTTGTATCCTGCGAGAATTGTTTCGCTGATAAACTTGGCCGCCGAAACTTTAGGAAGAAGAGAAAATGAATTCTTGAATGCAAATAAAATTTCGGGGTGATCAATAATATTTAAGACTGATTTTTCGAGTTCTGGCGGACTAGGGTCACGGAGTACGGTTGCACAACCCAGATTTTCCCAGTGGTAAGCATTGAGGACTTGGTCGCCGCGGGAACCGACTTCAAGTGGAATAAGCACCATGGGAACCTTCCAATACGCCGCTTCCCAAAGGCTTCCTGCACCTGCGCGGCTGATCAGTAAGTCGGCTCGAGCGAGGGCGTCGGCGATTTCAGGGCCAAAAAACGGCTCCTGTACATAACCGGGCCCTTCAACGCGTTCCCAGTTTTTCCCGGTTTGATGGATAAAAAATACTTTATCTTTTAATGCGTTATATAAGCCGGGGATAAGATCGTTGATCTGCTTCGCCCCTTGGCTTCCACCGAGGACAAGGACGACTTTTTTTTGTGGAGGTATCCCCCATCTTTGGTTGGCGCTTTCAGGGCGGCCCCTCGTAATGTCCAACCTTACAGGGTTTCCGCTGACGAGACCGTGTCCCTGTGTTTCTTTAGGAAGTTTTGCTAGAGTTTCAGAGTATGCGACAAAGACTTTTCTGCTATAACGGAGATTGAGACGGGTCGCAAGGCCGCAGTTAAGGTCGCTTTCGTGCGAATATACGGGGATTCCAAGGATTCCTGCCGCCCATACCGGAGGGACACTGACGAATCCGCCTTTAGAAAAAACAAAAGCAGGCCGTCGCCGGATAAATAAAAGAAGGCTTTCGAGAAAGCCAGTGAGAATCTTAAAGATGTCGGTGAGATTTTTTATGGAAAGGTAACGGCGGAGTTTGCCTGCCGGGATCCCGCGAAAGGGAAGGTTTCTTTCTTTTAGAAGAGCCTCTTCCATGCCTCCCTTAGCACCCACCCAGAGGAAGTCCCCTGGCCACCGGGTTTGAAGTTCATCCCAGACAGCGAGGCCCGGAAAAACGTGGCCGCCGGTACCTCCCCCGGTAAAAACTGCGAGTGGGTGTAACAATGGACTCTTTTTCATGGTTTTGATAGTGTGAGGCTATCATGCACATGCGATTTTGTCTAGGAATTCTTCTGCTTTCATCGACTTTAGGGGCCCAGGTTTTCTCCCCCGCCCCATGGCTTTCAAGCCAGGAATCACAGACCATGTCGAGAGAAGGTTTTCTTCAACGTGCTGCGGTATCTCTCAGGGAATTGCCGCTCTTATCAAAACTTCCATGGCGCACACAAATACTCGGGCGTATGGCTGGAATGGAACCGAACGTCTGTGTTGAAGGGCTTTTTTGGCTTCCTCTGAATAATATGGCCTTGCCCGAAGCCCAGTTGAGGTTTTTCCAGGTTTCACAATCAATTTCCAGAATGAAAGGAATGGAATATTTCTCCCGCTCCAGAAACGCCCGTGAAGTGTTGGTTTTAGATAGCTACCGTATTTTCTCCCTTCAAAACCGTCAAAAGGCTCCAGACCAGGGCATTACCGCCCTGCCTTCAGATTCACTTGTTTATCTGATGCAGAAGGACAACACCTTCGGCGAAAATATTTATGAGTTAAAGGCCGTTAACTCTTCTTCGCAAACCACTCTCATATTGTCGAATTCAGAGAAACTTTACTGGGGCATTCTGCCCCTTGTCGATCCCGGACGGCTTCGGATGATAATTATGGCGGACTTCCGTTCGGATGGAGTATTGATCTATGGAATCAGCGGTGCACAGACTTTTAGCCTTTTCGGAATAGAGAGGAGCAAGGAAGAAAGCTTTTTTAATCGACTCAAGGCGCTTGCAGACTGGATGAAAGAGAGTTTTTAATGCAAATCTCACACACTACTAACAGTTTGCTTACTCGACACGATAGATAATAGGTGGAGTTTTTAGGTGGAGGTACCCATGTCGGATGTGGATGTTGAGAAAAACGATGAGATTGAAATCAAGGCGGCTCCAAAAGTAGCTGATGAAACGTACGAAGGAAAAGCGCTCGCTCTTCGTGATGTCAGCATCTATTACGGTGACTTTAAGGCGGTACATAACCTGGATATTGACTTCGATGATAAGAAGATCACCGCACTTATCGGACCTTCGGGCTGTGGAAAATCCACCTTGCTGCGTTCGCTCAACCGCATGAACGAACTGATTACAGGTACAAAAATCACAGGTCAGGTTCTTTTTCATGGTAAGGATATTTATGATCCCTCGGTCGATCCTGTTCAGGTCCGCAGATGGATAGGTATGGTTTTCCAGAAGCCGAACCCCTTTCCTAAGACCATTTTTGAAAACATAGCCTGGGGTGCGCGCATCAATGGTTTTAAAGGCGACTTTGACGAACTCGTTGAAACAAGTTTGAAAAACGTCGCACTTTGGGACGAAGTTAAAGATAAGTTAAAACAGAGCGCCTATGCCCTTTCCGGAGGACAACAGCAGAGGTTGTGCATAGCGAGAGCCATCGCGATCAAGCCTGAAATAGTCCTTATGGATGAACCGACTTCTGCTCTCGACCCGCTCTCGACATCCAAGATTGAAGACCTTCTCGACGAATTAAAGAAGAATTATACGATCATTATCGTCACCCATAACATGCAGCAGGCGGGCCGTGTTTCGGATAAAGCCGCCTTTATGCTGAACGGTATCCTGGAAGAATTTGGTCCAACGGACCAGATTTTCTTTAATCCCAAAAGCGAAAAAACTGAAGCCTATATTTCCGGGCGCTTTGGTTGAGGAGTAAATATGAGAGAACATCTTGATAAAGAGATCAATTCCCTAAACCAGGGCATCCTGAAAATGAGCATCCTCGTTGAAGAAAACCTTCAGCTCGGCCTACGCTCGTTATTAGACCGGGATAAGGATATGGCGGACAAGGTTATTAAGAACGATTCCGAAGTCAACAAGATGGAATTCGAGCTTGGAGACCTTGCGGCACTTATTATAGCGCGCCAACACCCTGTAGCCAGCGACCTTCGCCACGTTATCGGGGCCCTGAAAATTATCACCGATATCGAGAGAATCGGGGATGTTGCAGTTCACCTTGGCCGCAGAGCTAAAGAATTTGCAGTTGAGGAGTTTATCAAACCCCTTATCGATATTCCAAAGATGGTACTTCTGGGTATTGAAATGCTCAGACAGTGTGTTGAAGCCTACCTGAATGCTGACGAGAAAATGGCAAGATCAGTTGCACACCGGGATGAAGAAATTGATAACTTAAAAAAACAAGTTTACCGTGAACTTCTCACTTACATGATGGAAGACAGTAGGAATATCAAGCAAGC
This sequence comes from Borreliella garinii, assembly GCA_020720765.1. Lineage (GTDB taxonomy): Bacteria > Spirochaetota > Spirochaetia > JABEVK01 > JABEVK01 > DYOB01. The sequence continues at coordinate 7,867 of DYOB01000088.1, forward strand.
TACCAAGTTGCTTTTTCTCAGCAGGTTGATCGAGCGTATGGGTGACCATGCCGTGGCAATCTGTGAATGGGCCATTTATAGCGCGACGGGTGTACGCGAGGACCTTTAATGAGTTTAGGCCGTATTCTCGTCATAGAGGACGAAGCCGATATTCTTGAACTCGTTGCCTACAACCTGGATAAGAACGGGTATGAGGTCATCAGAGCTACTACTGGTGAAAATGGGTTGGCCCAAGCCCAAGCCCAACTTCCCCATATGGTCCTTCTGGATCTGATGCTTCCGGGTATCGACGGTTATGAGGTGTGCCAGAAACTCAAAAGCAATTCTGTGACTAAGAATATTCCCGTCATTATGCTTACCGCAAAATCCGAAGATACGGATATCATAGCAGGGCTTGAAATGGGAGCGGATGATTATCTCCCCAAACCCTTTAGCCCAAAAGTCTTGGCCGCAAGGGTCAAATCTCTACTGAGGAGAACCCAGGAGAGTATCTCATCCAAGGGCGGTGAAGGACAATTATTTATCCACGGCATACTTCTCGATTCTGTACGACACGAAGTGAGTGTAGACGGGGAATTTATCAACCTCAGCGCAACCGAATTCGCCATCCTTAAACACGTAGCGGCCCACCCGGGTTGGGTTTTTTCCAGAAACCAGATTATTGATGCGGTGAGGGGAGGGAATTACCCTGTTACAGAACGGTCTGTCGACGTTCAAATTCTTGGTTTGAGGAAGAAACTGGGAAATAAGGGAAAATATATAGAGACCGTCAGGGGCATCGGGTACAAGATGCGCGGGGTGGCTTGAGCTCACTTTACAGACAGGTCCTCCTCCGCTTCGGGATTCTGTTTATTTTCCTGAATATTATCTTTGCTATTTGGGTTCAATCTGGTTTCTTAGCCGACAGCGTCCCTCTTGCGGAAAATGTATTAAAAAAGGTCATGAAGGCTTGGGTGGCCTCACACCCAGAAATCGAGGGTTTCCTAACGGGAGAAACCCGGGTTTTTCCCCAGGAGATTCTCGACTCTCGAGAACATCAGACCTTCCTTATCGGTAAAGATAATGTGGTTATTTGGCATAGCACGATCACCTTTCCTTCAGCGAATAATCAAATCGAGGCTCCAGATGTGGAGGCCGCTTGGCGTAGCGGCTTTGGATTTTATGCGACCGACACGATCTGGGCAAGTATAAGGGTAGGGAAAGTACCCAATGAGGGCGTGGTGCGTTGGGGTTTTCCCAACCTGCCATGGGACGAGTTTCAACGTAATTCCTGGCTGAGAATTTTACCAGGTTTATTCGTTCTTCTCGCTCTTGAAATTCTTTTTACCCTCTGGATATCCGGACCGTTCTGTTATGGAATCGAAACCCTGGTTTCAGCAACCAGGGGATATATCAATGGTAATCCAATCGAAAGATTACGGCTCCCCCAAAATCCCGTTATCCAGCGGCTTTCCTGGAATATTCATTTCCTTATCAAGCAGGGGGAGTTAAAAAATGAAGCCCTCCAACGTCAAAACCAAGAGTTGGAAAGTCTCCTTGCTGGTATGAGCGAAGGGGTTATTGTCGTTGACGAGAACTTGGTGGTCAGAAGGATCAATCCGGCGGCTAGAACCCTTTTTGCCATTCTACCGAAATTTACCGAAGGCAAAAGTATTCTCGAAACAACCCATTCTACAGCCTTGCTCCAGATGGTCGAAACAATTTTGAAAAAAGGAAAACTGATCGAAACAGAAATCATCCTCGGGGAAGCCCAGCATTTACAGGTTAAAGGCAGCTATGTAGCGGGGGAAGAAAGATCGAGGCTTGTAATCCTGGTTCTTAACAACATAACTCACTTGAGGAGGCTCGAAGATGTGCGTAAAGATTTCGTCGCCAATGTTTCCCACGAATTGAAGACGCCTATTACGAACATCAAAGGTTATATTGAAACCTTGCTCGAGGGCGATGTCGACGCCCAAAAAACCACCCAGTTCCACGAGGTTATTTTATCCCACGCGGACAGGATGACGGATATTATTGATGATTTGCTGACCTTGAGTAGGCTTGAAGGTTCCGGGGTTGATGAAAGCAATTTTGGCACACTGAATTTGGAAACAGCCCTCAAGGAGGCGTTGGAAATCTGCAAACCCAAGGCGGAAAAGAAAAATATCACATGGAGCCTGGGTTTGAAAGCTGGAAATGCCCTTGTTAAAGGTCATACGAGGCTCGCAGTCCAGGCCATGGTAAACCTTGTGGACAACGCTATCAAATATTCAAGTGAAAAGTCCGAGGTCCAGGTCGGTATAATGGAAGGGTTGAATTTCTGGTCAGTTATAGTAAAAGATCATGGCATAGGAATTCCCCAGAAAGATATCGACCGCGTTTTTGAACGTTTTTACAGGGTAGACAAGGGGAGAAGTAGGGAACTCGGCGGAACGGGATTAGGACTGAGTATAGTGAAACATATTATGATCCTTCATAATGGGAGGATTGAAGTTGAATCGGAACGAGGCCACGGAAGCTCCTTTATACTCCATTTTCCAAAACAAACTTAATCTTATAG
>DYOB01000333.1 GCA_020720765.1 Borreliella garinii
CCCCTTGTCAGGCTGATCGTACACTTATAGGGGGTCAGAGTAAAATTTTTTTCTTTATAAAATTAATGTGTTGTACTTAAGCCAATGGTTAATAAGACAATTTAGATCTGGCACTTTTTATTTATGTAATTATTTCAATCACAAAGCCGCTATTTCATTAGGAAAACACGCCCCATCCCCCCTAACGCCATTTTCCCCAAATAACACGCCATGACAATTGCCAGCATGGTTTATGGTTGACAATCAATTGCATATGGTTGATATTATCAGGTGTCTGTGGTTGATAATAAACAATAAAAATGGTGGCAAAATGCAATCAAGAACAGCAAGAGGGCAGGAAGTAAGGGGCTTTATTCTGCAGAATATTTCAGCACACAACACTGACATTGTCACATTCGCGGCAAATCATTTCGGAATCAGCAGACAATCAATTTCCAAACATATAAAAAACCTTATTACAAGTGGTGAAATCGTTGCCACCGGGTCAACACAAAAAAGGGTTTATGCTTTATCACGAGAAATTACAGAGCACAGTTACCTCCTTGAAATACCTCTCCAGGAAGATACCATCTGGAGAGATGATATTTTTCCATCCCTTGCAGCCCTTCCAGGGAATATCAAGGATTGTCTTCAGTATTGTTTCACGGAGATTTTCAACAATGTCATTGACCATTCAGGCGGAACCTCTGCTTATGTTCAGATTGCCAAAGATGCTTCACAGACTGAAATAATGATCTGTGACAATGGAGAGGGGATTTTTAAGAAAATTCAGAAGGCCATGAACCTTAATGATGAACGACACGCCATTCTTGAACTTGCCAAAGGGAAACTTACAACCGACCCCATAAGGCATACTGGAGAAGGGATTTTCTTTTCTTCAAGGATGGTGGACAGCTTCACCATTATTTCCGGAAATGTCCACTTCTCCCATGACATAGATGATGACCATGACTGGATATTTGAACGACATAAATTCTGCAAAGGGACATGCGTTATGATGCGGATCAAAAATGATTCGCCCCATATACCCAAAGACATTTTTGACCACTTTGCATCTGAAGATGATGACTATGGTTTTACAAAAACAATAGTACCTGTGCGCTTGGTGCAATATGGCGATGAACTGCTTGTGTCAAGATCCCAGGCAAAAAGGCTTTTGGCGCGGTTCGACAGGTTTAAGACCGTCATTCTTGATTTTTCAGGAGTGTCATCAATCGGGCAAGCGTTCGCAGATGAGGTTTTCCGTGTTTTCCGTAATTCTAATGTCGGCGTTATGCTTGTACCGGTCAAGATGAGTGAGGATGTTGAGAGAATGATAAAGCATGTGCAAATGACAACTGAAAATTGACATGCGTTATGCCAATGCGCTGTTTTTCAGCGGTGCGAATTTCGCCCGGCAACTTTCGTTCCAGTCGGTAGCAACTGGAGCAGGCGTGGAGGCCTCGAAAAGAATGATGCGGAAGCCGACCTGCCGTTAGAACGGGGAAGGACGCTGTCACAGGCGAAACAAACGGAAGCAACCTGTGATTCCGCCGGGGTAGTGGTGACGGCTCGTATGGAAGAGGAAGACAGGCGCAACACGGGAAGCCCTGATGCGTGATTGTTCGTGCGATCAACCGGACTCCCGTGAGGGAAAGGCCGGGCGTGACAGGGTGGCGGAGAGGCTCGTAGTACCGGGGAAATCGGGTAATGCCGATGGAGCGCACTTAACCAGATTGTTGCATAAACCTGTTGGCCATCACTTTGATGACCAAAACATTTGGGTGCGGTTTTTTGTGAGACGGGAAGGCTGATGCGAACTCGTTTTCTTTTGCCATCCGCCCG
>DYOB01000334.1 GCA_020720765.1 Borreliella garinii
GGTTTTAATTACGCAACGCCAGATAATCTTCTTTAGTCAATAGCTCATCTGTCCTTGGAGAATAGACCTTGCCTGAATCGAGTTGGATGCTGTTGGATGCGGTGGCGATCACCGTTGCGCCGCTGGCTTTATAAAGTCTCGCGCCATCTGTAAACTTGAGTGGGGGGGCATTGAGATTGTCCAAATAGATATTTGTGACTGTGTCGTTGATACGGTAGTTGCTCACGTCTTCCACTGTGATTCCTTCAAAGAAAAAGCGGATACCATCCGCCGTGGTCAGGTTATGAATCCACCATGAGATGAACCGCTGTTTGGTAGTCACATTATCAGGATCGCTGATATCCACTTCAATATTCGGGTAATCAGCAACGAACTCTGTAATGGTGGAGCCGTCAATCCCCATGTCGATGTACTCCTGCCAATCCACCTGGTTGACGACGAATTGCAGCCCTGCCGTGGTCATCAATCCACTGGCTGATAGCTCTTTTTTAGCTGTCAGCCCGGAACAGTAAGTAGCAAACAGCATGATCAAGTTGCCAGCAGCTAGTGTCGCTGAGGGAATATCCGCCACAAAAACGTAGCCGTTACCACCTGCTACCACTGAATTGTCCACTTCCACGCCCATGGTGTCGTTGATAACATACACCCTGGTTCCGTCAATCAGATTCTGAGCAGTAATCTTAACACGGGTGTGTGCGGCATCAGACAGCACACCAATGAAATCCCCACTGTTGATAACTGAATAAGTACCAGTGCCGGAGCAGCTTACGGCCTTGTTCGTAGCAGACAAGGCAACACCATCAATAATGATATCCCAGTCCACTTTCAAAGCAAAATTGATGCCATCCATGGTAGTAATCGGTTCTGGATGCTGCATATTCCCACTTTGTGATGCCCACCATTGCGAGTAATCATACACTTCTTGCATAGTGTGAGCGGTGGTGATGGTGACGGTCAAGGCTACTGGGTCAATGGCAATGCCAGTATAAGCTCCAGCGGTAGTAGCATCAGCAACTACAAACGGATTGACAGCTAAAATTTGCTTTAGTGCAATAGGTTCGGCGACAGTTGTTGTTATTCCAAAAAAATTATATCCATATTTACGAATAACTATTTTGTGTGGTGTATATACAGCGGTATCATAGGAATACGGAGCACCAGTCGCTTTTCCGTGATAAGTTTCCGCTGTTAGATACTGCTCCAGGATCTTACCATCAGCCCCAGTGGCAATGGCATTTCTCTGGATATAAATTTTTTTGTTATATAAACTATGGTAGATCGCCACACTATTCTGCTGGCCTCTAGTAATAGTGAGGGTGGTTCCGGATTTATTCGTCACAGCCAACCGCTCCGGGCCAGACAAGATAATATCTCCAATAGATATAGTAGATGGGGTGGTAGTGGTTGTCGCTGAGGTAGCAGTCTGCGGAAAGTTATTAAACAATATCCCGCTATCCGCAAAAATACTGCTTACCCCATTTACATCGAATGCCGATACATTGACATCGGCAATAGGGCTATTTGTTACATCAACCAGAGTAGCATTCAAAGTCCATCTGCGATAATACCAGGAAGCAGTGGGGTTTGAGCTTGAACTGCTTTTCAAAGGTGTATATGTCCCCGTAAAATTGACCAGATCAACAACTTTATTTTCGGTAGACCCATGAAAGAACAACTCCTGTAATGATGAGGTGAATGTAACCCCCTTTACTTGAACATATTGGTTAGCATAGGAGTACAAATAATTACCACGCCACTTGGAGTTCGTTACCACCACATTTCCAGACTCTATCCTGCCATCCATTTCCATCTG
>DYOB01000089.1 GCA_020720765.1 Borreliella garinii
AGAGCCTGGCTGTGGTGAAGGTGGATGTGCTTACACTTACTCCCCTGATCAGGCTGATAACTGCGGCACCAAATTATGGAACTCGCAGTTACGCAGACGGCGGCAAGGGTTGGTTGGAAATTCAAGTATTGGATGCGTCCGGCTTGGGCTCTACCGGTGAATGGAAAGTCAAGTATGCCGAATATAATACTGCTCCGGTGACTTTTATAACAAAGACAAACATCACAACCGCAAGTTGGACCTTGTTAAACAATGATATTATTCGAATTCACGAAGCTGGCTACAGCGGAACAACTGACGCCGCTAAAACCGACAATAACTCGGCTGTTTGGGACTTCGAGATGGCCAGCGGAGAATTCCTTGACAACCGATATTCCATCGTGTGGATCGAGGACGGCAGCGGCAGCGTTCTGGACCTTTTTGGATATACAAGCAACAGCAATACGAGCGACTACTGGGTAGCTGGAGATAACCTTACCTTTTTAACCGGTGCCTCTTCTGCAGGCCACTGGCCTAGCTCGAGCAAGGCTGACAGATTTAATATTGGAGATGATACCATTCAATATGCACGTCTCAAAGCTAGCGTCACAACAGACGGTCAATCAGCAAGTGATTGGGAGAGTTACGCACCTCCGTCAATCGATCTTACATTGCCTAGTGCAACACCAAGCAGTTTGGAAGAAGGTTACGTAGGTACCCCTACCATAGATTTAGCTGTAACTGTAGCTACAAATGGAGGCGTAACAGTGACAAGCATTGTTGCTGACGCTTCAAGCATTTCAACCGGAGCTACTAGTGTCGTCATGACCGATGGTAACAGCGATGGAATCTATACTGCTACAGTCACCGCAAATGCTGGCCTTACAGCAGGTGCCTATACCATTGACATCGAAGGAACAGGAACCATGTCAACCACTGATACTGCCACGATCAACTTTGGAGTATCTGCTGGGCCAGTTCTCGCTTTTAGCGGTGCGGATTTTGAGAATGGTTTGACAAATGGACTTACATATAGTGGCGGTACTGCTTCTGCGTCCACCACTTTACCCTATGCTGGTACATATTCACTTAAATTGACTGGTAGTCCTACTAGTAACTCAGAGGTTTATAAAACTCAAAATACTGCAGTAGCCGCTAGTGGTTATACAAAAATTACCTTTTATCTTAAGGGTACGAGCACAAAACCATTGGTTATCCGGTTTGGTTCCCAAAATGGTTCTGGTACCACTGGTGGTGGTTCGACATGGTGGGTGGTTAACGACACAAATATAGTGGCACCGATTCCAAGTGTTGGATCTCCGAACTACACAGGAGGGTTAAACCAAACCTCTTGGGTAAAGATCACTCTCAATCTTGGTTCCTACGATCCTTCTGGTCTTTACATGTGGATCCGCTATGGTTCTAGTGGCGAGTACAATCTCGATATTGACAACGTCATGTTCGAGTAACCCATGAACCTTACCCGCCGCTTTCTACACTTTATCCTACTCTTCGCGGCGGGCTGTTCGGGCTTCGAGCCCCTTCCTCCCGGTCAGAAACAGGGTGGCGGGGCGAACCTTTCGCCCGAGGTGGTGGCCTACTGGGCTCCCGCTTCGGGTTTAACAGGGCCGGCGCTCAAGTCGGCCCTGCATGAAATCATCGATAACCATACCATGATTCCTTATGGTTCCAGTGGTTCCGGAGTCTGGGCCGCTCTCCAGGATTTGGATGAAGACCCTGCAAATCCCAATAACGTGCTTCTTATTTACACCCGCAGAAGCGAGCCCAAGGCTAATATGGATGCTGGTGGAAGTAGCCCGGGTAATTATTGGAACCGCGAACACACATGGGCCAAAAGCCAGGGTTTTGGTGAAGCCGGAAATGAAATATGGCCACCTTACACCGACCTTTTTCATATGAGGGCGGCTGATAAAACCGTCAATTCTGCCCGAAATGAAAAAGATTTTGATAACGGCGGAAGCCAGCATGCAGAAGCTACGCTATGTTATACCGACAGCGACAGCTGGGAGCCGCCCCCAGAAGTAAAGGGTGATCTGGCAAGGGGTATTTTTTACATGGCCGTGCGTTATAACGGCGTCCCAGGCAACGAACCGGATCTGGAACTTGTCGAACGGGAAGGCCTCACAGAAGAACCTCTCTTCGGCTGGCTTTCAGCGCTCAAACTCTGGCACGTCCAGGACCCGGTCAGCGACGCCGAACGCCTGCGCAACGAAAAGATTTACACCACCTACCAGCACAACCGCAACCCGTTTATCGACCACCCGGAATGGGTGGAAGAAATTTGGTAAGGAATCTACCGAATCAGTTTCAGGTAGCCCTAATTTAACGAGCAAAATTCATCAATTAAGGATTTTAAGGACAAAGTGACTATCGGCCAGAATTGTGGTAGGGCGGCTGATTTTTCAAATACTGACCTGGGCAAAAATCGAATCATTTCCTTTTCGAAGGCTTCTTGAAAGGGAGGAATTTTTTCGAGGTCCGAAAGTCGAGATTTTAAAATATCATGGAAGCTATTCGAATCAAGGTTGCTTTCCCTCAATTTGTTTGCTGCCATTTTGTAAACTTCGGGTGAAGGTGCTTTACTCTTTTGTATCCAAAAAATATCCCACAGGTCGCGGTTTTTAATTTTGTCCCGATTTCCGAAGGCAACAAGTTTATCAGCTAGGATTTCCTCTTTTGATTGTGCAGGAACGATCACCCCAAAGGAGCCTAAGTCGATGCCAAAATGGTTCATTAGGAGCTTGTTTTCCCGGGTTAAGGAATCGCTTAGGGAAACATCTAAGGTGATATGCTGCTGGGGAATTTCCTTTTTTTCAGGAGCTGTTTTAATCCGAACCTTCCATTGCTCAACGTTTCCCTGCTTTCCGACCTTGGGTGGAGTAATGTTTACTTCAAGGCCAAATTTAGCTTCTAATCCTTGTTTAAGGTCCGTGGGGAGTTGGGAAAATGATTCTACTTTAAAATGGGGGCCTGCGGTGAAGTCCAAATCTTCGCTAAGCCTGTTTGAACCATAACAAAGCCTCAAACAGGTTCCGCCGACAAAGGTCATGTGCCTCAAGTAATCTTTCTCCACCAAGATCCTTAGGATGTCGTGCTGAAAGATTTCCTTTGTTAGGACACTTTCTAGTTGTGGTTCACCCATTGCCTTTGTAGCCTGGTTGTAAATGATGTCAAATTGCGTCATCGTCTTCCTCCATAACCAAGTCCAAAGTTGAGCGCCCGCATCGTCGCATCTCAAGAAGAGCGAGGTGGTTATCCGCTCTTAAAACCTTCAAATGATCATCCCAAGTCAAATGGACTGAAATGTCCTTTAGTTTGCGTGAAGTATGGATAAACTCGATTTTACCAAATTGCCGACAGTCGAGAATTCCGCTACGCCCCGTGGTTGTAACCGTAATCCAGTTGAACGGTACCTGGGAGATGATTCCGGCTTGGGATAGAACTGTCTCTAAAGAAAGATAATTCAGAGAACCCGGCCGCAGCTTATGAATCCCCATGTAAAGTAACTTACCATATTCAAGTCCCTGAACGGGATAAAGATAGAGCCCATGGGCAAATTGTATTAGGATCTTGTATTTCACAGCACGGGCAAGAACCATCTTGATTGCTGCTAAGGATAAGTCGGGGAAAAAAACCCCAAGGTTTGCAGAAGTAAAAAGGCAATTCTGTGGATCAGCTAAATGACGCAACTGAGAATCTAAAAAGTGATGGTGAACCACCGTTTTACCTCTGATTATAGTATATCAGGCATCCGGATTATGTCAACAGAATATAACGAATAGTGTTACTTTTTGTAAAGATAATGAAACAACCTAGGTTTTAAACACGAAACCACCGTCGATTTGAAGAAGTGTGCAACCGAATCCGCTTCAGTCGACCAACATTTCCTTAATTATTTCTTTTACCTTAATTGCATCTCTTTTCGTGATTGACCCAAGTTTCTTTACCAACCAGGATTTATCAAGGGTTCGTATTTGATCGAGGACTATAAAAACTTTTTTCTTTTCAAAGTTGATCTTGATCCTGCTTGGGTAAGCTTTTGAAGTTTTCGTCATTGGAGCAACGATGACCGTACCTATTGTTGAATTCATTTCATTGGGAGAAATCACGACGCATGGTCGAATCTTCTGAATTTCGTGCCCCTTGGTAGGTTCCAAATCGACGAGGTATACTTCGTACTGTCTCACTACCACTCCCACTGAAAATACTCGCTCTCATCATCATCCGGAATAAGCAGAGTATCCTCTCCTGCCTTATAAAGGGATTTAAAAGCATCTTCCCAACCGCCCCGCGGTGGTTCTCTTAACGGTTTTAAGATAATCTGCTGGTTTTCTACTTCCATTTCTACTTTATCTGAAATCTGAAGCTGATCAATGACCGACTTTGGGATTCTTATACCTTTTGAGTTACCAATCGCAACAACTGAAACTAACATTGCCAACCCCCGATGTTATAATAATGTAGTTACATGGGACAGTCAAGATTCCGCCTTCCCAGAACCTCAATAAGGCCCCCCCTGGCGCTTTTTTAATGTTGTAAGAATTTCATTGAGCATAAATTCTACCAATTCCCCTTGCGTATCTTCAGCACTTTCCGGTTCATCTGCTTTCGAATTCCGTGGGAATACATCCACTGTTCCAACCCCGAAAGGTTGGAACAGTTTTCAGATAAATAATGTAGCGCGGGCGCTGTCTGCGGCTTCAAGGAAGGTCGCAACCCCGCCTATCTCGACTCCTTCCATCAGTTCTTCCGCTTTGACACCCATAACGTCCATACTCATCTGGCAGGCTACAAACCTGACACCGGCAGCCTGGGCTTCGGCGAACATTTCCTGCAGAGAGGAGATACCGAGGGACTTCATGCGCATCTTCATCATCCAGGTGCCGAGGCCGCCCATATTCAGGCTGGAGAGTGTCAGCTTGTTCATATTTTTCGGGAGCATCCATCCGAACATCGCGCCCATAAAATCCTTTTTCACCCGCGGGCGTTTAAATTTTTTGAGGAAATTCAGTCCCCAGAATGTGAAGAACATGGTGACATTTTTACCTGAGCTTGCGGCACCGTTGGCTATCACGAGGGAGGCGAGAGCCTTATCCATGTCCTGTGAAAACAGGATCAATGTTGTATCCCTGTCGCCAGTCAGCGAGGGAGCGTTCTTGGGCATGGGCCGGCCTTTTTCTATCACGGCGCTGTGTTCGGGGCCTTGGTTGTCCAGGGAAAGAACCAGGTTGCCCGTCATACGGGCCCAGGCTTCCGCGTCGCGGCTGAACCCAGGATCTGTCGCTGTGATCCTGATCTTTTCACCGGGCTGGAGGGCTTCCATCACTGTCTTGAGTTTCTGGATTGGGCCGGGGCACTGAAGGCCACGCGCATCGACTTCCATAAAGGTGATTCCGACCGGAGGAGTGGCGGCGGGTCCGTTAGTTTTTTCCATAAGTGCGTTATCCTTTTCGATATGGACGTTGCTCCATACGTCTTCGTTGTCTTGTTTTTGATTGGCTGATTCCCAAATCTTATACCCGCCCGAAAGATTAGCCGCATGATACCCGTTCTGGCGGAGTATCTGTTCGACTAGGTAGGCGCGCATTCCGACTCCGCAGAAACACACGATGGTTTTGTTCTTGGGGAGCTCGCCCATGCGTTTGCGGATTTCCTGGAGGGGAATGTTTAAAGAGCCGGGGATGGTTCCGATAGCTGATTCTTCGTAGGTTCTCACGTCTAGGAGAAAGAAGTCGTTGCCTTCCTTCCCTATCTCGTCCCAGCGCACATGCCGGCTACGACCGCTAAGGATGTTCTCCGCAGTGTAGCCCAGAATCTGTGCGGGGTCTTTTGCGCTGGAAAAGGGCGGAGCGTAGGCGTGTTCGATCTCTGTCAGGTCGTCCACTGTCCCTCCGCGGCGGATAACCGTGGCTATCATATCGATGCGTTTATCCACCCCTTCGTAACCCACACCCTGGGCGCCGTAAATTTTTCCCTGCGGGGAGAAATGAAGTTTAAGGGTTAGAGGAAGGGCCCCCGGGTAGTAACCCGAGTGGCTTGTCCCATGGATAATCGCGCTCAGGTATTCGATTTTTTCCCTCTGGAGGATTTTCTCCGAGACCCCCGTGGAGGCGGCGGTCATATCGAAAACTTTAGCCGCCGCCGTAGCAATGGCGCCTTTATAGATTCGGCTATTACCCAGGGCCATATTTTCGGCTGCGAGTCTTCCCTGTCTGTTTGCCGGGCCGGCAAGGTAAGTGATGGTGGGTTTCCCCGTGATGGGGCTGGGAAACTCTATCGCGTCGCCGACGGCGTAAATGGAAGGGTCGCTGGTCTGCAGGTATTCGTTGACCACGATGCCCTTCGCAGTTCCGATGGTCAAACCGGCCTGGAGCGCAAGGGATGTTTCGGGGCGCACACCGACCGAGAAGATTAAAAGGTCCGTTTCCAGTTTCTTACCGCTGCCGAGGGTCATGGTATGGGTGGTCTCGCCGGGCTGAATACCCGAAACTCCGTCACCGAGATAGAATTCCACACCTTTACTCTTCAAATGCTGGTGGATCATGCTGGCAATTTCAAAATCCAGCATCACCATAACCTGGGCGGCCATTTCGACGATGGTTGTAAAGATTCCCCTGTGGTGCAGGTTCTCGGCGGTTTCAAGCCCGATAAAACCCGCCCCCACGATGATGGCCCGCTTGGGTTTTCTCTGGGCTATATACTGGTAAATACGGTCCGTGTCGTTGACGTTGCGAAGTGTAAAGATCCCCGGTGTATCAGAACCGACGACGGGTGGTTTGACTGGTTCTGCACCGGGACTCAGGAGGAGCTTGTCATAGCTTTCCCAGCCAGTCTGGCCGCCGGGTATTTTTTTCCATTGAACCCTTTTCTTTTCACGGTCTATCTCGGTAACCTCGGTCATAACCCGGACATCGACATGAAAATAGCTGTCGAATTTCTGGGGATTCTGGACGAAGAGGTTTTCCCTGTCCGATATCACTCCGCCCAGGTAATACGGCAGACCGCAGTTGGCGTAACTGATATATTCACCACGTTCAAACATGATGATCTCGGCGTTCTCGTCGAGCCTTCTTAGACGTGCCGCTGTCGTTGCGCCGCCGGCAACACCACCAACAATAAGGTACTTCATCCTTTATCTCCTTTTATGATGCTCTCTTCACTGAGTGTAAAATCCATGGGGAAATGTCTATTTTCCCATTCATTCAATTTTTTTGTTTTTTCCCATCCATCTTCGGTAAGTTTGACGAGGGTATTCCGTCTATCTTCAGTAGAAAGGCTTCTCCTGATATACCCCAGAGACTCAAGTTCCGAAAGCACCCTGGAAAAACCGCTGGGGCTGAGACCCACCAGTTCTGCCAGAACACCGGGTTTTCTCTCGTCCCTTCTGTAGAGCGCGCAAAGCGTCAGAGCCTGCATAAGGCTCAAGTTCTGTGTCTCACGGATGGTAATTTCCTGGGCATTGATAAAGGCTGTGAGGTCGCGCAATCCGCAGAGGTCGGTGAGCTGAAGACTGCGTCTAAGCTGGTCGGTCAAAGTATTTTACCGTGTGAACTATTCACAAGTACATTTATACCACGGGAAAGGTAAACTGTCTACCATAATATTACAGATAATAATCAAAACTCAGCTTTTCGGTTTCGACGGCAAAAGCCTGCTTCCTTTCTTCGATCTCTTTATCAAGGTTTTCAATTTCCTTTCCCAAAGTCTCCCAGCGTGCTTCGCTGTCCATCAGCTTCTTGAGGAAGCTCTTTCCTTCCAGGCTATCACGGCCCACGCTCTCGAGGTTGTTCCTGTACCGCTCCTGGACTGTCCCAATTGCGTTATACTGGTTTACGGTTTCCTGTTTCTTTTTCTCCAGGGTGTCAATTTGGTTTTTGATGTTCGCCAGTCCGAGCAGGGCTTTTTTTATGTCGTCCTTAATCCCAGGCGAGTTAGACAGGGACGTCAGCGAATACGCTGTCCCCTGCCCCAACATAATGCTCTCCTCTTCAAGGCGGGTCTCTACCACCTTCAGGGTCCCCGAGGCTTTTGGAGCAATTTTTATTTGAAACCTATACTCGGCCAGGGTGGTTTCGAGGGCCTTCTCGGGCTCGACGAGTTTGCGGGACTTATCCAGGGAGTGCTCTATCAGGAGGATTTTTTCTTTCTGATCTTTATTCACCGCCGAGTATACCGTTTCCCACTGGCGCGTGACACGCGTATAAATATACCCTTTTACCGCCTTGTACCCTTTAATGAAATTCTGGACCTGGGTTTTCACTTCAGTGAGAACAGTGAGGTCTTGAGCGTAGGTCAAGATGCGTTTGTCGTCCTCGCCTATTCCATCCGAAAGGGCGTCTCCGGCGAAAAGTCCGTTATCGTAGACAGTGACAGGGCCTGGGGGCAAGCGAAAACCGAATGTATTTTTCAGCCGGACACCGGCAAGTGGATTAGGTTCGCTCCAGTTTTTTGGGCGTACGATAATTTTTTCACCCTCAAGCGTTCCTCCCAGAATGGGAAGCATGGCGCTTTTCCTCCGCGGCAGGTGGACTCGCTCCTTAAGCGAAAATTTTATCAGTTCTCCCGCCTTACCGCCTTCGGCAGCGGGAGCCGGTCCGTCATCCATCCTCACGCCTCCGAGGGAATCGGAATCCATGAACTCATCGCGCTCCTCGGAGTCTTCCATTACCATCATTCTTTTTGAGGTTTTCGCCCTCGGCGCACTCATCATCGGGGCCGGAGCTGGCATGGCTTCCGCATAGACGACAGGCGGCGGCGCTTGCTCCTCGTGGATGGCCACCTCGTGGCGGGTGATCCACCTCGGCGTGGCGAGGTCCTGGATAAAACTGACGGGACGGCCTGAAACGAGGTTCAGCTCGATGCCCTCCCAGTCGGAATCGGTGGGGTTTTCCACGACGGCCCAGCCCTCCATTTTGAGTTTCGAGTCGGAGAGGTCGAGCCGGTAGCTCGTTTTCCAAATAGGTGCTCCGGTGACGTAACTGGCCCTGATGGGCCTCTCACCGCTGCCTTCATAAATGGCTTCGAGGATGGTCCTGTTTTCATCGAGACTCTGAAAAAGGAACCGGAGCGCCCTCTCCAGATCTTCTTGGAGCCTTTCATCCTTGAGTTTGATGGGGACGCCTTCTGGAAGATTGACCTTAAAAATACCTTTCGAAGACTGAAGGTGGACAACGGTTCTGGGTGCCCGGTTTTCGTTCTCCACATCCTCGGGGACAATTCCCACGAGGCGGCCCTGCACCGGCGGGTCTAAACCGATCTCGACCTCGGCACCCGCAAGTCCTGTTAAAATCTCCTCGACGCTTGAAGGGCCGTTGATTCTTACCGCAAAGCTTTCGAGGGTTTTAGAGCGGGGTTCGCGCGTCGGATAACTGATCCGAACCGTCGAGGAGGCGGAGGCGTCTTGGACCACAAGGCTTTTCAAAACATCCTTGAGCTGGGCCTCTTCCAGGCGGAAACTGACGGTCTGCACGCCGGTGGCCTGGGTTTCGTGTTCAAAAAGTCCTACACCGGCGGTATAGAGCGTCACCCGTTTAACGGGAAAGGGTTGGGTTTCCATGAATTTTCTCCTCTACCAAAAAGTGTAAAGGAAAGAAAACAGTATTACCAGTCCTGAACCCGGGACCTGTAAACCACACCTATTTTTGCTTCGAGGTTCGTCTGGGTAACCTTGTAAGTTCCCCAATCGTTCACTGCGTAGATATCCGGTTCGTCCCAGGACTTCCATCCGTATTGGGCGCCGTACTCGAGGGACCATTCTCCCGTCAGGGGTTGGGAAAGTGTGAGATAGTAGGCTTGGCCGTACGGTTCGTCGCGTGAGAAGGTGAGACCGAAGTATCCTTCCCACGCTAGGTGGGCTGAAAATACCGGGTCGCGCCCTTCCATAATAAACCAACTCAAACCAGGACGAACGTGGAGGCTCTGGTCGCTGTTGAAGGTATTATAAAGGTAACGTAGCCGAAGTTGGAGTACGGCGTTACGTTCGGGTAGAAATTCGAGAAGGAACCTGGGGCTGAGGTCGACACCGAACGAGGTTTCCCATCGGCTCATGGTATCTTTCCAAACCCAGATGTCTCCGCCACCGTCTATCCAGTCGTTGTCGTGCCTCCCCCCGTTTTCCACCTGGGCGAGGATTCCCACCTTCCAGTTGGGATGAAACTTGAAATTCGTCCCAAACCTTCCTAG
>DYOB01000335.1 GCA_020720765.1 Borreliella garinii
CTGACTACTTGGGTTGCGGGCTGGTTGCCCGCGTTGGATACAAGCTGATACGCTGTGTCAGTTAAAATAGACCACGGGGAGCGCTTGATGATTTAAAAGGCGATGGATATAACTATTGGGGGATATGACGCTTACGGTTGAGATGACACAACCATTGGGGGATATAACGCTTACGACTGAAGGAGCGATCAAAGAAATTTTGTCCCGCCGGCCTTCATCAAGTGGATTCTTGTGGCCTGCCTGCTGTTTACGGCGGGCAGCTATATCCTGCCTGTCCTGAAAATCATTCCGTTATAAATATTTTTATAACGGAAAATTTCAGTAACCCCAATCCCCAGCTTAACTGCCTCAAAAAAAAACGAGGCAGAAATCTAAATGATTTCCGCCTCGTGCATGACTGCTGACCGGCAAAAGGCCGGAGCAGGATATTAAACCGGCAAAAACATCCGCCGGGGAATGATTATTTCTTTCTTCTCAGCCTTGCGCCAGCCAAACCAGCCAGGCCGGAACCCAAGAGAAGCATGGCCGCCGGCACAGGGACAGGGTTGGTGTTGTATGATACCAACAGATCGCCTGCATCCAAACCACTAAGATAAGCATCATTGACGAGAGTAAAAGTAATCGCCTTGTTTGTAACAGAAGTTGCTGCATCCCAGGACAAACCGATAAGCGCACCAAAACCGGCGAGTTCCTCCACTAACCAATCGTCATACAGTCCGTCACTATTAAAATCATACGGATTTGCCTGGCTAGAACCATGCAACCATGTCCAGGTAAAATATGTCCCATCATATGCTCCACCAGTCACATAACCATCCGTACCGATCATACCCAGATACCCATCATTAAATGTAATGGTGCCATTCCATTCAGCGCCAGATTCAAACTGCAGGTTTACATACTCAACGATGTTTGCGCTCGCAACCCCGGCCCCACTAATCATCATCACCCCAAGTGCCAATCCTGCCAATAATTTTTTCTTCATTTTCCTACCCCCTATTATTTTTTTTGTGTGGACATGACGAGCGCCGCCATCTCCACCGTCATCAAAGACTCCTTTCAAGATGAAAGAACACCGGAGCAAGCACGCTCCATCTTTTCATCATAACCCGAACAACGTCTTTCAAGCAAAATTCGTTCCAATTTCCGCCTCACGCTCTTTAATTATTTTACCATTTCCAACAAACTGTTAACAGCGGCTCCAGATTCTCTCAAAAAGCACCCCCCAATGCCACTTTGATTAATGAACAAAATACACCTCCTTTTTTTATCATACAATACAGTAAAAGTATGATTTTCAGTCTCTTTCATGATTTATTTCCTCATCAAAAAGTATGAGAGCCAATATGCCAATAACCATAAAATACAAATGGCGTATCCTTTCTACTATTTTGCACACTGAAAATAAACACACAGAAACAGCATGATAGTGATGGGGAAAGGCCGGAACAGAGGGGGGCTCTCAGGGCACATTTCGAGCAGAACAAGAAATCCGATGCTTAAAAGCGGCTACCGAAAGATTTCTCCCTGACGGTCGAAATGACAGTCGTAGCCTGGATGGAGCGTCAGCGGAATCCGGGGTCGGCGTTGCCACGGGCAGGGGATTTCCTGGATTCCGCTTTGCTCCATCCAGGCTACGGTTCTTTACTATCAAGGGTTTGCAAGGTTGTGCAAAATTTTTCTTGTTTTTTATGACAGACTTTTGGGAGTAAGGCACTAACGCGGGATAAATCCCGCAACCCAAGAAGTCAGAAGATGTAGGATGGGCAAAGGCCGACAGGCCGTGCCCATCAATTCCTCG
>DYOB01000336.1 GCA_020720765.1 Borreliella garinii
TATCTACTGTTACATCTGCTGCGATATCTTCGTATGCCATTTGTTAGCCTCCTTAATTAAAATAATCTGGTGTATTCTCACGAAAACACAAACACAGCTACCATAGACAAGAAAACCACAAGACACGCCGCAAGATATAGGATAACTTCTCTTCTGTCGGCATCATCCGCTTCCCTCAGACGATCATAAAAGTCCATTGATGCGTGTGGCTGCTTGGGATATAGAAATGCTTGCCACTTAGCGTATAACCAGGCCATTATCTATGCCCCTGGTGTTCCAGCGAAAAATGATTCATGTCTCCGACGATTCTTGGGGCACCGCCGATGGAATCCCAGTAATCATGTAACTCTACGTGGAATTCATTCCGATATCCTTTCCCTTCAACAAAGTTCAAATCCCTGGCCAACTTCAATTTATGGCAAGAATTGGCGGCACCATATCCCATCTTCACGCCCATCTCTCCGTGGAGACGTGGGTCACGGTGGGCATCTCCGCCAGTTACATAGATGCCTTCTCGTTCAGCTATCTCAGTAGCCCTGGCGAGAAGTTTTGATTCCATCTTAAGGAATCTAAATTGTTTTTGTACTAATGATTCTGTCATTTCGGATCACTCGATGGAGTCTCCCCCATAGTTACATTGTAAATAGCCTTGTTCGCCGAACTAATGGCAACATAATAGGCGTGGTTGATCACCACAGTGTGCCTTTTCGCATGTTCAAGGTAGTTTACACAATTTTGTAATTGACCAACAAGGTATCTTATTGTATCCCGTAACTCTTTTTCTTCACTCATGTCCCATCCTCCGCACTTAATCCTGGTTCAAGCTCAATATTCACCGTTACACAGGATGGCCTGTAACGGCATTGTAAACACTTTCCAGTCAATTTTACACACTGAGCATTCTCCATTATGTCATACCATTTGTTACGACAATACGGGCATTCCACCATCTTGTAATGGATTGTTTTAGTTGCCTGGCAAAATCCTTCATTGATTCGGGATAGTACGGATTCCTCTTGATTATGCAAGTTGTCAATTCCCAATTGCTAATTCTCCAAGACCATTACTTCACGCCAGGGAAAACCAAAAAGGATTCAACACCTGGGATAGGTACTATAAAACACATCTCCTTTGACATCGGAGTCTTGGTTCCTTTATTGTCAACAGAGTCCATAGTGAAACACATGGACTGGCCAGTGGTCATTGCCATCAAATGAAAATGATCTCTCTTTGTCCGATCAGTGATTTTCACTATCGGCTCAACCGTCCCAACCTTGTAGATGTTGAACCCGGCGTGACTTGCATAATCACCGTAAACCCATGAGAAATTCACCCCTTTATAGGGTGACGGGTCTTCCGCATGAGCAATGTTTGCTAAGGTACAGCCTAATAAGCACAAAGCTATAATCACCTTTTTCATTTTCCGATTCTCCTAAATTGAGACTTTAAAATCTTGTGGGATGGGTAAGCCACCAATACTGATCTCCAGTTTTGTAGAGCCAATCCCACCATCATTATCGGTAACTCTTAATGTTACTGTATAATTGCCGTATGTGTTATAGGTGTGTTTGAAAGAATCGCTTAAAGAGAATTTAATAAAACCGTCCCCAAAGTCCCAGGTGTATTTCATGATTCTTCCGTCGAAATCCTTCGATCTGACGGCAGTAACCATCAACTCTAATCCCTGCTGAGTGTAGGATATAGCCGCTTCAGGCAAGAAATTATTCCCTTCAACAGCAGACGGCACTACAAGATTGTACGGCGCGGACAGTCCACTCTCATTCTTTTTTATATC
>DYOB01000337.1 GCA_020720765.1 Borreliella garinii
GCTCCAATACAGGGTGAGGCTGATTGCAGGTGGTAGTTACCGCCTACAAGGTTAACGAACAGCGGATCAGCATCTATGGTGCCACTCTCCGTTGATGCCTGCACTCCCGCCATATCCCCAAAAACAATATTGGCTCTTGTGTCTGCGATCCAATCAGACAATAGCTTTCTCGGTGTCCCACCATGAATAAAACCGAGAATCGCATTCGAGACCCCACTCCAACAATTATTTTGCAAATATACGCTAACCGTACCAGTACCTATGCTGACGAACATACAATGTGATGATTCCGATGCAACCTCATTGTATGCTATATTATTGTAGAAACCCGCCTTAGCATTGGTAGCCCCACCTGTGGTCTGGACATAATAGGCGTGTCCGGTGTGGGCAGGATTGTTGAGTGCAGATGGATGGTGAATAACGGTATTGCCAATAAACAAATTCCTGTCAGTGGCCGTGCTGCCGCCGAAATCGCCAATCCCATTAACGATTGATTTGATACTTATGTTGTTAAGTACCTGATTGCCGGATGCACCAGCGGTTGCCGCAATCGTTATTCCGGTGAAATTTTCTTTCACGGTATTCCTGGATATAATATTAAATTCCGAAGACCCCTCCACCAAGATGCCGACTCCATACCCTCCGTTTCCGTAGTAAATAAAATCATCTCCAGCACTATTTTTATAGCCGCACCGTGTAACGGTATTTGCATAAATATTGTTCAAATCAGAATTGACTACATCTATACCATCCCCACGAACATTGCTGATTGTATTGTGATGGATGGTGTTTCTGTCACTATTCGACAGTAAAATCCCTTGCACGTCCACGCTGTTTGTCCCTGATATACCGTTGATCGTATTCCCCCAAACATGCCAAGTACCATAATTTAGCTGTATTCCGGCTGCTATTGACCCTGAGTACAGCATATCATGAATATTGTTGTTGTATATGGTGTTGTTGGTAGCCGCTACTGAATCGACAATCCCACGCCTGAAGAAAGAGATCGTATTATCATGATAGGAAGAGGACACAGATGACCTTGTATAAATTCCAATTCCATATAATGACGGAGACTCAGCAAAAACATTATTGTAAATCTCGCATTCCACTGGCGATTCGAGATATGCCCCGTAGAGCGCCGGATAAAAGAAACTGCAATCATGCACCTTCACGCCGGTCTGGCCGTCAATAAACAGTGACCCGTGTGTCACAGAATTGGCGCACATCCCAGTCAAGTATGAAAACTCAACATAATCCGTGGCGATATTGAGATTCCTTGAGTATCGCCCCAGCAATAAACGTCCATCAGTCGGTGGAACTTCTCCCACGTTGACATAAACCTGGTTGGCAGACCAAAACCACTGACCAAGGGACGGAGTGGTTGTTGAACCTTTTGTCAGCAAATCGTCATTAAACACACAAACATTGACCTCCCCCGTCGCTGCCCTATATACGCCTCCAGTCATATCTACCCATGTAAGACTTGCAGGGTTATACGCGCTGCTAATTGTCGGCAAAAATTCGGAATTGCCAAACGTGTCAATGGATGTGGTGAGGATTGGATAAAATGAGTCACCACTTTCACTTGGTATGACGGAACTATCATACCAAGTATCCCCTTTGTACATATAAACAGTGTCTCCAGGGATAAGAGCTTGACTTGTTGAGTTCCCTGTGGCGGCGTAATCCCAGGGATGTCGTGCCCATGGAGTGAGAGGATTTTGCGCCTCTTCCGCTGTTCTTGAATCAAGCCCCAGTGATGCGGACACATAATATTTCTTCCCGAAATG
>DYOB01000338.1 GCA_020720765.1 Borreliella garinii
GGACTGCTTAGCCTTGGATTTCTATCAAATGCTTCCGGGGCAGACAGTCAAACAAAAATACTCAATTTGCATGAAGTCTACTCTCTGGCCATGAAGAACCATGAGCAGATTCTCATTGCCGAAAAAGAAATTGCCAAAAGTAAGCTATTGCCCAAAAAAGCCGATTCCATCATGTTGCCCAAGGTTAATATTTATGGAGAGTACAGAGAATATGATAATGATATCTCTTTTGAGGCTGATGTTGGCAATGTTACCCTTCCACCCGTCATTACCGTACCTAAAAACCAAACAGGGGGAAATCTCGAGATCGTTCAACCCCTGTACAAGGGGAGTTGGCAACCCAGAAAACAACAGGCAAATCAGTCTGTGATCAGGGATAAGGAGGACTTCATCCAGGTGGCGCAGGACATTCTCTTTCAAGTGAGCCAGATATACTACGAGGTTGTCAAATCAAAAGAGCTTATCAACCTGAGCCAAGAAATCCTCAAACTGTCCAAAGAGGAAAAGCGGGTGGCCCAGGCACGATTCGCAGAAGGGGCAGTGACGGAAGACGCGGTGCTGAATGCCGACCTGAAAATTACCGCAACCCAGAGTAAATTAATTGAATACGGCAACCGCTTAGTGTTGGCCCAAAAAATACTCAAAAGATACATAGGCGATGAGGTCGGGCCCTTTGATGTCGTGACACCCGATGACTTGCCCCTGGATGATAGAGGTTTGTCCGAACTTGTCCATATTGCCCTCGATAGTCGACATGATTATAAAAAAGTCCAGGCCATGGTGGACATTGCCCGGTCGGATGTGGATCTGGCAAAATCAAGATTTTTCCCATCGTTAGAGTCTTCCTGGGACTATTTTTCTGTTGACAATCCCTCCTATTACCAGGACACGGATTACTGGATTCTTGCAGTGAAGCTGACAATCCCCATCTATGAAGGTGGCCTGCGATATTGGGACTTCAAGGAAAAAAAGGAGAATGTCGACCAAGCTGTACTGGCTGCTAATGATTTTGACAAAAATATCCGGATTGAAGTGGAACAGGCCATGCTGGAAGTCGAAACCACTCAAGGTATTTTGGCGAACCTGAAAAAGCAGGAAGAATTGGCCCAAAAAAACTATGATATTGTCTTTTCAAAATTCAAGTTCGGGGCCGCCTCAACTGTGGATCTCAATCAGGCCATCAGCACCCTGGATGCTGTTAAGACAGAGCTGACTGTCAATAAAATTGATTTTCAGATTTCCTTGCTGAAACTGCAAAAGGCTATTGGCATCTTTGGTCGGGAAATCATTCCTGTCCAGTGATGGATATTTTCGTGATATAGGAAAATAGTAAGTATAATCAGATGAGTACACCGATAACAATTGTGTCAGGACTGCCCCGTTCCGGCACCTCCATGATGATGAAAATGCTCCAGGCAGGAGGGTTTGACCTTCTTGTCGACGGCGTTCGTACGGCAGATGAAGATAACCCCAAGGGATATTTTGAGTATGAGAAGGTAAAGCGACTGCACAAGGATTCATCATGGCTCCACCTTGCCGAAGGTAAGGTCCTCAAGGTTATTTCTCTACAACTCTTTCATTTGCCGGCCGACTATCAGTACCGGGTGGTATTTATGGAGAGGAAGCTGGACGAGATTATTCAGTCACAAAATGAGATGTTGCAGAGGAGTAATCAAAAGGCCGCGACAGACAACCAGACGACCCATAAGCTGTATGTCAAGCATCTGGCCCAGGTTAAGTCATGGCTCGATGGGCAGAATAATTTTCACATCTGTAAAATTTCATTTAATG
>DYOB01000339.1 GCA_020720765.1 Borreliella garinii
CCATCAAGGATTCGTTGACGGTCATGATCTGTTAAGTCGCATAAAGGAATAACTGAAAGGATGGCCTCACCGGCTTTTGATTGTCGAAATTGATAATCTCTTACTTTATCAAATGTATTATCATGAACATTAACCGTTGTCATGGAAATCAGGCCGCCATCTTTTCCCACAAGGTCTCCTTGGGGCCAGCGTCCTTCGATGTTTCGCAAAATCATTGTCTCTCGCCCGCAAACCTCGCAACGGTCACCTGCATATTCAGCAAAGTCACCAGTTCGGTATCGGATAAAAGGAACAATGGAATTAATAAAACCCGTTCCCACGATTTCACCACGTTGACCTACCTGTTGGACCGGCGTACCATCCCCAGCAATCAGTTCGCAGTACCCATAGGTGGGCCAGACATGATAGTCGGAGGAGGATTCACACTCTGCGGCCATTACCAATTTCTCGCTGTGGCCGTACCACGAAAAAAAGCGGCATCCAAGTGCCTCTTCGATGTATTTTTTCTGATCAGGATAAACATTTTCGGAGCCAGCCAGGATACCTTTTATCTGGCCGCCAAAAGGTGTTTTTGTCTTTACCAGAAATTGGGCCAGGGCGAATGCCGAAGAGGGATATGCGAGGAGAAAGCAGGGCCCGATGGTCTCGATATGTTGAAGGTATTTCTGGATGCTTTTTTCATCCATATGGAAATTGCTATAATAATGACGTCGTAAGATGGGGTCAAACTCATGACGCAACCCATTTCGATCAGGAGGGACAATTTGGCCCCGCAACACCACGGCAGGCATTCCGCTCTGATACCCGCAACGTTCCCAACTGGCTGTCAGATAAGCAAATTCAGTGGCCGAACGTCCTGCATCGATGTAAAAGCGTAACTGATTTCCGCTTGATCCTCCTGTTGCCACATAATCAATCCCTGCCGATTTTTTTGGCTTGGTCATCATCCTGTCCAGATGTTCAATGACAATACTCTTGTCAATGAATGGCAATCCGGCCATGTCTTCAAGGGACGTGAAATTTTCAGGCCGAAATCCGATTTTGTCGAATTGCTCCCGGTAATAAGATGTTTTTTCGTAAGCGAGTTGAAGAACGTTCTGTAGTCGCTGCAGTTGATAGCTTTTCGTTTGTGAGGTCGGCCATTTTTCGGTTGTATGCGCAAAACGAAGATTTTGTCGAAATTGATTGCCAAGGATAGTCTCGGCAGGGAATAACCCAATAACCTTTCCTACGGATTTTTTGATCCATCCGGGGGAGGCCTCCCAGAGATTTTTTCGGGACAGGGCTTTTTGCATAGTGTGGTTTTTACTCCATCTCTCTTTGTTTATTTACACCAGTAAAAGCAATTGCAAGCGAATCAATGGGGGCTGGCTTTTTTCATTTGCGGTTGAGGGAGAGATAAAGATTGAAGAAGACCAAATTCTTTGAAGCCCAAGTCCGGCGCGGTACCGTTCCAATGGATACATCCGCTAAGTCCGGATCCGCCATTGTCATCAGAATGAGCGCAATGTTTCCCGCTGACAAGTAGCCCGGCATCAATGGCAAGTGAATCTGACGCTAAACTCATGTCATTGGTATGGGTTGTTCCCGTGGCCCAGCCAATAACACGAACACCTCGGCAGTCAGTGGCCCTGCCACATATCTGTGATGAAACGGCTGGGGTAAAGGTAATCGTTCTTGTGGTTGCATTCCCGACAGCCGTTATCTGTCTCTTAATCCCATCATCGTCTATTTCGATGTAGTGTCCAACCACGGGTGCGGGCCAAGGATAACTTGCCTCGG
>DYOB01000340.1 GCA_020720765.1 Borreliella garinii
CAACTGTGTGGAATCCCCATAAGATGCACTCTTAAATCCATAGTCGGTGGGGGGATTTTTCCAGATTGAGTCGCTACGTCATAGGGATCGAAGATTTGTGCGAAGACCACATTGACCTTGATCATATTGTAACCTGGGTGAAGCCAGCCGATAATTTGGGAATGCTGTCTTGCTCAAATCTTCCGGATAGCGCATGCCATAAGTAAATCTTTTGGGCTCATCAGTACCCATCGCAAAATGTAAGTATGATACTTTACAGTATTATACTTTGAAGTATAATATGTTCTAAACACAGAAACAGGAGTTGGCTTATGGCATTCGAATTCTACGGACGGAAGGGTGAACTGGAAGTACTGGACGGACTCTGGGCATCACCGAGGGAGGAGTTTCTGGTTCTGTATGGACGCCGAAGAGTTGGCAAAACAGCATTGCTAGCTGAATGGATTCGGCGTACAGGCAATCGTGCTCTCTATTGGGTTGCATCTCCCACTTCGGCTGCCGCACAATTGCGCTCCTTTTCCCAATCCATTTACAACTTTGGGAACCCAGGTTCACCAGCCCCGGACGGCTTTACCTATATTAGCTGGGAACAAGCGTTCCAGCAGGTCGCTCGACTAGCTAAAGATGAACGGATGGCATTGTTCATCGATGAATTCACCTATCTGCTGGAAGTGGATCCCGGAATTGCCGGATTACTTCAAAATCTATGGGATCACGTCTTAAAGAATACCAGCATTTTCCTGTGTCTCTCAGGTTCCCACCTTGGAATGATGAAACGAGAGTTCTTTTCTTATCAGGCGCCATTGTATGGCAGGGCATCTGCGCAGATTCATCTTCAGCCTTTCTACTTCGGGGCGACAAGTGGATTCTTCCCGAAGTATTCGGCGGTTGACCGGGTAGCCCTCTATTCCATTTTTGGAGGCGTCCCTGCCTATTGGGAACGGTTGGATTCATCAAAGTCGATTTCCTGGAATATCAAACAACACCTGCTGACTTCCAACAATATACTCCAGTCAGAGCCGAGGTTGCTTTTACAGGATTTCATTTCCGACCCACACAACTACCTCTCCATTCTGAGTGCGATTGCGAATGGGGCGCATGTCACCAGGGATATTGCCGCCATTACAGGCTTGCCAAGTGGCCATGTGTCTAAATATCTAGGAGTGTTGACCGAGACTGGCTTTGTCGAAAGGCGTGTACCGGTCACAGATACTAGTCCTTCCCGTATGGGGCGTTATCACATTACCGATCCCTACCTGCGTTTCTACTTCCGTTTCCTGTCTGACCGGCAGGATCAACTGGCTTTGGGAGCACAGGATATTGCGCTGGCTGAAATCAACCGTCACATGATTGATTTTATTGGCAGATACACCTGGGAGGAGCTGTGTCGGGAATGGGCTCTGCGTGCCGGTGCGCTAGGCGAGCTTCCTGTAATGTCAGATCACGTCGGTAGCGCTTGGAATTCTAAGGCACAGGTGGATGTGGTTGGGATCAATTCAATGGAGAAGAAACTTATTCTCGGTGAATGCAAGTGGACGCTGTCCAGTAATGAGCGCAAGGTGATGGCTGAACTCGTCGAGGAGAAGGCTGCGAAGATAATACCGGTGCATGGTAAATGGGAAGTTTATTTCCTTGGTTTTTCACGTAGCGGCTGGACATCGGGCGCGCTTGCCTATCAGAAAGAGATTAACCACCAGCCAATCCAGGGAGAAAACTGGGTGTCCACTGGAATGCGGCTAATCACACTGGACGAAGTGGATCGCGACATGGC
>DYOB01000341.1:0-1507 GCA_020720765.1 Borreliella garinii
TTCTCTTTTCCCTTCGATCCCCCCCAGCAATTCCATTTTTGGAATTGCTGGCAATAACCATAATATGAGTCTAGGCGTATAACCTGAAAAAGGGAAAATGGGGTATCGTAGGGGCATATGTTGGAAAACTTATCTCTCGATCGGTTAATCAAGGAACTCAAACTGAACTTTGAGAAATTTCCTGATGTGCGAACCGACAACAACCGCCAATACGAAATTGGGGATGCCGGGTTGGGCGCTTTTTCACCCAATGTGCGTCCTTTCTGGAATACCAGGAAGAGATGAAACGGCTAAAAGGACGAAGCAATGCCGAGAATTTATTTGGCATGCGCGACATTCCCAGCGATAGTCAAATCCGCAACCTGTACAACGGCACTGTCTTTACAAAGTAGCCAGTGGATGCCCCAGCAATTAGCGCTGTTCATGCGAGGCTTTTGTAAGGGCGAGACGACGAGAGAACTGGCAACCGAGTTGGAGTTGAATTACAAAACCGTGTTGACCATGCGCCATTGACTGCAAGCCAATGCTGAGCTCGAACAACCAAATACTGCTCTCCCTGACAGCCATTCCGAAACCAACGAAATGTTTCAGAATGCGGGGGGAAAAGGTGAACTGCACGCCGATCCCGATGATCAACCGCAAAAACGAGTCAACAAACAGCGCGGACACGGGACACATGACAATGATCGCCACCCCCCATCGTGGGCACAGTGGGACGAGTAAGTGGACCGGTACGCCTGCGTGTCGTTCACAATACCGTCCGCAAAACACTGGAAGCACATATTCATCGCTTTACTCTGAAAGAAACGACTTGCTATACCGATGAATGGAAGTCGTACAACCATATTTTTCGAGAACACCTGACTGTTTGCCATGCTAAACCCGAATGGGCAGATGGAATCCGAGAAGTTCACACGAATACTTCTGAAAGCATGTGGACGGATGTCCAATTACCTACGTCCTTTCAAAGGTGTTCACAAAATATATCTGAGTGTACATTGCAATGGCAGAATTCCGACGCAATCTCAAGCGAATTTTTCCTGCTTTCATCTCTGCTCTCGTAATTCTGCACTCAGTTTACATATGAGCCAAGTCTAAACCCTGATTATTTAAGGTTCGGAAAATAGAAACCCATTATATGTCATGATCTGGTCGCCAGCATGAGGTCGACCAATTGCCACAACTGGTTTGTTTGAAGTTACTTGCAAGCCTCCTATCCATGTCGCGGGCAGGCAACTTAATTGCGGCACCCACCAACCCTTTGTAGATAATGCGGGGAGTGTGTCAGTAACTGTACAATTCAACTCACCAGAAGTATCAAAAAATTTCAATGTTATTTCCGCAGGACCGGTCTCGTCAGTGTTTTGAATGTAAAACGCGGAATTATATGCCCCACCGCCCAATGCGTTCTTGAACAGCATCGGCAAATACACATGCTCTGAGCCTGACGTGAACCCATTATATGTCATGATCTGGTCGCCAGCATGAGGTCGACCAATTGCCACAA
>DYOB01000341.1:1607-1758 GCA_020720765.1 Borreliella garinii
TTTTGAATGTAAAACGCGGAATTATATGCCCCACCGCCCAATGCGTTCTTGAACAACATCGGTAAATACATAAAACTATCCACATTCACCGTAATTGGACCATAAGCATTATTCGTCTCATTACTTTCATCAACAATACAACCAGCATTCG
>DYOB01000090.1 GCA_020720765.1 Borreliella garinii
TTGACACAGACCAGGGTTTCCGGGCGCCCAGAACACCTCATCCATCGGGCCAGAGTCCAGCTATGGCCCTCAGTCTTCGGCGCTCTGTGCATCCCGGCTCCTCTAGCCCGTGTCAAAATCTCAAGCGCAACAGGCTCCTAGGGCAAGTTCACCGCGAACCCAGGGATGACAAAAAACCTGAGCCTCCTCGAGGAGGTGTATCAGTTGTTTTTCAGACGATCGAAGGTGAGAGATCCAGACCGAGGTATCAACTAAAGTCATTGTGGTCGGTTTCGGGATGGAACTTTAGCCTCAGAGTCCGTACCTCCAAAAGTTATCAATCTTTTATGAGCTTCGCGGGAGATGATGGCTTGAAGACCTTCTCTGACTAGGTCGCTCATTCGTGTAATTCCGGAAAGCTGACGAACTCTAAGTACCAGAGAATCAGATAATTCAAGTGTAGTTCTCATTCATATAAATATGCATTATTTTTATGTATTTGTCAATAACTTTCAAATCCTCTTGGCCTTGGGTTTAGCCCTGGCTGTCGGCTCGGCTTCGAGCGGGTTTTCGGGCCAATAGTGCTTGGGATAGCGGCCCCGCATTTCCTTGCGGACTTCGGGGTACGTGGACTTCCAGAAACTAGCCAGGTCTTGTGTGATCTGAAGGGGCTTCTGGGAGGGGGAAAGCAGATGAAGCAGAAGCGGCACTCCAGCGACACGGGGACTCTCGGCCAAGCCGAAGATTTCCTGAATCCTCACTTCAAGGATAACCGGTTTTCCTTCTTCGTAGACCAAGGGCCGGATCGAGCCGCTGGGTACGGTGAAATGGGTGGGGACATCTCTTTCAAGGTTCTGAGTCTGGGAAAAATCCAAACGGCCTTTCAAGGCTTGGGTAAGAATCGTCCCGTCAAGTACCGGTCCTTTCTGAGAACTTAAAAAGGGGATCAGCCAATCCTCCACCGTGGACATCAGTGCGTCGTTGCTCCAAATGTCTATTTCAACCTTTCCCATTTTCATCCAATAAGCCCACGCGGTTCTAACCCTCAAGAGCCACTTTCGGGAAGCCTCGTTCCAGGGTAAGATTTCCAAGCCTTGGGCAGAAATCTTTTCCATAACAGCCGCACGTAATTGTCCTTCATCATCGTCGTGTTTATATTTCTCCCGCTTTAAAGGCAAGGCTCCCCAGTATAACCCGGCCTCGCTTCGGGCCGTCCAGCCATCCCAGGCAAAGTGGACCGTCTGTTTCCATTGGGAGGAGAAATGCATCTCCAAATCTTTGTGCGACACAACCACCGCTGACCAAGCCTTCGCAGTTCCGCCCGAACCATCCACCTCGGGGAAGACAAGGAACTCCTCCCAGCTCAGCGGCCCTGTGATCCAAACAGCGCGGCCACCAACGGTTTGAAAGTATGCTTTTGCTTGACCATCCCGGGACTCTTCTTCCCTCATCTTCACACCCACCCTGTCCGGAAAGGCCCAGGCCAGTACCAGACCGACTTGCTGTTTTTCTTCGGCATCACCACCGTGTATTTTCAGCTGTGCTTGCCACCTTCTAACCATTTCCTTTCCCCGCTCCCAGGTTCCAAAACCCTCAAGCCGTTGGGCAAAATCCAGGCTTGCGCTCATACCCGTTGGTTCAGTTAAAAGCGCTGCACATTTTAGGGCTAAAGATCCCAAGCCATTGACCTGGGCGGTTAAGACCATGCGGGCCAGACGCGGGTGCATACCCAGACCTGCCATAGTACGCCCTGTTGACGTGATTGTCCCCGACGAATCCAAAGCTCCGAGTGCTTTCAGTAGCGAAAGTGCTTGATTCCAAAGTCCTTGGGGCGGAAGGGTGAACCAGGACAGTCCGGTGATTTTAGTCGTTCCCCACAGGGCTGATTCCAGAACCAGAGGGGTTAGATCGGCCCTGAGGATTTCAGGAGGTTTAAAGGGATCGAGCCTGAGCGATCGAGACCAGAGTCGTCGGCAGATCCCTCCGGATAAGCGGCCCGCACGGCCACGGCGCTGGTCGGCGGAAGCCTGGGATAGGGATTCGGTCACCAGTCTATCCAGGCCGGAGGCTGGATCGTAGCGGTTCACTCGCACCAACCCGAGGTCTATGACCGCCTTGATACCGGGGATCGTTAAACTCGTTTCAGCAACATTTGTAGCCAGTATAATGCGCTTTCTTCCGGGGTCCGAGGGGGCGAGAATCTTTTTTTGGTCACGCAGATCCATGGCACCGAAGAGGCTGTGTACCTCCCATTCCGGTCCGAGGTTCAACCTTTCCGCCAGCCTCCGTATTTCGCCCTGCCCAGGTAAAAAAACCAGCATGTCACCGTGAAGGTCCTGGGCTGCATCCTGAATCTGTACAGCTGTCCAATCAAAATTATCCTTTCCCTCGGGAACAGGATGGTAAGATGTCTCAACTGGAAAGACACGGCCCTCAGCGTGGAAGACTGCTGCATTGTCCATAAAAGCCGAAAGGGCCTGGCTGTCCAAGGTCGCTGACATGAGGATAATCCGCAGGTCAGGACGCAAAGAGTTTTGAATATCCAGGCTTAGGGCCAGGGCCAAATCCCCCTGGAGGGTCCTTTCGTGAAACTCGTCTATTATAATACAGCCTACTCCTTCGAGTTCGGGTTCGCCTTGAATCTGCCGGGTTAGAATCCCCTCGGTCACGACTTCTATTCTGGTAGCCTTCGACACCTTGCTATCCAGGGCCACCCGATACCCTACCCTTCCCCCAAGCGCCTCACCGAGCAAATCAGCCATCCGGGCAGCCGCTCCTACGACGGCAACACGCCGCGGCTCAAGGGTCACAATCTTTTTTCCTTGGAGCCAGGTTTGGTCTAAAAGCGCTAAGGGCACCAGTGTGGTCTTTCCCGCTCCCGGCTCAGCCGTGATAATCAAACGAGTGGCCTTTTCCAAGATTAAACAAAGTTCAGGGAGGTGTTGTTCCAGCGGTAGCCCGGTGCCAAGAGAAATCATGAGTGTATCTTAGCTGAATTGGGAGAAATGGTTTTGTTCCGATCCCTTAGAGATTAAGATCGATCCGTATATCTTGCAAACCTCATTAAAACCTCTTTTTATAGAGCTTATAAGGAGCTTCAAATGGTGTACCTACCCGCGACGGTACTCCCTTTGCCATTTTGGTGGGTATAGAGGCAGTCCAGAGGATTCGGGAACGGACCCGCCATGAGAATGGCGCGTATCAAGTGTTGATGTACTTCTAACCTATCAGTCCCAAATTCTTTCTACACCGTAGGCATCCCAATGCCTATCTCCACTGAGCACGGGGATCCCCAGCTCAAGTGCTTGGCAGATCAGAAGTCTGTCGAAGGGGTCACCATGGTTAAGCTCCAAGTCTCTTGTCCCCAATATGGCTTGAAGGGTGATCGGTTGAAGAAAAAAACCATTTCCTTTGACCGACCGATCTATCCAGAGTTCCAAATCCATGGGTAGGATCAGTTTTTCGAGCTTGATTTTGATAGCCATCTCCCAAAGGGAAGCATGGCTGAATAGTATCTCCGATTTTACATCCTCTAGTACTTTTCTGGCTTGGGTAGCCACCCGATCCGGGGCGCTATCCCACCAGATTACCAGATGTGTATCGGCCAAATATTTCAAGTTTGATAGTCCTTGAAGTCTTCAAGGGGTTCATCGAAATCATCCGACACAAAAATTTTTCCAAAGTTTAACCCCGGAATCCGCTGCAAGTGTGATGGAATGGGTTGGAGAATTGCAACAGGAGTTTTGCCCTTAGCTATGATGACTTCTTCCCCTGCAGATACTTTTTGAAGAAGCCTGGACAAATGCGTTTTTGCCTCGTGGATGGTGACAATCATGACTAATATTAGTCTAGTCATATAACTTAGTCAAGTAATATCGTGTTTTTGATGGTGGGAGTGTGCCGGCCCCGTGGTGACGCGAAGCGGCCCGTGGCCAAACTTCTTTTACCACTGTCGCCTTAGTGTCAACACCGGTTTCAAAGTTCCGCTTTTCACCGGCGGCAAGTTCCCTTCAAAGTTTTCTACCGTGGACGTGATGTTGGGATCTACTTTGCAGATCTGGTATTAGAGAATCGATTGATCATTGAATTGAAAGCGGTGAAATCCTTAAACGAAATCATGGTTTCCCAACTTCTACATTACATGCGGCTTTCAAAGGTACCTTTGGGATACCTGGTGAACTTTGGAGGACCTAAGGTCGAGTGGAAGCGCTACGTGATTTGAACAAAGCGTTTAAAAAACGAAAACCGAAGGTGGGTGAGCGCAGGCCACGTGGTGTCCGAAGGGCCCGTGGCAAAATTTTTAAATGAACCACTGGCGCCTGACGGCGCGTCACTGGCCGCTGGCGCGGCGGTTGCCGCCCGTGTGTCGTGGAGCGACCCGTGAGTGGCCGTAGGTCACCCGTGCTAGAAAATTCTTAAGCAGAAGACAGGAGTGCGTCGGTTGTAAAAGGGAGCTTCTATGGATTCACCTTAATATATATTTGATCCCCAACTACAGAAGAACTAGGAACCAAATAATTCTGTCCATTGATGGTAACCATTAGCTGGACATAGTAATTACCAGCGGCAAGGTCGGAGTATGTAGTAGGAGAACCAGTACCGACATTGGTGGTGCCTAAGTTCAAGGAACTAGCTGTACCGCCCGCGCCCGGTACCGCCGTACCATTCACGTACCACTGATATGCTGTTACAGTTCCGCCAGAAATGCTTGGGGTAATGGTTGTGGAATGAGAAGAAGCCCTGATGAGTGGAGTCAAACTCACTCCCATCGTCCCCGTTACCCCAGCCACCGGTATCTGCAAATCAATTGTCAAATTCACCCCGCCGGTGATGGTGTAGAGTCCCTCGGCTACTTCGGAGTCGCCGTAGAGGGCGCGGAATCCCTTAACTTTTAGTGTTTCAGAAGCTGTGACGGAATAGGTAGATCCGTTGGCAATGGTGGTATCTCCCGTTGTCGGGTCTGCAGGAGCCATACCGTGGGTATAGTACAAAACAGCGCCAAGAGTTGATGTTGTCACCACCACATTTTGCGCTATAGCATATGTTCCCGGCGGCGGACTGAGAACGGGTTTAGCAACCTGGAAATAATAAATCTCGGAATTGACCGTACCCACCGTTCCCCCGGCGGACGAAACGGCTCGAATGGTATTTGCGCCTAAAACTATAGGCAGAGTCAGAGTTCCGGGGAAATCCGGAGTCCCGGCTATAGGTATGGAGCCGTCTGAAGTTGCTTTGATGCTCCCGCCGACGGCCAGAACTTCCGGCGCTGTACTAAGTGTCAGGTTCACATCATTGTAGAAGGTGCCGCCGGTGGGAGAAAAGGTAACAGGCGGAAGGTCCCCCGTCAGCACATACACCGCGCCGCTTTCGGGCCCAACCTTTGGACCGAAGTTTAACCGTGCGCGCAAGGTCCGTGTCGAGTCCACGGTGACTGGTTCGCTATAGGTGTTTCCGTAACCTTTGCTGAGGTCTACCATCGGGTCCAAGGTCCATAGAATCTTGGTCCCATCCCAGCTAGAAGCTGGTTCCGGCACGCTCAAGACCACTTGCTGGCTGGCGGGGTAAACACCCTGAGCCACCGAGTACTCCACCGGTGGAAAATCACTTGTAAGTGGAGTGGCAATGTCGAGGCGCTGGCAGGAGGCTAGGAGGAGAAGGACGGCTACGGAGTAGAGCTGTTTCATACTACAAGTCCTGCTCGTAAGCGCCGATGGTCCAAGTAGGTGTGAGTGTACGCCCATCACCCGGTCTATCATCGGCAAAACCGTCAGTGTCAAATGTCAAATTTTGTCCATTGCTTCTTAAAATAACGACAGGGGTGCCTGGACCAGCGCCGGGTTTGAGTTGGAAATTGCCTAAAATCCATGGAGTGGCATTTACAAAATAAGTTCCTGGATTGGCAATAAGCGATGCTCCTTCTTGATTGTTTAAAGAAATTCCCGACAAGTATACGGCTGCTGCACCGATTAAAGTGTGGCTGGTTCCCGGACTTTGGAAATACGCCACATCGGTGTTCCTGAAATAATTATTTTGGAGTGTATCGGGTTTCGCATTCGCTACCTGCTCGTAATACCCATAGGCTGCATCCAGAATATTGTTTTTAAGGATGGGTAACATACCCGGAGTGTCTTCAGCAGAGTAAAAAGCAGAAGCATTTGCTCCAGAAAGAAATATACTATTATTTCTAAACGTACTAGGTGCTGTCGATGCATATAAAAAGACACCTCTATTAAGGTTCTCGGAACCGTAAATGACATTGTTATCAAACCTTACACCGGCACAGTTCATCAAAAAAACACCAAAGCCATTTGTTGAACCTATCAAACCTGTACCTATTTTTAAATAGTTCTTTATATATACTCCACCGCCGTTTGATTTGACTTGGATGGCTGCTGAGGGGGCACCTCCCACGGACTGCGTACCACCGGTAAAAGTATTGGATTCGACCATGGGTGAGGATGCCCCCCCCCAAACAAGCAGGCCGCTGGTCCCAAAATCAAGCGCAGAAGTTTTACCAGCAACTGCAATGTTTTGTTTGATCAAAGGATTCGAGGAATTAACCGCAATTCCAGCCGTATACGCACCTGATGCAGAACCAGTGGAATCGCCAGACTGAATTGTATTAGCAATAATATTGATAATTAGTGGATTATTTTCAACAAGGATTCCCGCACTGATAGCTTCAAGTGTAGTACCCGTAGCATCACCGCTGGTGATGGTATTTCCATTCCCAACTGATCCAATAGAAGTAGCGCTTCCTACTAGGTTGCCCGAAACCCTTACACCCGCTGTCAGGGCCTCTATAGTGTTACTAGAAGTGATCGTGTTGTTGCCATTTATAACCGGTGCCGCAGTGTTGGAAATGTCGATGCCTATTGACTTATTGCCCGAGGATGTTATATTCCCTCCAACTGAAATTGTATTTCCTATAAGGTTCGGTGAACCTTGTACTATATTAACACCAAAAGCATAGCCGTTGTGGCTCAAAGGACAAACTACAATGTTGTTCCCGGTCATAGTTAATGTGCCAGCATTCTGAGCGACATATATTCCAGTCATTGAAACAACACCAGTAGGTGCGGTCAACGATGCTTTAATATTTGAATTGTTGCTGAGGATTGAATTGGAAAAGTTATTAGCCCAAATGCCGAAAGTACTTCCGCCCAGCGCAGTAACAGATTCGCAACCTGCAACTAAACCTCCATTATTCGACATCGAAAAAGAAGCAGTGCCTTGGACAAATAGCCCGCTGGTATCGTCGGTAATGCTTCCTGCGTTAAAACCACCTAAAATTTTTAAATTAGTGTTAGTCGAGGTTAAGGTAGCCCCAGAGGTAGCAAATATACCAGTAGCGTTTGTTGCACTTGCTGTAGTATTTGCTCCTATTATCGTGCCACCGTCACCGTTAAAATTTGTTGCTGAATTGTTTTCAAGGTAAACACCATAACTATGTCCAGTTTGAGTCCCTGCATCGGTCGCTCCATAAATGGTGACACCATTG
Source organism: Borreliella garinii (assembly GCA_020720765.1). Classification (GTDB taxonomy): domain Bacteria; phylum Spirochaetota; class Spirochaetia; order JABEVK01; family JABEVK01; genus DYOB01. The sequence goes on from DYOB01000090.1 coordinate 7,481, forward strand.
ATAACGTTTAATGTTGAACCTACGTCGGTGAGATAAGCGCCATAAGCATTTACCGCATTGTTTCCGTTTTCTTTTCGACCAATTAATAATGTGCTTCCACCGGTGATGAAACAATCTGCACCGTCTTGGAGATAGATACCGCGCCCTTGGCCTCCTATACTTCCTCCCGCCGTTCCATTAACACCAGTAATATTGGCGCCCTGGGCGTTGACCACGGCTCCGCCGCTGGCCCAAATTCCATAATAAATATTGGCACCAGCATCATTCAAACCCAAGCGACCGGTAATATTATTCACACCAAACATATTGATGGTGCTCGAGCCAAGAACACGAACGCCGGTGAGTTCGGAGGCGCCTAACTGTCCACCCACAATTTGGTTGGTATTTAGTAGCACGGTACTGGTGCCGACGCTGGTCCTCACGCGCACACCCATTCCCACACCTGCGGTCGATTCTCTGCCTTTAATATCGTTGCAGTTTACCAAGTCGAGGGTGCTATCCACAATATCAATACCGATGCCCTGGGTATTATTTCCGCTTGCTCCGACCAAGTTGATCCCGTTGATATCAAGACCTGTGCAGTTATTGATGAAAACGGCAGATGAGAAAGTTGCGTTGCTTCCCCCTATTTCAAAAGCGTTGAGCATGGTCGGGTTGGTAATATTCACCGCACGCACAGTTGCATCAGGAGCTAAGTCGTTTGTGCCTCCATCGGCATCTGGGTCTTGGATGATGGAAAGCGCGTTGCTTTGACCAGTTACAAAACCAGGCTTCCATGCACCGGAAATACTCACACCATCAACAAGAGTAATTTCTTCGTTGTAGGTTCCTTCTTCAACGTGAATAGCTCCACTTGCCCACCCCAAAGTGGTAGCTAGGCTTAAGGCTGCACCAATGGTTTTCTTAGCGGTTCCGGCTGTAAAGCCGTCACCAGAGTCATCTGGACGCGCTTCACTGACTAAAATAGCGGTATGAGTTGATGAAGAAACGATTGCACTGGGCGCAGACTGACCCCATGCATTTTCTGTTACTATATAATACTCAAATAAAGTTTCGGCAGTCAGGCCACTTTCAATTCTTGTTACTGTTGGGTGTGTTTCAGTTACATTACTCCAGCCCCCTGCATTTTCTTGTTTAAAAATTCGATATAAAGTTGCAGAACCTACTGCCCCCCAATCTAATCGGATCTCATTGATTCCTGTTCTCGTGGCGGTAATGGATGGAACAGTTGATGGAGGTTGGTTGATATGGGTAGCCGCAAGATTCCACGTCGCTGTCGTCGTCTGACCCGGTAAAATCACCACCTGCTCGACCGATCCCCAGCTTTTTACACCGTTGTTGTTGAGGGCGATGGAAAGGAGGTAAGTACCAGACACCTTAGTCTGGGCAGTAAAGGAAATGGTACCAGCGGGGATGTTTTCTATAACAAAAGCAGAGTAGTCATCACCCCCAAGCGAAATTTGAACATCTGGGTTAGCCAACGAACCGCCGGGCCAGGTTAAAACAAGGTTAAACGTGCCGTTTCCACTAGGGATCCCAACAGGGACAGTAACAGCAATGCTCGAGCCCACTAAAACTCCCGTGGCTTCTCCATAACCGATGACATCTAAGGTAGCGTTTCGGGCGCTCACGGTAAACGTCCAGGTGCCGTCGGTTAGTCCGCCTTGGCTAAATGTTGTAGAAGTCCCCAGTATAGTCTGAGCAAAAGCATCAGTTCCAGTGCTATCGTTATTTCCAGTAACGACATAACTGGCAATATTAAAAGAGACTAAATCGGGGAATATCGTCCTGGTCTCCGAACTATTTCCCCAGCTCAAGGTGACGGTGCCGGGTCCGGTCGAGGTATTATTATCAAAGGGCATGGAGCACGTGAGGGTCAAACCAAGGAGGGCTCCCCCCAAAATAAGAAGATAAGTACGCATAATGTTATTATACACCTGTTTTGAAAAAAAACATGAAAAATTGGGAAAAAGTTGCGGTATAGGTTGAAAAGATTGTGCTGGGCTGTGTATTGGTGGAGTTATTGTATCATTTGGAGTTATTACAACCTGTAAAACCACTAAACCTACCCCCCGAGGAATGCGCCGGTGCCGTCCATCTAACATTTGCCTTAAGCTACAAATCCGTGCCCGACGGGTTTGTCACGGTTGTTAGAAATTCCTCGTCTTCGTTTCTTGTCAACACCGGTTTCAAAGTTCCGCTGCCTCGACTTTTTTGTATCGTGTCGCCATGGGTAACAAAGTATCACACAGTTCAACCTCATGTAAATTCCTGCGGTCTCAAGCGCAACAGGCTCTTAGATGAATTGATATTCTTTT
>DYOB01000342.1 GCA_020720765.1 Borreliella garinii
CATAACCTCGAAAAAACGCGCGTGCTCGCCAGTCCGGTAAATGCAATGGTTGGGTGATTTTTTCCTCCAGCTTTGTTGGAACCTGTGATTTTAAACGTGTTTTCATCCCAGAACCGAGTTTATTATTTCTTTCAATTGGGCCATCTTAAAAGGCTTGCCTATGGCTGCTTTAAACCCATATTGGTGGTAATTGGCCATCACCGGGTCGTTTGAATACCCGCTTGAGACGATAGCCTTGGCAGCCGGATCAATTTTCAGGATTTCCTCTATGGCCTCTTTGCCTCCCATGCCGCCGGGAATGGTTAAATCCATGATGATGACATCAACTGGATGATCGCTGTGATAATGCTCCTTGAACAGGGCGATGGCTTCCCTGCCGTCTTTGGCCAGCAAGACTTCATGACCGAAATGGGAAAGCATCTGTTTGGTCAAATCCTGTATCATCGGTTCATCATCCATGACCAGTATCTTACCTCTCGCGGTTTTTTCCGGTTTTTGCGCTTCTTCTCCTGAATCACTGGATATTTGTTTGGCGGAAGCAGGCAGATATATGGTAAAGGTTGTGCCTTCGCCTGATTTTGACCGCACGAAGATATAGCCGTCATGTTTGTTGATGATGGAGTGGGTCACTGCCAGACCGAGGCCGCTTCCCTCCTTCTTGGTGGAGAAATAGGGGTCAAAGATTTTATCAAGATATTTCTCCGGGATACCGACACCGGTATCGGCAATGGTCATCTTGATGTATTTCTCTCCCGGTAGGCTTAAGCCTGTTTCTATGGTTATGTCCGCAATATTCTCGCAGGAAATTTTAATTTCACCGCCTTCGGGCATGGCGTGCCGGGCATTAATGACTAGATTCTGGATAACCTGGCTCATCTGCCCTGTATCAATATCCACCAGCCATAGATCTTCCGGAAGAGCGTAACGGCATTTGACATTACTGCCATGAAGAACAAAATCCGCTGAATCGGTTATGACTTGTTTGATGGAGGCGGTTTCTCTGACCGGATCGCCGCCTTTGGAAAAGGTAAGAAGCTGCTGGGTCAAATCCTTGGCCCGGATAGACGCTTTTTCCGCTTTCTTCAGCAGGGGATGGGCTTTATTTTCTTTTTCAATATATATGCCTGCCAGATTGATATTGCCAAGGATGGCGGTAAGGATATTATTAAAATCATGGGCAATGCCTCCGGCAAGGACGCCCACCGACTCCAGCTTTCTGATTTTTAATAACTCCTCTTCTGTCTTTTTCTCCTGGGTTACATCACGGAAAACCAAAACCACGCCGATGATTTTTCCTTCCTTGTCTAAAATCGGGGCGGCGCTGTCGGCGATGCTGCGCTGGGTTCCGTCTCTGGCGATCAAGGCTGTATGGTTTGCCAGACCGATGATTGTCCCGGAATCCAATACCTTTTTCACCGGGTTTTCACAGGTCAAGCCGGTTTTTTCGTTGATGATATTGAATACTTCTGATAAAGGCTGACCGGAAGCCTCCTGCTGGTTCCAGCCGGTCAGTTGTTCCGCGACAGTATTAATGAAGGTGACCCGGCATTCGGTATCGGTGGTGATAACCCCGTCACCGATACTGCGCAGGGTGACAAAGAGCTTTTCCCGCTCATTGTGCAGTTGTTGTTCCGCCTGCTTGCGCTCTGTGACATCCCGGGCAATAATCTGAATCATTGGTTCGTTTTCATAGATTATAGGAACGCCCACAAGTTCAACATTGATGACCTTGCCATCTAGGCGGATAAACCTT
>DYOB01000343.1 GCA_020720765.1 Borreliella garinii
TTCCGGGGCATCTGGGGGAGACACTCCGGCAATGAGGCGTTGCAGGAACTCTCCCCGACCCAACTCCTTGAAGATGCTGAACTTATGGTGGATGGTTCTCTTACCATTGCCGCGCTTATCCTTTTGGGCACAACTAAAGCCCTGGGGAAACATCTGGCCCAGGCGGAAGTTGTTTATGAATACCGGTCAAGCGAAGCCTCGATAGCCTATCAGCAGCGGAAAGAATTTCGGGCCGGCTTTTTTCTGATTCATGACGCGCTGTGGGAAACCATCAATCTCCGCAATGATCTGTTTCAATACCAGGATGGCCTGTATCGTCAAGAGATTCCTACTTTTAATGAGTCCGTGGTTCGGGAGGCAGTTTTGAATGCGGTGAGTCACCGAGACTACCGTTTAGCCGGATCGGTCTTCATCCGCCAATATCCGTCACGTCTGGAAGTTGTCAGCCCCGGCGGGTTTCCTCCCGGTATTACGGCTGAAAATATTCTTTGGCGGCAGTTCCCACGCAATCGAAGAATCGCTGAGGTTTTTGCCAAGTGCGGATTGGTTGAACGGTCCGGACAGGGTGCGAATCGGATGTTTGAGGAGTGTATCCGGGAGAGCAAACCCGCGCCCGACTTCAGTGATACCGATGAGTATCAGGTCTCACTCACTCTGCGCGGTGATGTTCAGGACCCGCTCTTTTTGCAGTTTCTTGAAAAAATTGGCCGAGAGACCTTGTCTTCCTTTACAACCAGAGACTTTTTGCTGCTTGACTGCCTGCACAAGGAAAAGCCGATACCTTCAGATCTTATGGAAAGGATACCACGATTGGTCGAGGTTGGTGTCATCGTTCGGGCTGGCAAGGGAAAATATGTGCTGTCAAAAAGATTTTATGCCCTTGCCGGTAAAAAAGGCGTTTATACAAGGAAGAAAGGGCTGGATCGCGATACGAATAAGGCCCTTCTGTTGAAGCATATCACAGATAATCAAAAGGCCGGAACGAAGTTGGAAGAATTGCTGCAAGTGCTTCCTGCTTTGACGTATAATCAAGTCCAGACGTTGCTGCGGGAATTAAAGAGTGCAGGGGCTGTTGCTGTGGTTGGTAAAACCAGGGGCGCTTTGTGGTTCCCTGAAAGGTAGTATTTTTATGTCCAGAGAGGCATGTGAAACGTAATCTACACTTAATTAAACGTATTTCATGTTCGCTAAAGTCTTTTATATCAAGGTGTTGAAAGTTTCGAATTGCGTTTTTAATAGTGTCGGTTTTTGTCGCAATTTAAAAAGTGTGGTGGAACATAAGGAATGTCGAAACAAGGGCCTGGAAAACTGAAGCCGCGTCTAAGTGATCACTTGCATACTTTGTTGCGGCTGGCTGGCTTGAGCCAGCCATACTGGTAAGGCACTTATCCCATTCATTGGGGTAAGATGTTGGTGTATTGTCTGTATTGCTGGAGAGAGCGGAAAACACGCGGAAGAAGATGGACAGGGCTTTTCTGTCCGCATGTTTCATGCTAAGGTTGAGCCGTTGGGTGCGGGAAAAATTCCGGCATGGTGGGACACCATGCCGCTCTTGAGAATATCATGATCTTCCGTACTGGAAGACACAGGGAAAAGGATAGAGAAATGGGAGCAATGGTCACGCAGTTGTACCGCAAAATTGATGAGAGCCGGGCGTATTGTTTTAATGTGGAATCCTCCAGGGCCTTGACGGATGGCGAGTTGACCAGTCTGCGGCTGGTGCTGGCCGACGGCTTTTTGCTGGAGACGGTGG
>DYOB01000344.1 GCA_020720765.1 Borreliella garinii
AAATAATGTGCGGAATAGTCGGTTTTTTTACAAAGGATACCGTCTCGCCCATAGACGAAATGGCTCTTGCCCGGATGCGTGATACCATGGTCAGCCGTGGCCCGGATGATGCCGGGCTTCGAATCTTCACAGAGAATGAGAAGACAGTTGGACTTGCCCACCGCAGGCTTTCCATCATTGACCTTTCGCCGCGTGGTCATCAGCCCATGGGGAGCGCTGACGAAAGCTCATGGATTGTTTTTAACGGTGAGATTTTTAACTTTATGGAACTTCGGAATGAACTGCTGGGAACGGGAAAATATGATTTCCGCTCCGAGAGTGACACCGAAGTACTTCTTTACGCTGTCAAGGAGTGGGGTTTAGATGGTTGCCTGAAGCGCTTACGGGGCATGTATGCCTTCGGCCTTTTTGATAAAAAGGATTGGAGTCTTACGCTGGTTCGTGATCCTTTGGGAGTAAAACCCCTGTATTACATGCAAACGGCCTGGGGAATAGCGTTTGCTTCGGAGATCAAGGCCCTGCTGGAAATCCCGGGTACGCCGAAGGAGATTAATTCTGCCGCCCTTTATCATTATCTGACCTTTGCCAATGCTCCAGCGCCGCAGACTCTTTTTAAGGGGATCAACAAGCTGGAAGCAGGCTGCTGTATGAAAATTGATCGCTCCGGCGCGGTTTCTCAGGAAAGATACTGGGATCCTTCCTCTTTCCAGCCATCTACCGAAATCATGGACGAGAAGGAATGTATTGAAGAAATTCAGCGGCTTCTTCGGCAGGCAGTGGCGCGACGCATGGTCTCCGATGTTCCGTTCGGGGTTTTTCTGAGCGGCGGGGTGGATTCTTCTTTGAACGTGGCCCTTATGTCGGAAATGATGAACCGGCCTGTCCAAACATTTTCCGTTGGAATAAAAGACGATCCAGCGAATGAGTTCCTCTATGCACGGAAAGTCGCGCAGCATTTTGGTGCCGATCATCACGAAGTGCTTATCGGTGATGAAGACTTTATCTCTTTCCTGCCGAAGATGGCCTATTATCAAGATGAGCCATTGGCGGACCCGGTCTGCGTCCCGCTCAACTATGTTTCGAAACTTGCCAGGGAGTCGGGAACGATCGTTATTCAGGTAGGAGAGGGAAGCGATGAAATCTTTGCCGGTTATCGTATGTACCATTCTTTTATAGAGTGGGAACGGAAATATTTCGGACGATATGTCAATCTCCCGCTCCCGCTCCGTTACTTCGCGGCCAGGTGTTTAAGTCCGTTTGTTCCTGACCATGTGAAGGATGCTCTGCGTCGTGGGGAGGTTGGAGATCCCCTTTTTCTTGGGAATGCTATTGCCTTCTGGGATGAGGAAAAGAAGAATCTTCTCTCCAATGGGGCGGGCTGTGATACATCGTCTGGTTATATAAAACAGCTTGCAGGGACAATCAATGTAGCAGATCCCTTGTTGAGGCTGATCAATGTTGAACTGAAGAACCGCCTGCCCGAACTTCTGCTTATGCGGGTGGATAAGATGAGCATGGCGAATTCAATAGAGACCCGCGTCCCGTTTTTGGACGAAGACCTGGTCGCGTTTGCTCTCCGCATCCCATCCAGTTTGAAATACAGGAATGGGGAACCAAAATATATTCTTAAAAAGGCGGCTGAGGGCATTATCCCGAATGATATTATTTATCGGAAAAAATGGGGCTTTTGCGGCTCCGCGACCAATATGCTTTCCAAGGAACTTATAGCATTTGCCCGTAATAGTAT
>DYOB01000091.1:0-1366 GCA_020720765.1 Borreliella garinii
TGATAGCTAAAACAATTAAAGAGCATTTATTGTATGGCCATGATCTGCGAAATGGTCATGATCTGCGAAATGGTCATGATCTGCGAGAGAGATTCGTCCAAATAAAGGAATGGTATAATGAATTCGGAATACAGTGGCCCGATAGCAGCCTGCTATGCTGGCCATTTGTGAATGAAGATGAATAAAGATGAGAGAAATAATGAAGGTGAGAGAAATAAAGAGAAGGAAGAAGTAAATTAAATCCAAAAATATGAATGAATTAAATTCAAATATAGAGACCAGAACCCCAACCCCAACCAGAACCCGAACCCGACCAACTAAATCTGAAGAGATACACATCAATGATGATGGCACGATAGAGGTACAGTATATTTTTACTTTTATTGAAGAGGTTGAAAGACTTAATGGACAAAAGGGGGAAAAATAATGTTTGTATTAATTTTAGGTGTTTTCTTTTTTGCATGCCTCTTTGGTGCATTTATGGATAATAAATAATCCTATTTGCGAACCAGAGAGCACCAAATATAAAGGGTGGCGGGCGAACATGAATGCGATTGCTCCAAATATAGGGGCGCGAACATGAATGCGATTGCGCCAAATATGGGGAGCGAAAATATGAATGCGATTGCGCCAAATATAGGGGGGTAAACATGATGCCAGATTATCGCCTAGTTCGCAGAACTTGCGAACATCTTGACGAATTTACGTTGATTTGAGCAGATGTAAATGCCTCCGCTACAGAGAGATACAAGAGAGGGGGGGGATAGATAAATTTAATTGAATTAAATTGTTGGATGGATTTGTGCAAGTTATTGATTTGTAGGGACTTGTCGTGCCGGGCCAGGCCGGATTTTGTAAGTGCTTGAATATCAGCAACTTATGGGCAGTGGAGGGATCGAACCTCTAATGACATCAGTTATGAGCCGACCGCTGGGAACCACCTAGCCACACCGCCCTTAGTAATGAATTAAAATACCCTATAAATCTTTGAATGTCTTTTGCTAGAGCCAGATGCTGGACTGCGAGTTCCGATTTGTTTAATCGAAATTCCATTCTCCCTCTTCTGCTTATTCAAGAAGTTGACAACGTGATACTTCTTGCACCCATTAAGCTCTGCGACTTCGCTTGTCGTCCAATCACCATCAGGGAACTTCATGGCGATGTTCTTTGAAGGGCGGCCACGCTTTCCCTTAGGCTTTTGCTCTACGGGAGTATCGCTCTTAACCTTGCGAGGGCGACCGCGCTTTCCCTTAACAACGGGCGTGACTTCGATAGCGTCCTGTTTAACTTCCGCTTCGATAGTTTGTTGGGTAGTTTGTTGGGTAGTTTGTTGGGTAGTTTGTTGGGTAGTTTGTTGGGTAGTTTG
>DYOB01000091.1:1466-5541 GCA_020720765.1 Borreliella garinii
TAGTTTGTTGGGTAGTTTGTTGGGTAGTTTGTTGGGTAGTTTGTTGGGTAGTTTGTTGGGTAGTCTCGCAGATAGGGGGAGTATAAACTACTTGTGTGCCACACGATACAGCATATTGGAACGGAACCCACTCATCAGCGTTGTTGTCGTTTCCTTTTTTATATCCTTTAATTGTGACCGATCCGCTACCTACGCTCACAACGGTCATATTCCTCATGCAGTCAGCAAGTGATGGAATTTCAAATTGATCTCCCTCTGTAAGATTTTGAAGCGCGCACGTTTTAGATGTATTTTCCATATATAAGTATTATCTTTTAATTTGTTATTTTAGTCAAGCGGTTTTATTTATATTTTTTTGCGATTCACGATACTCTTTTACATACTTGTATCCATCGGCAGTAAGCATTCGACCCTTGGGGCCAATCTCCATAAGGCCGAGTTTAAGCAGATAACCTTCAAACTCATTCATCAATGCAGACTTTTCCAATCCAGTAAATGCGGATACAGCAGTGAGTGACCTACCTTCATACCCAAACAATGCGTTAAGCACTTGAAGTTCAGTTTCGCCAACGCCCAAAGGATTGATGCCAAGCAATTCTCTCATGTTATCCCAAGCTTTTATATCAAACGAATCTATGCCAGCGGCGGCACAGTATTGAACGATATTGTCTTGTGCCATCTTGACTGATGCGCGAGGATTACCACGGCAAGTCTTTGCTGCTTCATCCATGGCATCTTTGGATATTCTAATGCCTTGCATATTGACCTCAATGATCTTTGCTAAGTCTTCATGCGAATAGGGTTCAAGCTGTATATGACGAAGGCGATCTTTCAATGGCCCAGACATAGCTTGGGGATCGGTGGTGGCAAAAATGAATGAGACTTTCTTATAGGGAAATTCAAGAACTTGATCTTTGTAATTGATATATCCAATCTGATGCTTGTCAGGATTAAGAGCGGTAAGCAACGCATCTTGCGTGATATGGTCAAGTGTATGCGCTTCATCAAAGAAGATAGTGACATGATCTTTAACGTATGGGATGAATACGTTTTCGATAAGAGCGTCGAGCTTTCTGATAGTGGCGCAATTAACTTTAAGCATGGGCTTAATGGTTCCACCGTTTTCCTTCACGCGAAGGTTGCGAGCTACTAGCGTAGCCAAAGCAGTTTTCCCAGACCCTTTACCTCCCACGATCAAAAGATGCGGAAGGATTTGAGTTGACTGGAACGAGTTAATATAGAAGGCTAGCTGTCTCTTCACCTTGCTCTGACCAATAATGTCAGGGAAAAATGAATCAACAAAAGATTGGTTAATCATGGTATATGTATTATTGCGGTATTTGTATTTTTAATCAATGAAATTCATCGAAATTTTCAATCGATATACTGGGCATCAGACCGCAATCATCCTCGAAATTCTCTAGCTGTATATCCGCATCTTTGCTTGCAGCGATAGATTTCAATGTGGAGTCGTCCGATTCGATCTTGCAACCGTTAAGCCCAAGCATTCCCGCGAACTTTATAGACACAATCACGTTAGCTTCTGGCTTCAAAATGCGATTTAATTCTGCTAGTGGTATCTTGCAGAAACTCACGCCTCCAACTTTTCTTCCTCGCTTTGCCATATTAGTTTGCGTAAATTACCAGAGTCTTTTCGCCGTTCTTATCTTCCATGCTGCCCACGCCGAACGCTTTGATGATGCAACCGTTTTTATTGATAACCACCGGCGCATCGTCTGGAATAAATTCCAAGGCGTCAATGAGATTTTCGGCGGTCAAAAATTGAAATGTATCTTCCATGGGTTGACTGTATCAGAATTTGCAATCAAGTCAAGATTATTTTGAAGAAAATTTATATCCAAAAGTATCGTTGAAACAGATATGCTCCGCGATCTCTTTGCTATATTTTTTGATTAAAAATGATTTTAATTGAGCCGGGGTTTTACCATACTTTTCCTGTATGTATATTCCCGATCTCATTTCGCTATCAAGTTCGCCCCTGTCTATTGACAGCAACCATTCTGCACAATTGCTTATATCGTTAGGAACAGTTGGCACTTCAGCAGTTCTCCTCATACTCTTCTTCGGATATTTCCTCAACAAGAGATTCTGATGCAGTAACAGGATCGAGTTCCCCCATATCCACAAGCTCACGCTTCACGGCGCGGTCAGATAGAGGATTCTTACTCTCAAGAAAGAGAAGGAGGTCGTCTTGTTCGTTAGTGAGTTTATAGTATTTCATATTATGACTTTACATTTAATGTTTGTTTTTTCTATTCATCACGCAAAAAAGGAAGACCCCGAATGCGAATACGAGTAGAGTTGAATATACATCATACGTTTCTTTGATTTGATTTGTCATTTTATTTAGTTTTGGAGTGTCGCGCATTTCTCGCGCAAAACCTGCAAAGCAAGAATTGCGTTTTGATTGACGTAAGGGTTATGCTGGAAACCATCTTTGGTATCATTCTCAAATCCAAGAGACAGTTTAATATGCTGGTTATAGTAATTCAACATACAAGTCACCCCTTCTCTACGATCCATCAGGGGTAGCAGGTAAGCTCGAAAGGCGCGGCGAACATCTTCTTGGATTGTTGCTTTCATGTTAACGTATATTTTAACATTATTGTAAGTTATGGCGGAATTGATGAAAGCCCAATGCTGATTGTCAAAGGTTATGCCGCTGAACTTAAAGCCTGCATTCATATCGTAGAGAGGCTTAATGTTAAGATCAAAGGACTGTTCCAGTTCGACGCGAGTAACTGTTAATGGATTCCTATTCATAGTTTTTGTATTATAGCAGATTTTATTTTAATGTCAAGGTTATTCTAGGCAATATGACCAGTATCGGGAATCCGTTTTCCCTTGGTTAATGTCCCAAAATAGACAACGTGCGATATAGTTAGGACAGCTAAAGATCTTACTCATTTGATTCCAATGATCCTCAATAGCCCTATAGAGCTTGGTGTGTTTGGCCTGATCCAATCCGTAAATCTGGAACAAGTGAGTGTCCATACAGACTGCTTCATTTTCGATAGGTTTCATCATTTCCATAGCAAAGGAGGTTTTGGCAATCCCTAATCCAAGTATGGTAGGATATAGCTCGTCGCGCTTGACCTTGGTGTTAGTGGCGGTCGGGATGAACTTGGCGGGACAAGTCCAGAACTCGTTAGTGAATTTAGTAAGAAATCGCTTGCGGCTATTGTGCAAACCTACGCGAGATTCCACAAGACGCTTTTCTAGCTCGACCTCATCGCCAATCCACATACAATCCTTGAGCTTATTGTAGGCGACTACGTTAGCTTCCCAAGCGGTATGAACCGACATAAAGGCAAACAAATAGCGAAGGAAGTGATCGTTCGCAGATTGTGGCTGGATACCCTTCCAGTAATCGGAATACTCCTTGACCTTATCTCGCTTGAGAGATTTGAAGAATCTTTCGACATTTGTAAGAATTGGCTTGACAGGCGAGAAGAAATCGGTCTGCTCAAAATGGGGTAGCCCGAGGTCTTCGTTAAATACGAGAGGTAGAGTTGCTTGTGGTGTTAGCATTAGAGTATAAATATAAACGGAATTTAATTATTTGTCAAAGGGTATTTTAATTCTTTTTTATTGCTTGTAAGTTGTTGATACTGAACGACTTACGCCGCCGGGCCAGCCGGGGAGCTGTAAGTGCTTGAGGCCCAGTGATTTATATAGAACTCTCCATTCCCGAAGACTATGATATAGTGTAATAAAAAATATATGGAAAAGAAAGTAACTCTTTTGATTTATCAGATTTAGAGGAGCAAAAAATGCTTTCATTATTCTAATATTCAGCTTTTATGGTAAGAAGGATAATCTTTCTAAGTCCAATAAGATATTAAATGAATAAAAAAGAGGGGCCGGAACGAATGCTCCGGCCCCTCTCCCCGCATTGCCTGACCACCACAATCAGGCGTTTTACCATGAACTAACTCTTTCGGGCGAACCTACCATCCTTCCCGTGGACATTGTAGAACTTATGACCAGAAGGCTTGAAGGCGTAATCTGATACCTTCAAAGGACACCCCTGACAACCATAACAATCCTCGTC
>DYOB01000091.1:5641-9730 GCA_020720765.1 Borreliella garinii
CCGTCCTCGTCGCCCTGCGCGTCACCATATCCATCATAATACTCCCTATCTTCATCGGGATTCGGCTGATAGAGTCCTTTTTCGGCATCCTCGCGGCCATCATTATAGCCTTTATCGTATGCGGGCGAGAAGGGGGGATTGGAACCCTCTCCATCTAGACCATCATCTTCCGGATCGAAATCCCCGATAACTACGCGGCCAGTATAGTCCGAAGGCTCGCCCTTCATTTCCGCGACAACCTCATAGCGGCAGCAGCGACCTTTTGTATTATTGTAGTCCTGGGGGATGCAGATGACATCAGCAGGATTGATTTTAACAATTACGGTATGACCACCAGCAGACGAGAAGTGGGGAAGATATTCCTGCGAACAGAAGTGCAGACCGCAGGAGCAAGTGCGGTCCTTGTCCTCGTCAACCTGATTGCGCTCCATCTGACAAACCTTGCCCACAGAGTTGTCGAACGTCCCGCTATGGATGTCCTTCCAATCGGGGCTGACGTTCTTGAAGGCGAGGAAGTGACCGTCCTCGGTGATTGGAAGATTGCCGAACTCAAGGAATCCATAAAGCTCATCAACCGCACGCTTGGACGGATTCTGCATCAGATTCTCAAGAAACTTAACCATAGGACTGAATGGAAGATTCTTGTCCATCAGGGTGAGAATGCGATCAGTGATCGAATTGTCGAGGATTTCCCCGTTGAACACAACCGCACCGTCCACAAGGCGAACCTTGCCAGTTCCGACAAAGGAACGAACAGAAGCGGCAACATCCGCAAGAGCTTTGAAGGACTCCCAGGCGGAGTTGCGGACGGCATCAAGGATGCGGGTATAGTTCGGGTGATCGGTCGTCACGTTGAAGGACTGACCGTTGATGATGGCAGAGATTCCGCCGTTTTTGCTGATGAGGATTGCAGGATTCATATTTTTATGGTTTTTGGTTTGTTGTTTTGTTGTTTTCTACTACTATTGAATTATCGCCTATTTTGAGCCAGATGTCAAGGGAATCTGCGGATTATTTTGCGGATTTTTTTCAAACATCGCTTCATACGCTGCATACACCTTTTCAGACGGGCCAGAGTAATTGTTCATTTCATCGAATAGGTATTCTTCCAGAGCGGACAGTTCAGGAAGTTGCACCGCAACACTCGACGCTTTTATACTGTAAAGATTAGCTAGGTATTCCAAACCAGAGAACTTGTCGGCGAGCTTGTGCCTCTTGATGCTGGCAACAACGTGCTGCGCGAGATTGCTCTTTGCTTTCTCGGCAATTAAAATGAATTTTTTTTCAAATCCACTTGCATACAGAAGTTTCTTTGCTGCCTCTTTGATAGCGAGATACTCTTGACCTTCCTTTGAGTTAAGGACAGAGGCAAGGCTATCAATGTAAGAATCAACATGAGTCAATCCAGCAGAGATTGCCAGCTTTTCCTTCGTGGGGGCAACGAAGACGCACGTTTTACGAAGCTCAGGCGATTTAAGGATGTTATGACGAATATCATATTTAGAAATCGCTTTACCTTTGATGATAGCTGCGTTGTTTTCATTTTTAATTGCATAATACTTTGCACCGTCATTGATAGCTGTGCGAAGATTGATAGAATCGAATCGCAGATAATGAGAATCAGCAATGCCGACAATCTCTTTATCAATTTGACGTTGCGCGGAACCGACAGCACTCTTTGTATAAGGCAGAGAGGAAGTGCAAGCGAAGCAAGCGGGATCAACGCCAGCGTCAATCAGTTTCTTCCTTGCAACCTCATCAAAGATAAGAGCAGAGTTGTTTGAGTTGCCAGAGTCAAGAATGAACTCTTTTACCTTCCAAACGGAAGTCTTTCTTTCAAGAGTGAACGAGATTCCTTTGAGCCTTGCAAGCTCGGGAACATGAACGTAATCACGATTGGAGACATGAAAGTTCTTGCTATATGATCGCTTTCCGTATTCACGATGCGGAGCGGCAATTCCGTCAATTTTTTTATTCTGCCAATAAAACTTTCCGATAGCCTGACGAACAAAATCTGGAAGATTTGACCAAATCCTTGCTGCTTCATTAAGGTATGTCGCCTTGGACATTTCATCAATAGCTTTCTTTGAGATTTCAGCTTTTACTTCTGCAAGTCTGCTATTGAGATTTGCAACAGTCCTATCGTCATAAGACAGAGCCTCACGCGAAGGAGTAAAGTCAAGATCGCCAATAGGAAATTCAACTACCAGATTCGACAGAATAGCGCGAACATCAGAGTTGACTTTATTGGAGTCAATAGCATAGTTGACGCCACCCATAACGGCATAGCAGTTTGTGTCATAGTTGCTTCTCCATCCGTAAGAAATTTTAGATTCAAGAACGCGCCATCCTTTACCAGAAATGGTAACGCTCTGTTCGGTTTCAGACCAATCAATCTTTGCGCCAGAAATGTCGGGCTTAACAGGGAACCACTTGAAAGCAGTCATCGCGGCTTGACGGAACTTGTCGCAATCCTCTTTCTTAACAGGGATTTGAATTGCAACGCCGTTTCCCTCGTCGTTTGCTTCCTCGCCAGCAAGTGTGATAGTGGGTGCGCCGCCCTCATCAAAATAGGCAAGGTAAAGGCGTTTTACTCCATTATGGCGAACGGTGATAGTTCCACTATCAGTATAGCAGAAGAAACTTTTTGAACCAAGACCCAAGCAACCTATCGCATCATTGCTATTCGACTTAGTAGATTCAAAATAAGTCGTGTATATGGACTTAACATCCTCGTGTGACATTCCAGTTCCGAAATCACGAATTTCCAGATAAGGCTCCAAACTATTCGGCAAATGAATAGCGAACGGAACACTAGCTTTACCAGCGGAAACGTGAGAGTCGAATGCGTTGCAACCAAGCTCTCTAACGATAGCGAGAGCTTTATCGGAATAAAGATCGGAAAGAATCTGAAATGCCTTGCGGCTAATTTTTATTTGGAACTTGCTTGACTCGCCGCCGCCGATTTTTTCCACGCAATCAATGGTATTTTGAAGGATCATAGTATTTTGTATTATTGGTGTTATTGACTACTATTGGATCATAACAGATTTTGTTTTGGAGTCAAGGGATTTGATGAAGAATCTTTGGGTGAAGGCGAAATAAATAACGCGCAAATAAGCAGATTTGACTTGACAGGAGTGAAAAATTCTGATTATCGGCCTTTGCGTAAGTCGTTGGTTATCAAGCACTTACAGCGCCGGGTCGGCCGGGTTGTCGTAAGTGCCTTATATTCAAGGGCTTAATTATCCTCATCCATAACCTTCTCGAACGGAATGGTAAGGCTTCGGACACTCCTCCACAGTCACGAAGTCGGGTAAATTAGTCCAATCAAATTGAGCCATCATTCCCCGCATACGCTCAATAGCATCATCTGGAACATCATGCACAGACTTGTATTGAGTCATCATCTTAATAACCCTGACAGGAACCTTATACTTTTCTGCAATGATAAGGTAGATATCCAAATCCCTTCGGCGCAGGGTAGTATTAGAAACGATAACCGAATGACCATCGAATAAAGCGCGCCCCGCATTGGTCTGGCATTGGTTATGACAGTATGCGAGTTTTGTGTGGTCGAATTTATATTCCCCCTTTTGCGCCATCCATTGGTCAGCCTCATAGACGAACATGAGATTGCCAGTATTATTCTCGCGCCAGAGCTTCAATGCAAGAGTGGTCTTTCCACTTCCTGCGGGCCCCATAATGATGGTCATGTGTTGATTCATATCGTGAGTATTTAGTGGGAGGGTGATCCTATCTATTAGAACTACTCCAATCGGGTTGGGAATCTCAATTCGTCACCCCCAACTGAAATGATATTAGTCAATTTTTATCCGACAGTCAAGAAAAAATCACGCAAATCTTGCCGCTCACCCTTCCAAATTTTTCTTTGCGCCTTCGATCTCTTTCTTCATCATAAATGCCCTGTTAAAGATCGGATATTCAAAGTGATTGTCAATGCCAGAAACGCAAACGTTTTTAGCATCACGGAAGGAAAAGTTATTGTTTTCGCAATAATAGACAATCTCTCTGAGAGCTTTGTCCATAATGTCGTTGATGGGCTTGCAGTCGTCGTAGATTTGTGCT
>DYOB01000092.1 GCA_020720765.1 Borreliella garinii
TAACTTTCCAGTTCCGTCAGGGGTACGGGCTTAGGCTCGTCGACTTCACCTTCGAGTTCAGCTATTTGCCTCAAGAGTTCTTTAGCCTTCACACTGACCTTGTCGGGTATCTTCACCATAATTTTTATCCAGAGATCGCCCTTGCGCTCGGGGTTGGAAAGGAGTGGTACGCCTTCTCCGCGGATGCGAAGAGTTTTTCCGTTGGCTGTCCCAGGGGCGACCTTGAGCTTCACAAGTTTCTCGTCGAGGGTCCGGACTTTAATTTCGGCACCGAGGATGGCCTGGGTCATACTTATAGGTACGACACAGACGAGGTCGTCGTTATCCCTGGCAAAATACGCGTGGTCCTTCACGTGGAAATACACGTAGAGGTCGCCAGTCGGGCCTCCATTGGGACCTGCCTCGCCTTTTCCTGCAAGCCGGAGTTTTCGGCCACTCTGGATGCCGGGCGGCACATCGATTTTAAGTTTTTCCGATTTCTTCTTGAGTCCGCTTCCCGAGCACGCTTTACACGGGTTTTCTATGACGAAACCTTCCCCGTGACAGGTAGGACAAGGTTGGGCTATGGAGAAGAAGCCTGTGCTTCGGCGCACCTGTCCCGAACCCTGGCAGGTGGGGCAGGTCCGCTTTTTGGATCCGGCTTCGGCTCCCGAACCTTTACAAACTTCGCAGCTCACATTCCTGTTATAGCTGACTTCGAGCGAACTTCCGTAAACAGCGTCTTTGAAGCCTATCTCGACGTCATACCTGAGGTCCGAGCCTCGATTTGCCGCTTGTTGTCTGCCACCGCCGCCGAAAAAGCTCCCGAAAATATCATCGATGCCCCCGAAGATATCCTCGAAGTCGTGGAAGGCGTGGGAAGAGCGGAAATCGCCGCCCATTCCGCCGCCCATTCCTTCTAGGCCGGCAAAACCGTACTGGTCGAAGGTTCGACGTTTTTTCTCGTCGCTGAGAACCTCGTAGGCCTCGGTAGCCTCCTTGAATTTCTCTTCTGAGGCCTTGTCACCTGGGTTCTTGTCCGGGTGGAACTGGATGGCCAACTTGCGGTAGGCCTTTTTTATCTCGTCTGAAGAGGCACCCCGGGCAATCCCGAGGACCTCATAATAATCTCGTTTCGCCAAAGTCAGCCCGCCTCTTATTTTTTATCCTCGTCAACGATCTCGTAGTCAGCATCTTCGGCGGGTTTTTCCTTAGGGGAAGAATCCGAGCCACCCTGTTCGGGACCGGGAGCACCCTGGTCCCCGGGACCTGGCTGACCCGCGGTATTTTTATACATTTCTTCCGCCATATTGTGGGACACCTGTTTTAGGTTCTCAAGTTTTTCCTTGATTGCGGCCAAATCCTGGCCGGACATAACACCCTTCAGCTCACTGATAGCGCTGTTGATCTTGTCCTTCTCGTCCTGGGGAACCTTATCGGCGTTATCCTTCAGGGTCTTTTCGACTGAGTAGATCAGGTTATCCGACTCGTTCTTGACCTCGATCATTTCCTTGAAAGCCTTATCCTCGGCGGCGTGGGACTCGGCGTCCTTCACCATATTCTGGATCTCGGCTTCGGATAGGCCGGAAGAGGATTCTATACGAATCTTTTGTTCCTTGCCCGTTCCCAAGTCCTTTGCGGAGACGTGGACTATGCCGTTGGCATCGATGTCAAAAGTCACTTCAACCTGGGGTACTCCGCGAGGAGCAGCAGGAATGTCTGAAAGGTCGAACCGGCCGAGTGTCCTGTTCTGGACAGCCATTTCCCTTTCACCCTGGAGGACGTGGATGCTCACGGCAGTTTGGTTATCGGCTGCGGTGGAGAAGACCTGCGTCTTGCGTGTAGGGATAGTCGTATTTCGTTCAATCAGCTTTGTAAAAACGCCACCGAGTGTTTCAAGACCGAGGCTGAGCGGGGTGACGTCGAGCAGGAGAACGTCTTTTACGTCCCCACCCAGGATACCACCCTGAATGGCAGCACCCACGGCGACCACTTCGTCGGGGTTGACGGAGCGGTTAGGCTCCTTCTTGAAAAGTTCCTTCACCACAGCCTGGACTTTAGGTATACGGATGGAACCACCGACCAGGATCACCTCGTCTATATCGTCCACGGTGTATTTTGCATCTTTGAGCGCTTGAATACACGGACCCTTGGTTTTTTCAATCAAGTCGTCGACAAGCTGTTCGAACTTGGCCCTGGTCAAAGTGTATTGGAGGTGCTTCGGGCCATTTGCGTCTGCTGTGATAAAGGGAAGGTTGATCGTCGTGCTTTGGGTGGAGCTCAGTTCCTTTTTCGCATTTTCTGAAGCCTCCCTGAGCCGCTGGAGCGCCATGGCGTCTTTAGAAAGGTCGATGCTCTGCTCGTTTTTAAACTGCTCCACAAGCCATTCGATAATTCTCTGGTCGAAGTTATCGCCACCGAGGTGGGTGTCTCCGTTTGTGCTTTTCACCTCGAAGACGCCGTCCCCGAGTTCGAGGATGGAAATGTCGAAGGTACCGCCGCCGAGGTCATAAACGGCAATCTTCTGGTCGTGGTTTTGTTTGTTGAGACCGTAGGCCAAGGCTGCCGCGGTGGGTTCGTTCACGATGCGTTTCACATCAAGACCGGCGATCCGTCCTGCGTCCTTGGTTGCCTGCCTCTGGGCGTCGTTAAAATACGCAGGGACTGTAATAACCGCTTCGGTCACCGTTTCGCCGAGATAGTCTTCTGCGGTTTTCTTCATCTTCTGAAGGATGGCGGCGCTGATTTCGGGGGGGGAATACTTTTTATCTTTAATGCTCACCCGCACGTCGCCCGAAGGACCTTGTTCCACTTTATAAGGAACAATGCGTATCTCTTCTCCGACTTCGTTAAAATTCCGGCCCATAAACCTCTTGATCGAGTAAATCGATTCCTTGGGGTTGGTTACCATCTGGTTTTTTGCGGGCTGTCCGACGAGCCTCTCATCCTTATTATTGAAGGCGACTATCGAGGGTGTTGTCCGCATACCTTCCGCATTGGCGATAACAACGGGTTCGCCGCCTTCCATGATAGCGACACACGAGTTTGTTGTTCCCAGGTCGATACCGATAATTTTACCCATATTCTACTCCTTATTCTCTTTTTCTGATGTATTTACTGCATTATCTTGGTTCAACTCTTCAGAAGAGCCAACCTTAACCCTGGCAGGCCGCAAAACTCGGTCGTGCAGGACGTAACCCTTTTGAAATTCTTCCACAATGACGGGATTTTCGCCGCCGGTACCTGCAATAGCCTCGTGGAATTCGGGATCGAAGGATTCACCCTTGGCGATAAGCCTTTTAAGCCCGTGTTTTCGCTCGAGCAGTGAGACGAATTGGCCCTCTATCATCTGAATGCCCTGATGGAAGCCGTCGAAATCCTTGCTCGACTGACTGGACGAGATAGCCCTTTCAAAATCGTCGAGAAGGGTGATAACGTCTATAAGAAGTTGCGAATTCGCATACCTGATGGAATCTTCTTTTTCCCTCATCATCCTTTTTCTAAAATTATCCGTCTCGGCCACCTTGCGCAGAAACTGGTCTTTAAGATCGCTGTTTTCCTCTCTCAGCTTCTGTATTTCCAGTTGAATGTCGCTTTCTGGGGCTTCAACCCCGCTAGGGGGAGGAACCATTTCTTCTTCAGGTGCCTTAAAATCTTGTTCTTCTGACATTTTTACCACTCTGTTTTTTATTCTTCAATGCGAATATACAAAAAAATTTAAAAAAAGGAAATATCCCATTGTTGGAAAAGGATTTGATAGAAAAAAACTTGCTGTGTCAAAAATTCACACCGAGACCAAGTACTTTTGACACAGTTTGAACTTAGGGTCAAATAGATGCAAAAATATTAGAAAAATTATAACATGGGTAATTATGATACGTAATTCCACCTATTAAAAAAATTTTTACTCTTAGAAAAATATCTATTTCGCTCTTTTTTTTCATTTGAAATTAAAAAATTAATGTGTATTCTGGAGCCATGAGTATCATATCATTGAATGTGGTAACCAAGAATTACCCTCTGGGGAATACAACCGTTCAGGCTGTCAAAGGTGTCACTTTTGACATTGAGAAGGGAGATTTTATCAGTATTGCCGGTCCTTCGGGCAGCGGTAAGTCCACGATTTTGAACATTATCGGTCTTATGGACAATCCTACTTCAGGACGTGTCCGGATTGGCGATAAAGATGTTTCCCAAATGAAAGATAGGGAAATGACACTCCTGAGGCATGAAACTATAGGCTTTATTTTCCAGAGTTTTAACCTTATACCCGTCCTGAATGTTTCGGAGAACATAGAATTTCCCCTCCAGCTCGGCGGAAGGAACAGCGCTGTAAAAAAGGACCCTGAATGGATTCATTTTCTTATTGAAAGGGTAGGGCTGAAGGACCATATCAAACACCGGCCGGCTGAACTCTCGGGCGGCCAGCGCCAGAGGGTAGCCGTAGCGCGCGCCTTGGTCACCAAGCCCATAATCGTCCTTGCCGACGAACCTACTGCAAACCTGGATTCCCAGACGGGTAATGAAATTATTGCCCTTATGAAGGAAATGAACCGCGAACAGAAAACAACCTTTATTTTTTCCACCCATGATGCGAAAATTGTCGAGATAGCGGACCACGTCATCCGGCTCCGCGACGGTCTTGTGACCGAAGATACAAGGCGGTAAACCATGTCCATGTTACTCAGGATGGCCTTGCGCAACCTGGGCCTCCATAAAGCGAAGACGATTATCATCGGTTTTCTGGTTTTTCTTGGGGTTTTTCTCAGTTTTATCGGTACGAACCTTATCACAACGATGACTGAGAATATCGGTAGGAGTTTCGCTGAAAATTTCACCGGCGACATCCTTATCAGAACCTCAGACCAGATGGCAGGTGTGTTCGGAGCCAGCGAAGCCGAGGCAGCGAGTGGAATTCCCGTACTCAAGACCCTCGATAACTTTGCGGAAATCTACTCTCTTGTCTCTGAATTGCCCGAAGCCGAGGCAGTGACCAGCACATACTCTGCTTACGTTATGCCGAACCTGGCTGAGATGGGGATGGACTTCTCCCTGGTTTTCGGCATTGAACCCGAAAGCTATATGAAGGTGTTTCCAGGAACCCGAATCCTCGAAGGGAGAATGCTTCAGCCCGGGGAAGAGGGGATGATCCTCCATGTTAAAACGCGGGACAAGTTCCAGGAAAGTTTTAAAGTCGACCTGGTACCCGGCACCGAACTCCAGCTGAATAATTTCGGTGAGGGCGGTTTTAAGATTCGTACGGTTCCTATTGTTGGAATTTTTGAGTTCGAAAGCAGAAACGACAGACTTTTCACCCCGAGCCTTTTGGATATACAGACGGTCCGCTCGCTTTTTGGAAAAGTCACGGTTTCCGCAGCCGATATCAACATCCGCCCCGATGCTATCGTTCTGCTCGGAGATTTCAACGAGGAAGACCTTTTCGGCGAGGACGAGATGATAACTGACGCTGGATCGGGAGTGGCTGTGGATGTCGAATCGATTCTCGGACCTAAACCGGAAGGTGTGCCAGAAGCTGATATTTCCACAGGAAGCTGGTCTTTTATCCTTGTTAAATTGAAGGAAGGAGTGTCAGCGGATCAGGTAATAGCTTCTTTAAATGAAATCTTTAAAGCCAAAGAATGGAAGGCTTTTGCCCAGGGCTGGTCGGACAGCGCTACTCCGGATTCCCGTCTTTTTCTCGCTGTCAATATTCTACTTTCCGTGATTGTTTTACTCTTGGCACTTGTTACGGTTATCGTGATTATGAACACCCTTGTAGCCTCGGTTATGGAAAGGACTAACGAGTTGGGGACAATGCGCGCCTTGGGAGCAAGGAAGAGTTTTGTTGCAAGGATGATCATTTCTGAAACGTTTATTGTTGTCTTTGCATCAGGCTTTTTAGCCATCTTTGTCGGCAGCGTTGTGATGGGCTTACTTTCCCTGGCGGCGATTCCCGCGGATACGGATTTCCTCCGTGCACTTTTCGGGGGTACAGTCTTCCAACCCGGCATACAGCCCGGATCTATCATCGGCAGTATTATCCTCATGTCCTTTATTGCCGGAGTTTCCTGGATCTTTCCCGTCCTGATGGCGGTAAAAGTCACACCCTTGAAAGCTATGACCCTGGAGTAACGCATGAGTACGCTTTCCCTTTCACTTCGCAACCTAACTCGTCAAAAACGGCGGAGCTTTCTTCTCGGCGGCGCGGTCGCTTTCGGGCTTATGATCCTGACGGCCTTTAATGGCTGCGCGGGCGGGGTCTCCAACGCTTTCGAACAAAACATTTCCTCAATTGCAGTAGGCCATATCTTTTACACAGTGGCCGAGCGGGAAACCGAAGAATCTCGAATGACTCTGAATATCCGTGACGACAGAGCCATTCTTCAGGCTATTGTGAATGCGGAGATTCCAGTCCAGCACATTGTGAGAAGAACCCAGTCGGTTAATATAGCGACCCTTATCTACCAAGGTGCCACCGTTTCTAGGAGTCTCGAAGGTATCAAATGGGATGAGGATCCTCTTCTTTTAGAAAACCTTCTTGTGACAGACGGTTCCATGGAAAACCTAAAAGGGACCGACGGCATCGTAGTTTCAGAAAGTGTTGTAAAGAAGCTCAATGCCGATATTGGAGACAGAATTCTTGTCCAGATGAGTACGCTAAACGGCCAGCAAAACGTCGCCGAATGTGAAATCCGTGCGGTCTACCAGGACACAACTGGGCTTTTTTCCTTTAGCGCCTACCTGGACCAGGATTATATGAATAAGCTCATCGATCTACCGGTGGGCAGTTATAACCTCATGGGAATCTTCCTTAAAAATATCAACCGTGCCTCGGAGTCCGTTGCCAAGATTGACGCCGAACTACGCAAGATAGACCCAAGTATATCGTTAAATCCCCCTGAATGGTTCGCTGGAAGGGGATTCCAGCGGACCATAGAGGATTTCCGCCGTGACAATTCTTTTACCGTGGGACAAAAACACATCATGACGAACCTCAAGGATGAGCCTACCCTGAAAACTTTTCTTGATGTACTTAGATACGTTCAAATCGGTGCGGCGGTCTTTGTCCTTATACTTCTTATGATCGTGATGGTGGGTATTATCAACACCTACCGCATTATTGTGCAGGAAAGGAGGCGGGAAATAGGGACTATGAGGGCTCTGGGTATGCCCAAGGGCGAAGTGGTCCGTCTCTTTATCTACGAGGCTCTGAGCCTCGTGGGGATCGGTGTTCTGGTTGGACTTTTTTTAGGGCTACTCGTTCTCATTATTCTCGGTCTAGGAGAGGACATGTATGTCCTGGGCGGTGTTGCCGAGTTCGGGTTCTTTCTTCTCAAAAAACACCTTGCTTGGAAACTGAATTTCGGCCTTCTGGGTTTAACAGTTGGTATTGTGTTTATTATGACCGTGATTGCGGCGTGGATTCCGGCGCGTAAGGCTGGAAAACTCCAGCCCGCAGCGGCTTTGAGGATGTAAGGAGAGAAGAATGAATAAATTTATATTGAGTTTGATTTTACTTTCCTCGGCGGCGTTTGGGCAAGCGCCCAACTGGCCTGAAATCCTTGGCCAGATTGACAGGGAGGCGAGTTTTAACGACGTGGACTTCAGTGGAAAATATACAGTTGTTTCTTCCAAACCCGGTGAAGAAAACGATGTTGTAGTGGCGCAAATTTTCAGACGGGATGTTGATGATAAGATGGTCATCCTTATCAGCCAGCCTTCCACCCAGAGGGGACAAGGTTACCTCCAGATAGGGGACAATCTCTGGTTCTACGATCCTGAAAGCCGGGAGTTCGCCTTCAGCAGTTTTAAGGATAGTTTTCAGGATTCCGACGCACAAAATGCCGACTTCACCAAAAGCAGTCTGAGGGGCGACTATTCAGTGACGACTTGGGAAGAAGGAAAACTCGGTCGTTTCGATGTCTGGATTGTCACCCTCGATGCAAAAACCAACACGGTGCCGGTACCACGAAGAAAATTCTGGATCAGGCGTGATAATAAACTCATTCTCAAGGCGGAAGATTATAGTCTGAGCGGAAGACTCTTGAGAACGAGTCTGTTTCCCAGCTACCAGAGTATTTCCGGACGATACGTTCCATCCAGGTTTGTTATCGAGGATAATCTTCGCATAGGCGAAAAAACACAGATTTCTATAGAAGAAGTCAGTTTGCGACCACTCCCTGACAATGTATTCCGCAAGGAGTACCTGGAGAGGGTCAGTCAATGAAGTTTCTCCTTTTATTCCTGACCTTCGGTCTTATTCCACTGTCCGCACAATCAGGAACGACGGATGAAGAGGACTTCTTTGAAGACGTTGTCCCTATTGAGGAACAGGACCCCGAAGCCATGCCCGACCACGAAGCGGCCCTTCTCGAGCAAGATGTATGGAGCTTCGGAGGGAAACTCACGACATCGGTCGGACCGAGTTTTTTATGGAAAGATTTGCCTCCTGCCCAGGAAAGGCCCACCGATGCGGTTGAGCTACAACTGAGAGGGGATTTTTTCCTGGACGCCAGACCCGATAGGACAAACCGTGTTTTTCTCAAGGTTAGAACGGATTATCCCTTTAAAACCGCCGACCAGGTCAAGATTTTTGAGCTGTTTACAGATTTTTACCTGACGGATTCGATAGGTTTCCGCTTTGGCAAACAGGTGGCGGGGTGGGGAATCAGTAGGTTTTACCAGCCTTCCGACGTTATCAGTCTTGAAATAAAAGATCCCACGGATCCGTCCCAAGACCTGGAAGGACCGCTCGCACTGAAAGGACTCTGGAGCTTCACGGACTCATGGTCTGCTGATTTTTTTCTGATCGCAAAAGAAAGCTACCTGCCGGAAGGCTCGCTTCCCAGGGCTGAAAACCTTGGCTATGCCTTAAGAACGACATTTCTCCTGCCTTTCGGTGCCGAGACAAGTCTGGGAGGTTTCTGGCAGAAGGATCTTTCACCCAGGCTAACGGGTTCCATGAGCATGGGAATCACCGGAATGAATATCCAGGCTTTTACCGACCAGGTTCTATCGTACGGCAGTGATAAACATTTCCTGGATGGCGACCGGAAAGACGAGGTTTTTTACAGCGCTACTGTTGGAATCATGTACCTCAATAGCGACCTGGACCTGACTTTGTATGCTGAATATTACTATAACGGCGAGGGGAGTGAGGAAACTGACTATCTTTCGAAGCTCCTCGACCTTTTTAATATGGAACAGGGGTTACCACCGGAAATGAGAACTTTGAATCAAGGCGACTTGATGAATCGGTCACGACATAGCGCTAGTGTTTCTCTAAGCATGACGGACCTTTTTCTGGTCAGTAGGTTGACCGCGGGATTGGTCGTTCAATGGAACTTTAACGAAACCTCTGGTTTTTTCCAGCCAACCTTAGTATGGGGACCCACCGACGAAATTCGTTTCACTGCAGGTGCAAGATTGGTCTACGGAGGGGATTTCACCGAGTTCGTCACCCGCCAGTACGGGTTGAGAACCAACCTCTACATAACAGCCAGCCTCGGTGTGAAGAGTTTCTGAAAGAGCTTCAATAAGGATTTCACAATTGCGTTTTGAGGTTTAACGGGTTCTCTATGCGAGTCGAAACAGGTTGTCTATGCGAGTCGAAACAGGTTGTCTATGCGAGTCGAAACAGGTT
>DYOB01000093.1 GCA_020720765.1 Borreliella garinii
TAGCGCGCCGGCCTGTCAAGCCGGAGGTCGCGGGTTCAATCCCCGTCGGGTCCGATTTTAAAACCTGATACTGTCAGTATTTAGGTTTTATCAGTTTCCTTCCCCTAGTCGGAAAATGGGCGGGTGTCCAGTAAATGGCACCTGTTCAACAAGGGGGATTTAATGGCTTTCCATGACCCAGGCAGGCAACGGAAAGATTTTTGGATAGTAAAACGTAGGAACTCACCCTTCTATTACGTCCGGTTTCTTCTAGAGAATCCAGACGGAAGTGTAAGGGAAGTAACACGTTCAACGAAACAAACGGTAAAGTACCGCGCTGACCGCCGCGCCCGCGAAATGCTACGCCTGGAAACAAGCGACCTAGCACCGGCCCGGCCCGATGTTTCCAACGTTCTTTTCTTCAAAAATGAAGCACTTATCACCCTTGAAGCCCTTTTCACCTACAGGCAGAGTATAAAACGACCTTACGCTGAAGTCACAAAAAGGGATTGGCGGGCATTATTAAAAAAGGTTGTCCTAGCTTTCCCAAACAGTAGTTTAAAAGACCTTACACCCAGATTTATTGAAAACCGATTATTAGACGCTTTTCAAAATGGCGTTGGACACCGGCGATTGGTAGAATGGACCAAACTTCTACGCGCTTTGTTTGCGGAGTGGGTTCGATCCGGTACAGTTCAAGAAAGCCCCTTTGATAAACAAATTCTCATTCCCGGCGTCAACGATCCCCAGGAAAAAGGAACTTTAGACGACTCCACAATAAAAAGTGTTTTCGGACCGAAAGCGCCCTGGAAAAACCTTGTTCACCGTGTCGCCGCCTTATTCGCACTTTCTACCGGCTGCAGGGTTGCGGAAGTCTCCGCCGTTCAATGGGAAGACCTGCGGGAAACCGGCTGGGTGATTATCAATAAGGCTTATGACCGCGCCGGGAATATCCGGTCTACGAAAACAGGAAAAGGGCGCTGGGTATTCTTACCGACGGAAATACTCTCCGAAATACGCGCCGCCGTTCCATGGCGTACAGGCTATATTTTTGGTTCGACCGATGCGGGAAAATCACCTGTTAGGTCTGAAACAATAGCTCACGCATTTAGTGAAGTTCTTACAGGACTAGAACTCCGAAAGGATCAGGAAGGGAGACCAATTAGCTTTCATAGTTTACGCGCAACATACAACACCAGGCTGGTTTCTTCCGGCATTTCGGGTGAAGTTGTCCGCGCTTTGATGGGACACTCTAGCCCTGCAATGACCCGGCTTTATTCTCATGGTTCAGAGGAAACACTTGCACCGGTTGCCGAACAGCTGCAGCGCATGGGCTGGAAGGTCGCAAAATGAACAAGTTCACCCGACAAGCAGCCGTTTCACTCCTTTGGGTAGCATCCGCCGCTATTTCTACCTGGTTCTGGTTTTCTCTTGCCGATGGCTTTACAGCCTACATCATGGGCGCTGCTGCCCTTGGCTTAGAATTCGGGAAGCTGGAAGCCTGGAAAACCTGGACCGACCACCGCCGTCCTGAAGCGCTTTTCATGGGGCTAGTCCTAACAGCCCTAAGCCTGACCGCCTCTGCCGGTTTGACCCTGGACCTACTCCAACACGAAACAGCCAACACCCAGGAAGAAACCGCCGCCCTGGACCGCTGGCAAGCCAACCTAGACCGCCTGGATGCCGACCGCCGCGCCCTGGAAACCGAGCGGGACCGGCTACCTGCCGGGTGGGTAACTAGCCGCTTACGCCTGACACAGGGTATTGCAGACCTGGACGCGCAGCGCCGGCAGCTAGAAACCATGCGCCCGCCTTCACCCGCGCCTGCCGGCGGGGAAAGCCTGCGCCGTGCCCTGGGGGAAACCATCGGCGTTGACCCAGCAACCCTTGCGCTTGCCATGGTTGCCGTCTTAGCCCTAGCCCTGGAGGGCGCCCTAATTCTTTTCTCCGGATCCGAAACCCAGGAAGCGGAAAGAGGAACGGCGTTTAGGGCGCCGTCAGTGCCTGACACTGCAAACCTGGACTCCGACGCCGCCGAATACTGGAAAGCCTCATACCAAGGCCGAGGAAAACCCCTGCGAGGGCGTCACAAAATTGAAAAGGAGCTAGACTTGACCGTAAGTCGGATTCGGAAGGCTCATCGCACAATTTTAAGCACAGGACTGGTTTCACAAGTCGGAAACCGTCTTTTTGCAACAATTTAGGAGTAAATTATGAATACAAAACCCGCAGATGTAGTTCTAAGACCTGCACAGTTTGAGGACCTGACAGAAGCCGGAAGGCAGTTTTTCTTGAAGATTTTTGCACTTGAAAGCCTTCTGATCAACAGCGATAAAGAAAGCGACGTGACAGACTCCAGGGACTTGCAAGGGATCGGCTTAATACTTCAGGCAGCCGTTCAAGAGTTCAAGAAGCCGTTTCAAGATCTCTATGAGAGCGGCGTCGACTTCCAGCCATGGGAACGCCACTGGACCAGCCCGGAGGTGCCGAATGCGTGAACCCCTATTCTACACGGACCCGGAAAATCCCGATAATTTGGAGCTCATCCAAAAAATACATACTTTGACGCCTCGATCCAGGAAATCGCTTCAAGATTTTCTTGATGTGCTTTATTCCCGGGACCAAGAAAACCGGAAAAATGCGCTGCGAGTCGTTGGAGGCAATCATGCCGCAAATTGACCCGCTGGACCTGGAAGATATTTTCCGGGAATCACAGGAATTCCACCTGAAAATAACTTCACTTGCCGGACGGATTTTGAACACACAGGAGCGTACTCTTGACGATCAGGACGCCGCCGGAATCGCTTTGCTTATGCAGGACGCGGCTAAGACTTACTCCACTGCATGGCAAACCCTTTGGAACAGGATTCCGGGAATAAACCTTCATGAATGGGAAACTTTTGGAAACGCCTGGAAGCGTCATTCCAGGGTTA
The DNA here is from genome assembly GCA_020720765.1 of Borreliella garinii. GTDB lineage: Bacteria > Spirochaetota > Spirochaetia > JABEVK01 > JABEVK01 > DYOB01. Next base: position 2,913 of record DYOB01000093.1, read on the forward strand.
TTTGAAATCGGGAGGCGGTAGTTAACCGCCTCCCTTGGATCCGGAGAATACACAATGGCACGCCCTAAGAAAATTAACACGCCGACCCCGGAAACCCTGAAAGGTTATTCATACCTGACTGACCCAGTATTACTTGCCCTGGATCAATTACATGAGGACCGGTTCCTACTTATGGGCGCCGTTGCTAAGTATATTTCCCTGCGGATACATGGAACCGATGATGAGGTGGAAAGCTTCCTTGACGAAATTGAGAAAGCCCAGGAAGAAAAACGCAATCGCCGTGCCCGCATTATGTTTCAAGGAACAGGCGAGGTATGGAAACCTGACAAGGAACGGGAAGGAAAACGCGCCTGGAACGCCCTTTGTAACAAATGGGAACAATGGGCGGAACCTGCCGCCAATTCGGCGCCAATTCGCCGCTACGTTGACGGAATTCCCTACCTTGTGAGAATGCGGGATGGTTATGAAATAGGCATTCACAATCTACCAATTTTCTTTTCTTTTCCGGAACCTTTACTCACTGACATTTCCCTTAATTCATGGGTAGACGCCTTGGAGGAATTCAGAACATACCTTGTTGACATAAAAACTGAGAACATCAATGACGCTCACATATGGGCATGGGCAAGCGCTACCTTTCGCTGGAAAGATAGATACAATCCAACTATAAAGCCTGCTGAAGCATTCCGAAATAGCCGCGAAAGTGAAAATACTATCCGCATGATGCGCCGGAAAAAAATTAAAGAAATCTTAGAAAAAAGCCGCGAAAGTGAAAATACTATCAGCAATGAGCGCCATGAAACACTTAAAGAACTCTTAGAAGGAAGCTAAATCATTGTAAAATCTATGGGGTGGGGTTTAATGGAAAACCCACCCTTTGAAGGAAGAAACATAACGGTGGTAACGTTGGAGCATATAGGGGGCTTCAATGGAACTACAAGCGCAATTAGAGAACGGATCAGGTTTAAAAGAGTTTTTAAACCTTAAAGAGATATCGAAACGTTACCCGTTTTCTTTAAAGTTTTGGTATAAGCACATTGACAAAATACCACATAGAAAAATCGGGAAATTACTGATATTCAAACCGGAAGAAGTCCGCGCTTTTTTTGATTCAAGGGGTGCATAATGAAAACCCTAGAAAAGAAAAACCCCGGGGACGCAACCCGAGGTTCTTTGAAAGAAAAACCGATATCGATCAGTTTCCTTTATTGTAACAAGGTTTTTTCAGAAATGCAACCTCCGATGTCGGATGGAAAATTCAGGCCGGAAAATGCATTTCTATTTTCCGAGTTCCTAGATCCCGCAATTTCACGCTGGAAAGAATTAAAATTGCCCGGACCGGTTCCGACAAGCCTTGACGATTTTTATCGAATAGCGGATCAGAGCGAAAAACACGTTCTCGACATTTTGCTTCCTCTGGCAAATTCTTGGAAAAAGCCCGCATGACGGTTCTATCAATCGAAAATTGCCGCCGACTTCTTGAAGAGCGTCGTCAACTCCAAAAAATGCTCGGCGCTATTATTGATTTTTTGGTCAACAAACCTTCCAACTATCCCGCCCCGGGTTTCATGTTTGAACTTGGACACCTTCAAACCGCCGACCGTATGATCTGCAGTGCCCTTGCTAAATTCCCGGCTGAAGCGGTCGCCGCCGCGAAAGAAGGTTTACAATGACCGAACCAGCACACAAAGAAAAAGATATTTTCAAGGTCACAAGTAAGCGCCGGGGCGTCTATACCGTCAAGCCTTATGGAGGCCGTGAATTTACACTCCCTGTTCGCAGTCTCAAGGCCGAGGACATTCTGGAGTTTGGATCCTGGAAGGTTTGGGCGGCGCTTTTAAATATTCAAGACGATCTAAAAACTAAGAGTGAATTCGACATGGTGGCCGAGGTTCGGGCATGGCTTGCTACCGAAGCGAGAAGCCTACCACCCGAAACGCTTATACAAGATATTTTCGACACGCCATTAGAGCCGGCGCGGTGGACTGTTGATAGTCTGATACCAGAAAATTCAACAGTCGGGGTATATGGCCCGCCTGGAGCCGCCAAGAGCTTTCTAGCCCTGGACATCGCCTTTTCGATTGCCACCGGAAGCCCAGCGTTGAATGAATACTCTGTTGAGAATTCTGGACCTATCCTCTACCTTGCTGGGGAAGGCGTTCAAGGTCTTAGACAACGCGTAGCCGCTCTGCAGCGTTCTAGAGGGCGCACCCCGGCGCCAGGGGCTTTTCAAGTCCTACCTACCACCCTTGACATGACACATGAGCTTGAAACCATCCTGCGGGAATTGTCGACCTGGCAGAATCCGCCGCGTTTAATCGTCATTGACACCCTGGCACGCTACATGATCGGGGAAGAAAACAGCGCTGCGGACATGGGCCGTTTCATTGCAGCATGCGACCGCCTTCGGTCCGAAACAGGCGCCTCCGTCTTAATCGTTCACCATAGCCCTAAAGGGTCGACTTCAACCGCCCGGGGGTCAGGAGCATTCAGGGGCGCCCTTGACGTTGAAATCCTCATGGAACCCGACGGGAACCGCATTAAGGTTTCTTGCACGAAATCAAAGGAAGGCCCGGCTTTCCCTGATTTTCATGTCATTTTGGAAGATCACGAAATCATGACCGCCTCCGATGGTTCACCGATCATGCGAGGGGTACTTCGAAAGACTTTTGGACCCGACTCAAGGCAGGATCAAGAGGAATACACACCCAGGGCGGGAACAGCACAAGCAGCACTTTTGGAAGCGTTTGAAGAGCTTTACTCCGATTCCCCGCTGTCAATGGAAACATCATCACCTTTAAGAAATAGAACTTCCCAAATCTATGGACACCCCCTCGATAAAACGCAATGGCAGGCTGCACACAGAGAGCTCACAAGACGAGGTATTCTTGAGAAAGAAGGCAATTTTCTTTTCAAAGGTAGAAGTAGCAAAATAACCCCTAAGGTAGTGGTAGAAGTAGTAATTCCCCCTAAGGGGGGGAATTCTACTTCTACCCTACCAAATAGTAGAAACTTCTACCCTAATTCTACCTCTCTTCTACCTTCTACCTTTACCGGTGAATCAACGTCAAACCCAGTAAAAATTGACGATTTTGACGCCGGTGTGAAACAAGACGTAGACCCGCTTGTGTTGAAAAAACTCGCTGCACAATGTCCTGATTGGACCGCTTGGCACACCTGGGGGTTAAGGCTTCATCCCAGCGGGTATGAAGAGAAGTTTCTGGAACGGACGGTTCTAGATCATCCGAGTTGGTTTGAATGGGACCGCGCCGCCGGGAAGGTTAGGGCTTTGAAGAAATCCGATCACATGAAGGAGGATGAAACGTGAACAGAATTATTCGAGGGGTGGCCATCGTCTATGATGCGCCTACAGAGATTGCAGGATCTTGGGTGGAGATCATTGCACCCGGCGCGGCAAAAGATACATTGCGAAAGTCTAGGAGCATCCGTGCTTTCTCACAACACGACACAGGGTCGCTGTTGGCTGATACGCATAACGGAAGCCTTGCCCTATTCGAGAAGGCAGACGGCGTTCACTTCGAACTCGCACTGCCTGACACGACGCTAGGCCGGGACACCTTCGAGCTGGTAAAGCGCCGGGACTTAAGGTCTATGAGTTTTGCTTTCAAAGCCGTGAGGGAAGAGTGGTCTAACCTTCCTGGGTATGCGCTGCCAGTTCGTACGGTATTGGAGCTGAACCTATTTGAGATCAGTCCTGTTACTTACCCGGCATACGAACAGACGGAGGTGAAGGCATGACGCACACGTTAAAACATATCCTTGACCAGGTAGATACTGCCCCACTAGCTAAGCGTGTCTATTGGATTTTCAAAGCACGTGCAGAGTTTGGAATGGATAACGGTTTGAAGTTTATCAAACCCGCCTTACCATCTTGGGCTGACTTACCGGGTGAAGTCGCTGACCTGTCATTGTGGCAGCATTCCGAGGGATGGATCGAGGGAGAAGACCGCCTTGTCTTACTCCATCCCTCGGGCATTCCAAGGAAGGCAGAGATCACCGCAACCTTGGGAATGGTAGTCGGTCTTGATGTTGCGGTGTTGGATTGTTGGAGCTGGCACGGAGCTGATCGATCTGTTGTCGCTATAGGTCGACCCGAGATCCTAGGGCCGTTGATCGAACGTTTGAGGGTACCGTGAGGCTTGAACCGAGGGGGGGGATCGTTTTCCCCACAACCGGCCCCTGGCACCTCACTCTACCCTGTTTCGCACACAATCTGCAAGATTGCGCAAAATTGGAAAACCCCCGACGTTGTCGGGCTTTAAATCATAAAGCAAGCCGCCTAAAAGCCGCCTCGGTGTGGCCACGTCAAGGCACTTTGATGGCACTCGCAAGAAAAGGGAGGTCAACACATGACCTATGAAACGTTGAAAGCACAACAGGAACTTGACGCGCTTCGAAAACAACACAAGGTCGACGTGGAACTATCCGGGTGCGAAAGCGAATTGAACGCTATCCGCCGTCACAAAGAGTTCGAGGAAATGCGTAACCGGGCATATGCAGTCGGGCAGGTTGTGGAGAATCGGGAGTTGATCCCGAGCAAGTACATGGCCTCCGCCATGCGTAATTCAAACCTAAAGACACCCTCTGAAAAAATTGCAGAGGCGCGGCGGTTATGGATTTCTGACGGAGGGAAGCGCCCTGAAATGGAAACTAGCCGAGCCGGCGGGGGGGTTACAGCATGACACTTCTAAATGGGTTTGACCTACTGAGCCGATACCGGCAATCGGAGAATGATGCAGCTGAAGCCCGCGTCAATCTGGGGCGGGCGCAAGGGGCTTTGACTAACGCGGTTCAAGTCGGCGCTAGTGAACATGATCAAGCATCCGCCCGGGCCGCCGTCCGTAAAGCATCTGATCGGCTTTCTGATGCGGAAATGACCCTTTCCGCCTTTGACAAGAAGGCCATTGAAACAACCGGCAAGGGAGCGAAAGCCGCCGCCGCTGATCTGGAGAAAGCAACCTCCGCAGCTGTTGCAGAATTGAAGACAGCCGAAACGGAAATATTCACAGCCCTGAACGCTGTTCAAAAAGGAATTGAACGTGCCAGAAAAGCATTCAGGCAGTTGCATCATACCGCGGATATCCGCGGTCTAAATGCTGCATGTTTTCAGAACCATGGAAACTGGCTTTCTGAATTCGTTTCAAAAGGGCGGTGCGAAACTGTTCCAGCTCTTGATGATTATCATCGCCGAAACCAGGCTGAACTTGATTCTATCGTTGTCGAGATAAAGAACCAACTAGCAGCCGACCTGAAGGAAATCGACGGCTGATCAAACTTGATTGAATGGGGTGGTATTTTGCCACCTCATCCTTTTGGAGGGACACTTGAAAAAAATACATGACGCAAGGTCGGAAGACGCCGAAACACTTCGACGGTTACTCCCTCCGGAACTTTTCTGGAAAGTGGTCGAGGCCTTCAAGGGATCCCGACTTTACATTCCTGTAAAGTACGTTTTCGAGGTACGCAACAAAGAGATCATGGAAGCCGCCGAACTGGGGACACCTTCAAGTATTTTAGCCCGGCGGTATGGCATAACCAAACAAAGCGTGAATCTCATCATTAAGCGCTTCAAGCCTTCCGCCGAAACAACCTCCGACTAGCTGAAGGAAAATCTTTTCTTTATGACGGACAAAATGTCCGCAATCGCGGAAAAGATTTCCGCCAGGTCCGAATCGTCCGACCTTGTCCGAAATTGTCCAACCCTCTACCGGTACTCCGTCCGAACATTGGCCCGCTTTCAGACCGGCAAGGGGACACCGAACTAGGAACCCCTGAAATTCTTTCCATGAGCCTATACAAGGATCCTTCCGAGAAGGTGTCTTGAAACACGACGCCCTTGAAGGGTCTAATTAGGCTTGCTTTTAAATCCTCGATTTTTTCTTGCAGATTGTGTGCGAAACACGGTAGAGTGAGGTGCCAGGGGCCCAACTTGTGAAATATCACTCCCCCCCCTGGTTTCTGGCATATCTAGAAGCAACCCGGGAGGCAATCGGGATAAACGAATATTTTCCATCGGCGGCAAAATGCAGTCCAGCACGTCCACCTATCCCGCTGACTTTACCCAGGATGAAACCGCCGCCTACCTGGACCGCGCCGGGATACTCCAGGAATTCTAAACGGTGGACACCTTGCCGGAGGTCTAGCCGCTTAACATTTGGGTGTGCAGTGATCAATATTAGCAGGTAGCAAAATAGAGTAAATAACCTCTTGACAAACCTCTATAGTGTGGTAGTATAGGGAAATAAGGGGCAAGGGAAAGACATATAATTCCTGGACTGTCAAGCCGGAGGTCGCGGGTTCAATCCCCGTCGAGTCCGAATATTAAGGTACTCTTTGGGGTACCTTTTTTTCTTGAAAATCATCCTTCCATCGTTTAATCTTATCTCGTGGGCCTTTTTCAAAACTCAACGAGGAAGGGGGTTCAGAAGTGAAAAACGATGCGAAAACCGGAGTTTACTCAAGGTAAATGAGGATTTGAGCGAGTTTTTTGCGAACTGATAACACCTCCGCAGTAGTTTTGAAAGAGGCTCTCGAAGGAGAATAGAATGAAAACTACAGAACAGTCCCCACAGGCTAAAAAGAGTTGGCCGGGCTTTTTACGCTTGACCGCCGGTATCCTTGTCCTCCTTTTCACAGTTTTCC
>DYOB01000345.1 GCA_020720765.1 Borreliella garinii
GGGCAAAGGAGAACACTATGAAGAAGATTATCCTGTCGTTAATGTTGTTGATGGTGGTGGCAGCGTCCACTGTGGAGGCTAAGTGCTACAAAAAGTATGTGTGGGATGGTGATGGGTACATATATGTGGAGGACTGTGGAGGGAGAATCTACACGAACCACTACGATGATTGTTACCCGCGATGTGATAATCATCGGTATAAGGTATATCACTATGATGACAGATATTACCGACGCCATCATCACAACGACCATCGGCGCCATAATTGTGTTGACTACTACCGCGATGATGGTCATCGTCGCAAAGATAGCGGTCGAAACAAACATCATGTCCCGACCGTGTGGGGCGACTCACACTAAATCAACTGAAAGGAGGCAGGCGATATGTCAACGATAATTGCTTTTGGGCTTGTATCATTCATAGCGTACGCTTTCGGATATGGTATCGGAATGGCATGTCGGATCTTCGGCCTGGCAGTAAAGTCCCCGGAAAACGCTGCCGCGCCCAAAGCGCCGCCCCCACCACCCAATCAACCTAAGCTGGGAGAAAAATAATGAAAGGTATATTATTGCTCATCTGGCTGTTCATCATGTTCTGTGCTGGGTTCTCGCACGGGGTAACTGGAAACAATACATCTGATGAAAAGAAGTGAAGGATGCTTGAGCTGCTGCTCAGGTTTCTTGAGATGCTCTTGCATGAAAAAGGGGGTCAGATTTAATTTTTTCCAAAAAACCAAGTCATTATGAACAAGCCAAAGGCGGTTAAGATTTTTTCTTACCCGCTTCTTTATATTTTCGGAGAGCCACGGTAGCAGGATCGCCAGGACGCACCGGGTGGAAGCCGCCGCCGGGAATTTCCCTTTGAGGGGAGTCGGGTGCGATTAGATCAAGCCGGGCCGCGAGTCCCCTGTAAAGGGGATAAACTCCGGCAGCGGAAGACATAATGGGCTTACGCCCCAGCCACATCGGGCTCTCCGCCTATTGCTTGTAGACATCGCCCCGGAAGCCGATCACTTCGATAAAGACAATTTTGACGGCATCAGCGACGGAATAGACGATGCGGTTGTCACCGACCCGTAGCCGGTAGCTGCCCCGCAGATCACCGGTCAGCGGTTTGATGTTGTAGTGGTGCAGAGGGTCTGCCGCCAGGGTGTTCAAAGGCTGCATTGAGACGGAGGACCGTTACGGCATCCGCCTTCTGGTAGAATTTGGCGGCCCTTCTGGAAAACTCCAGCTCATACATCGCGCCGGATCGCCTTGAAACTGATTGTCTTGCCGGTGAGGATATCTTCCTTGGCTTCCCGGTAATCTCTCATGAAACCGGGAGCGCTCATCAGCCTGGCGGTCTCGTCTTCGCTACTTCTCTGGAGATCATCCAAAAAAGAAAGAACGGCATCGAGTTTTTCCGGCGGCATGACATTGATGGCGTTATGAATTTGGTTTTTTGTCTCCACGGTTCCCATAATGTTCCTCCATTCCTTTAAGCATGGATGCTATAGGCATTTTTTAGCCCTTGCGTCCCTGAGCGGGTTGTCAATGACGAGAACGATGGTCTGCTTGTCTTCCTATTCAAGTTTTTCAATATCGGTCAAGCGTTGCAGCATGGCCCTGTCCTTGATGTCGGCAACGGAATCATTACTGTCAACGAGGTAATCAAAACCAGAGTCTCTTCTTATGCCCCTTTTTTGATCCCATATTTCTTCATCTTATACTGCAAGAGG
>DYOB01000094.1 GCA_020720765.1 Borreliella garinii
CGTTTGGGGAACTGATCCCCGTCAGTCAAATTATCATTCATGATCCAGAGACTAAACAAACAGAGTACGTCAACTGGGATAAATTCAGGATTTGAATCTCCCATGTGAGTGATTGGAACTTTGGCGCGGGGTTCTCTACAAAACCTGGAGATGATTGAGGCCCCCTCCCGCCTTCTTTGAAACACAAGTAATAACTTTTATAGCGACTATCGGGCACCAATAGGGTGGAGATAATGGGTATAATAGATATATTGGAACCTGTTGTAGCCACAACCGGGCTCTTTGGTAATGCGCCGGGGCCGTGCCGTCGCGCCAGCGACCCGTGACGCCCGAAGGGCCCGTGGTTAGAACGGGGGGGGCGTGTATGGTGAATATTTGACGCCCCTTCCCCACGAGGGTGCCGAACTCGTCCACGCCGTCAGCGCAGGGTTCAGCACGACCTTTGGCCAGACCGATGAATTTCTTATTCGCGGGGAAGGCTTTTGGAACTAGGCCATCTCGGGTTTAACCCCCCGGTGCGTACTTGCCACTCTACCTTGGTTTTTGGTACGCCTACGCTGAAATCCAGTGGAACGACCTGGCTGAAGGATTGTTCGACCTCAGTTTGACGGGACTCTCCAACCTCAGCGATGCCTCGTTTTCAATGACTGCACCATGGCCCTAGCCTTACCAAATCTTCTTCCTTTAAGTTTTTGGGTTGTCATAAACGGTGGGCCTGCCGACAGGAAATTTACTGCGCAGACCGTGGATTAAAGCCTGGGTTTGGGTATCAGGAGCCGGGTGGAGTTTTAGACTCTTCGGGAACCAGATAAATCAAAGGAAGGCTTATAAAACTCGCAGCTACTTTGATCAGAATATTGGCAAGGATGATGGACCAGACCACAGGCCATTCAAGACTGAACGCAAAGGCCCCCAGACAGAATATGACGCTGTCGAGGGGAACGCTTGTGAGGTTCGACACAAGGACCCTCAACCATTGGCGTCGGGGTCCCATCTTTTTCACCCAGGCAGAGTAGACTTCGCCGTCGAGAAGCTCGCTTAAAACCTCGGCGGCTATACTTGCGCCTACGATTCTCCAGACCGGGGTAAGCAAGACAGCAAACTCAACCTGCGGACCGACGGACGGATCGGCGGGTAGAATTCCAACAAGCCAAAAGACCAGGGCCATTAAAAGATTGGCCGCAGCAGCACAAAGAATGATAGTCCTCGCAGCGGCTTTTCCGCCCGCCTTGTGAACCAGGTCCCGCAAGGTAAAAGTCAGCGGGTAGATCAGGGTTCCGCCATCGACAGAGAGTCCCCAGAAATACACGATGCGCAGACTGGCGACGTCGGCAAGGATTTGTGCCGCAACGTAGGCGCTGGCAGCCCAGAGAAGCGGATGGATGGTCTTGTTCACAGTTTTTTGTAGAGGAAATTCGAGGAATACGCAAGACCTAACGGCTGTCTTGCACGTATTTTGCTGCATACTCTGCCTTTTCATTTCGAATATTGACATTTAGGGACAATTGGGCCAACATAAACCTGAAAAGGATGGGAAATGACCCTTACAGTAAAAGACACGGCGCGTCTCTTAAATGTCACTGAAAAAACCGTTTACCGATGGATCAAACAGGAAATTGTCCCATGTTACCGCATCAATGAACAAATACGTTTTAACAGGAGCGAACTCCTCGAATGGGCGACCGCACGCCGAATACAGGTTCACCCGGATATTTTCAAAGAGGAAGAGTCGAACGCTGGCGCTCTGCCCAGCCTAACCGAGGCTTTACGTTCGGGCGGGGTCGTTTACAGGGTTGAAGGAACCGACCCTCCTTCGGTCCTCAAGTCCGTCGTGAATGTCCTTATGCTTCAGGAAGAGGTGGACAGAGATTTTCTCTACGAGGTCCTTCTTGCGCGAGAAACTTTGGGTTCTACTGGTGTCGGGGGAGGGATAGCCATACCGCATGTAAGAAACCCAGTAGTACTGCACGTAACCAAACCAACTGTGACGCTATGTTTCTTGGAAAACCCTATTGATTTTAAAGCCATTGACGGTAAGCCTGTTCACATTCTCTTCACGCTGATCAGCCCATCGGTCCGGGCCCACCTGCATATCCTGTCGCGCCTGGGCTTTGTTCTGCACGACCCGGAGTTTAAAGCCCTGCTTTACACGCAGGCATCGAGGGAAGAAATCCTCAATGGACTTGCCGCTGTCGAAGCCCGTCTTATTTCGAAGCAACCCGGGGCGGTATAAAGGAAAATATGGTAAGCCTTGGTTTGGTTCTTACAGCTGTTGCACTCCTTACCTTCAGCGGGGTTCCAGCCTTAATATTCTCCAAACACAAAGAAACAGGACAAAGGTTAACGTTTTTTCTAATGGTTTTAGGATCGCTTGCCGGCTTGAGCGGTGTACTCCTCAACGCCTTGGGAAGGGGCGGCGTCGACTTTCTCACCCTGAAATGGCTTCTTCCTTGGGGAAGGTTTTCCGTGGGTTTAGACCCCTTAGCGAATTTTTTTCTAACCTTGGTTTTTCTTATTCCCGTCCTGGGTTCTTGGTATAGCCTGGGATACTGGAAGCAATCCGAACATCCCACCACCGGGAAAAGGCTGGGCTGGGTTTACGGTGTGCTTGCCGGGGGCATGGCCACGGTTGTGATAGCACGGGATGGAGTGTTGTTCCTCCTGGCCTGGGAACTTATGGCACTCGCAGCTTTTTTCGCCATGACCGCGGAAGATGACAACAAAGAAGTGCGCAAGGCGGGGTGGGTTTATCTGATTGCCACCCACATTGGTACAATTTTCCTCTTGCTGATGTTCGGATTCTGGGCCTCGGAAACGGGTACCTTCGACCTTCGTGCCAATTCTTTCAGTCTTGAAGCTTCAAGCGTGATCTTTATTCTCGGTGTTTTAGGATTTGGTTTTAAGGCCGGTCTGATGCCCCTACATTTCTGGCTGCCGGACGCACACGCAAACGCTCCAAGCCATGTTTCAGCCGTTATGTCGGGAGTCATGCTGAAGATGGGGATCTACGGCATACTCCGGATGACCTCGCTTCTGCCGGTCGGCGCCGAATGGTGGGGGGTATCGGTGCTCGTAGCCGGTGTAGTCACAGGAATACTGGGGATAGCCTTCGCCATGGGGCAAAGGGATCTGAAAAAGCTCTTAGCGTACAGCAGTATAGAAAACATCGGAATCATTTTGATGGGTGTCGGGTTGGCGTTTCTCGGCCGCTTTCATTCCCTGGGGAATTTGGTTCTCCTGGGCTTGGGGGGAGCCCTGCTCCATACTTGGAACCACGGCTTATTCAAACCCCTGCTCTTTTTTAATGCGGGGGCGGTAATTCACACAACCCGGACAAGGGACATTGATACCATGGGTGGTTTAGGAAAAAAACTGCCCCTGACCATGAGTCTGTTTTTACTCGGATCTTTAGCCATCACGGGACTTCCGCCCCTCAACGGATTTATCAGCGAATGGTTGATTTACCTGGGGCTTTTTCAGAATTTGGATTCGGCGGTCCATAGCGGTATGCTCGCAGTAGCCTCGGGTGCGGCAGGACTTGCTTTGATAGGGGCTCTTTCCATCGCTGTTTTTGTAAAGGTATCCGGCGGGGTTTTTCTCGGTGTAAACCGTGGGCAACCGTACGATTTAAACAGTTCCTCAAAAGTATCCATGTTGGCCCCTATGGTGATCCTCGGGATACTCTGTTTAGGAATTGGCCTGGGTTCCCCGCTTTTGATTACAATCCTCCAAGGAACAATCTCATCCTGGGCTGGTGGACCTTTAGCAGGTCCGTCGCTTGATGTTCTTGCACCATCTTCATGGATAACTTTAATGGGAGCCGGCCTCCTCGTTTTATCCGGTCTGGGGTACGCGGCATTTAAACTTCTACCACGAACCCGTACCATCCGGGAAAGCATAACCTGGGACTGCGGTTATGCCGAGCCGACAAGCCGCATGCAGTACACGCCCTCTTCATTCACCGATACTCTGACGGGTCTTTTGGGTTTTGTTTTAAAACCCAAGATCACGGGAAAACCGGTCGAGGGTATTTTCCCTGTGAAAAGCAATTACTTAAAAACAATATCAGACCTTGTTCTCAAACATTGGCTTCAACCCCTGGGAATTTATGCCAAGAGTCGATTCCGGAAAATCAACAGGTTCCAGCACGGGCAAACCCACCTTTATATTTTCTACCTGCTATTCGCCTCCCTTGTGATGTTTCTTATAGCAGGAATGTGGAGGCCGTCATGATCGATGTCGTGATCCATATTTTTTTACTCCTGGTTTTTCCTCCATTGATCCTAGGTGTTATCAATAAAACCAAGGCGTGGTTTGCTGGCCGTAGAGGTTCCCCTTTCCTCCAGCTTTATTACGATCTGTTTAAGTTGGTGCGTAAAGGGATAGTCCAAAGCTCTTCGACGACTTGGGTCTTTAGGGCGGGACCTATTGTGACATTAGCTGCGACCCTGCTAGCCGGTCTCCTTTTACCTTTAGGGCAGACCATGGCACCAATCAACTTTACCGGGGATATGATTTTCTTTACCTACCTTTTTGCCCTGGCACGGTTTTTTACCACTAATGCCTCACTGGACACGGGCTCGGCCTTTGAAGGGATGGGTTCCTCAAGGGAAGTCACATTTGGTGTTCTGACCGAACCCGCACTCTTTTTTGCCTTCCTTATTCTTGCAAAATTATCTGGCACACTTTCTTTGTCACCCATGCTTCATGGAACCTTGGGCAATTTTCATCTGGAGACCTTGCCCACTATAACGCTTCTTTCCCTTGGAGTACTGATCATACTACTGGCCGAGACCAGCCGGCTTCCCGTCGACGATCCCAATACGCACCTTGAACTGACCATGATCCACGAGGCCATGGTCCTCGACCATAGCGGCCCTTTGATGGGTATCATAGAGTACGCTTCGTCGATAAAACTTCTGATATTAAGTTCGCTTTTTCTCAATATCCTTTTTCCTTTCTCTTTCGGGAAATTCTGGATCGATTGGCTTATATTTATTTTGGGTATCTTGATCTTGGCGGTGTTGATAGGTGTTATTGAATCGGTGATGGCCCGGCTGAAAATGAACCGGGTTCCCCACTTATTGATAACGGCCCTGCTGCTGACAGGTTCAGGCCTGCTTTTGTTGTTGAGGTAAAAGATGGAAGAATTCCTCAATGTCATGCTGATTTTTATGCTGGTCCTAAACTTCTTTACCCTGGGTTCCAGCCGAATGGTGACCATGATCCGGATCGTAGCCCTCCAAGGAGTTATTCTCAGCGTCCTCCCGCTCCTTGTCCACGAGCATATCCAGGTTTCCTCGATCATTGCGTCGGTTTCAGCCATTGTTCTTAAAGGTCTAGTCATTCCTTCCATCATGGTAAAAGCCTTGCGTGACGTGAGTATAAAGCGCGAAGTCGAGCCTTTAATTGGCTTTCTACCTTCTATGGTTTTAGGAGCAATCGGTACTGGTTTTTCTTTATTGTTCCTGGGTCAGATGGAGACCGTCGGAGGGAGCACCGCCTCTTTTATCATTCCTACCTCTGTTGCCACCGTCTTTGTGGGTTTTCTTCTTTTGACAACAAGGTTCAAGGCCATCACCCAGGTTGTAGGTTACCTTGTCTTGGAGAACGGCATCTTTGTCTTTAGTTTGCTTCTAATCGAGGCAATCCCGCTTGTGGTGGAAATGGGTATGCTTCTCGATCTCTTTGTGGGGGTCTTTGTCATCAGTATTATTACGCACCATATCCAAAGTGCCTTTTCATCCCTCGACACGAGAAATCTCGGGTCATTAAAGGAGTAGCAGGTATGCTCACCCTTCTTTTTCTTTTTCCATTGATGACGGCGGGCTTGGCTCTTCTGACCCCGTGGAATAGATTGCGTCCCCTGCTCCTGGTAGTTCTTGGTTCGGGACACCTCGCCCTTACGCTTCTCGTTTTGTTTCTGCCAGGCTGGAATCCGGACTATGGATGGATTTTTCTGGACCCTCTAGGAAAATGGTTTCTCCTGGTTATCAGCGTACTTTTTTTCTTCACCTCTTTTTATGCAGTAGGTTACCTGGGTTACAGGATCGAACGAGACAATAGAATCTTTACGGCGGCATTCTCCAGCCTACTGGGTTTATTAAGCCTGGCCGTTATGTCCCGGCACCTCGGCCTTCTCTGGGTCGCCGTAGAAGGGACGACTCTTATTTCTGCTCCCCTTATCTATTTCAATCACAACAAGCTGAGCATCGAGGCCACTTGGAAGTACCTGCTCGTAGGCTCGGTCGGTATTGCCCTGGCACTCTTAGGGACCTTTTTCCTTGCCTATTCCGCCTTGATAGGAGGATTGGACGCAACGCTCTCCTTCGACGAGCTTTTCAAAGGCGCTTCGGGTCTTTCACGACCCTGGGTCAGGGCCTCTTTTATCCTTGTCCTGGTGGGTTACGGAACCAAAATGGGGTTGGTCCCCATGCATAATTGGAAACCCGATGCGTATGGCGAATCCCCGGGCGTGGTTGGCGCGGTTTTTGCCGGCGCTATAAGCGCAGCGGGCTTTTTAGCACTGATCCGTGTTTTTCAGATCGGGCAGGCGGCGGGTGAATCGGAATTTCTTTCTTTTCTCCTTGTTATTCTCGGGATTCTGTCCATGGCCGTCGCCGGTATGTCGCTTATCGGTCAAAGGGATTTGAAAAGAACCTTGGCGTACTCGAGTGTGGAACATATGGGTATCTTCGCTCTGGGACTTGGTTTGGGGAAGCCGGTATTTTACGGCACTCTTTTCCATGTGCTTGCAAATGCACTCACAAAAGGTGTGTTGTTCCTCTCGGTGGCAAATATTCAGCGGGCCTATGGGAGCAAGTCCATCGATGTAGTCCACGGGGTCTTACGCAGGATGCCGTTTTCGGGAACGCTGCTTCTTTTAGGATTTTTCGCAGTAACCGGTTCTCCGCCCTTCGCCCCGTTCATCAGCGAGTTTTCCATCCTCACAGGGGCCCTAGCCGGGGGGAATATTGTGGTTGCTGTGCTTTTTCTTGTCTTACTCCTCCTAGTTTTTATAGGTATGGGTTCCACGATATTAAAAGCCGTGCAGGGCAGGTATACATCGGCTGTAGGCGATGTGCTGAAAAAGGAAGGCTTTTTTTCGGCGGCACCAATTTTGGGTCTTTTTATCTTGGTTTTAACTTTGGGTTTGGCAATACCGGCTCCTTTGACGGACCTTCTTCACAATGCGGTCTTGTACCTCAAGGGGGAGCCATGAATGCGCTTGTAAAGAAGTTCTTCGCCTTTAAGTCCGGTGAAAGTGTAGCGCGTCGAGAGATTCCCACCCTCGAAACTCAGGATTTCCTGGCTGAAATTCTCAGTCGAGTCAAAGAGGGGGAGAGGGTTGCGGCCTATTTTGGGGTAGCAGATAAAAAACCAGGGACGACCCGGCTCTGGGTTATTTTAGCGGACGACCGCGGGAATCAACTCCATGGAGCACAGACAAGTGTTGAGGGCCCAACATTTCCTTCTATCACAGAAGAATGCCCCCAGGTTCATCTTTTTGAAAGGGAAATAGCCGAACAATTCGGTCTTATCCCTACAGGGCACCCCTGGCTTAAACCCGTACGCTACCATCCTTCTTGGACAGACGTCGATGCGTGGGGCCGCTCTTCTGAAAAGAATATCCCACCAGCCGTAGGTGATTTTTACAAGGTGGAAGGTGAACAAATACACGAGGTGGCGGTTGGGCCCGTTCACGCCGGGATTATTGAGCCCGGTCATTTCCGATTTCAATGCAACGGTGAAAAGGTCCTCCATTTGGAGATCGCCCTGGGTTTTCAACATAGGGGTGTGGAACAATCCCTGGGAAACGGACCCAACCCACGGTCGCTCCACTACGCCGAAAATCTCAGTGGGGACTCGGCTGTCGCACACGCAACAAACTACTGCCAAAACCTTGAAAGTTTATCCTCCGCAAGTGTCTCGGCAAGAGCCCAGGTGGTACGGGGTGTTGCGCTTGAACTCGAACGCCTGGCCAACCATATCGGGGATATCGGAGCCTTATCGGGTGATGTCGGTTTTTTACCGACGGCGAGCTTCTGCGGAAGAATCCGGGGGGATGTTCTGAATATGACAGCAGTCATCTGCGGGAACAGGTTCGGGCGCTCGCTCGTCCGGCCCGGCGGGATAGTCTATGACCTCGACGACAGGCTTAGGGAGGATTTGCTCAAGAGACTGGCGGTTTCCTGGAAAGACGCTTCACAGGCCATCAATCTCCTTTGGGACAACCAATCCGTGATGGAGAGGTTTGAAGAGGTGGGGGTTCTTTCAAAAGAGACGGCGCTTGAACTGGGTATAGTCGGACCCGCGGCGAGGGCTTCGGGGTTGCCGAGGGACGTGAGATTCCACCAATCCTCAGGAATCTACAGGTTTTCCCAGGTACCCATTTCCACCTACGAATCAGGGGACGTTTTCGGACGCGCCTATGTCCGGTGGATGGAAATTCAACAGTCGTTCCAGTTTGTGAAAGACCAGCTTGAATCCCTCCCAGGCGGGACCTTTTATAATCCCATCGCTGATCCTCTACCTGGAAGGCTTTCGGTGTCCCTCAACGAAGGTTGGCGAGGCGAGGTATGTCACGTCGTTTTAACAGGCGATGATGGAAAGTTTGAAAGATACAAGATGGTTGATCCTTCCTTCCATAATTGGAGCGGGCTGGCGCATTGTTTGCGGGGGCAGGAGATATCGGATTTTCCCATTTGCAACAAGAGTTTCGGGTTATCCTATTGCGGCCATGATCTTTAGTTCGAGGAGTCTAAGATGTTGAAAATACTCGCTGCGAGACTCAAACAAGGGTTTAGGACGATTCCGTACCCTAAAGGAAGAGCTCCTGCTTTACCCGAACGTTTCCGCGGGAAGCCTATGTTGGATAGAACCCGCTGCCCGCCGGAATGCCGGATTTGCGAAGACCTCTGTCCGGTAAAAGCCATAGACCTTTCGGGGAAGTCCAAGATCGACCTCGGTAAATGCCTTTTTTGTACAGACTGCATGCTAGGTTGCCCCATCGGAGCCATATCCTTTTCCAGCGACTACAGGCTGGCGGCCCGAGAAAGGGAGGATCTTGTAACCGGGGTGGACGGGCGCGAAGTGAAACTCATCGAGGCGCTAGATAAAAAAATGAAGTCCATGTTCGGCAGGTCCCTTAAACTCCGCCAAGTGAGCGCGGGCGGCTGCAATGCCTGTGAAGCCGACGTGAACGTTCTTGGAACAATCGGCTGGGACCTAAGCCGGTTCGGGATTTCCTTTACAGCCTCCCCGAGACACGCGGATGGTCTGCTGATAACAGGACCGGTGACGAAAAACATGGAGCTTGCCCTTCAGAAAACTTACGACGCCGTGGCTGAACCGAAAATCGTTATCGCCGTCGGTGCCTGCGCGATCAACGGCGGCCCGTTCATCGACCACAGCGAGGTAAAAAATGGTGCGGATTCCATGTTCAAGGTCGACCTCTACATTCCGGGTTGCCCCCCCCATCCTCTGACCATCCTCGATGGACTTTTGAGGCTTCTGGGGAGGATTGAAAAACCCAAAGAGATCCTA
>DYOB01000095.1 GCA_020720765.1 Borreliella garinii
CATAACATCAAGCCGACAAGCTTACGTTCTTGTCCAGCTCTGTGGGTCCATTATAGTAGAGGGTAATAAAAAGGAACAAAAAATACCAAGCGCTAAAAAATATCGCATTGGTCTCCTCAAAAATATCATAAATCATTAAATCATTAAAATGTTAAAGTCAATAAAAAATTTTAGTGGTTTTAAGTTTCCTTATCGAGAGTTTTCCAGTTCCCAGAGAAGGGATTCGGGGAAAGCCTAACGGAAAAGGCTGAGGACTTCGTCGGCCGACATATCTTTGAGTGCTGTCTTTTCCTCCGCTATCAGTGAAGCGACCAGATTTTTTTTCCTTGCCTGAAGCTCCAGGATCTTTTCTTCGATACTGTCAGAAACAATAAGTTTATAGACTGTCACCTTGTTGTGTTGGCCTATTCGATGCGCTCTATCTACTGCCTGGTTTTCAACAGCCGGGTTCCACCATGGATCGAACAGAACAACATAGTCGGCGGCTGTGAGATTGATGCCTACGCCGCCGGCTTTAAGGCTTAGAAGAAAGACCTTTTCTTTCGCTTTCGACTGAAATCGTTCTACGACACTGCTTCTATCTTTAGTTTTACCATCGAGGTAGAGAAAATCCATGTCGATTTTTTTCAGTTCTTCTCCTATCAAACCTAGTGCCTGGGTGAATTGTGAGAAAACAAGTGCTTTATGTTCTTCACTTAGTACCTCTTCCAATAAAGCTCTGAGGGTTTCCATTTTTGTTGAAGGAAGGTTGATTTTCCCCGGGTCGGCCAGCCCGGGGAACAGGCATGTTTGTCTTAAACGTAAAATGCCTGTAAGAATTTCCATCTGTGCTTCTAAGACGCTTTTAATGGATAGGGTATGATTAAGACTGCCTAAGATCTGTTCCCTTAACTCGTGGTAAAACTTTTTCTGCTCCGGTTGCATTTCACAGTAAAAAATGATTTCTTCTTTATCGGGAAGATCTTTGAGGACATCCTGCTTCCGGCGTCTCAGAATAAACGGGGTCACAAGGGTTTTTAACCTGTCTAAATCATTGGCGAACCTGTTTTGAAATTCACGGTGATTTCCAAGAAGCCCGGGGTTAAGAAAATCCATCTGCGACCAGAGGTCTCCCATATGGTTTTCAACAGGGGTTCCTGTCAATGAGAACTTTCGACCTGCTTTTAATAGACAGACGGACTTATACGTTTGGGTCGAAGAATTCTTTATAGCTTGAGCTTCATCGAGGATCAAAACGTCCCATGTCACCGTGCGAAAAAGATTTATGTCCTGACGCAAAGTCTGATAACTCACTAGAAATACTCCACTTTGCTCAAGAGCGTCGATGGATTTTTTTCGAGTCAGTCCGTGGTGTCGGATAGTTTGAAGTGTGGGTAGAAATTTTTGGATTTCTTTCTCCCAGTTCGGCAAGGTGGTCACCGGGGAAATGATCAAGAACTTTCCCATTTTTTTATTTTGTTCCATCCATTTCCCTAGAAATGCTAAAGTTTGTATTGTTTTTCCCAAGCCCATATCGTCAGCCAAGAGGCCGTTGAGATCATAGGTATGAAGGAACCACAACCAGTGCAGACCTGTTCCCTGATAATCCCTGAGTGTACCAATAAAATTCTGCGGTGGGGGAATCGGTTCTAATTTGTAACCGGATTGGAGAGATTTTCCCACCCTGAGCCAAGCCGCTATTTCGGTCGGCGTTTCCCTTTCGGCATAAAGAGCTTCGATGCTTGAAAAATCATTTTTCGGAACCTTTACAGATGAGCCGCCCTTCCAGCCCAAATTAAGTAGAATGTTAACAGCTTTTTGATCGGCTTCGCTGGCGAACACAACTTTGTTGCTCACCAAAAGCCAACCTTCCCCGAGATGGGTCACGGGTCCTTCCTTTCCGTTTGAGTTTTCAAAGCCTTCAACCTTTACCTCGAACCAATCAATGCCTGAAGAAACTGTGAAAGACACACGGGTGGACGAGGAAGCAGGTTGTCGCCCTTGTATTGAAATACCGACACCTTCATCCATCAGTTGTTTTCCAAATTGGGTTAAAAATGAGCTTATAGGTATGTCGAGAAGGAAGCGTTTGTGCACATCCGGAACCGAAACCTGCTGCGGATGGATATCCCAGCTAATCAACCTTTTAATAGACCTAATGGTAAATTCATCCAGGACTTCATTCACTGGTTTATAAACTTTTAGCTCTGATTCATTGTATTCTAACTTAATGTCTTTACTAGGCAGTATAAACCCCGTGTCAGGGGACCATGCGCCAAATTCTAAGAAAATTCCTCCAACCCGGTTTTGAGTTATGAACCAGACAGGTTGAAAATCCGGAGTTAGAAGTCTAATAGTTTCAGCAGGATAATCTAACTCAAAAGGTTTCGGGGCCAAGGTCTCGAGTTCTTTTCGCAAACCTACTAATTCCGTGTGCGTCCAAATACTTTTATTTAAAATGACCATCAAAGGGTTTAACATTTCAAAAGGTAAATTTGCAAAAGACACCGATGCCCCGCTGAAAAACCACAATTCATGGGAAAAAATGATAAAGTGTTCCGGTTCGAAACTTTTTACTTCAGTGTCGGCCGTCCAATTCATTTTAAAAAAAACCTTGGGATCAGTACCGGGCCACCCATGAAATTGCGGCCTCGCCGTCAATGTTTTTAGATTTGAAACGTTCAGGGGTTGTCCATAGACATTCCTTAATAGGGAACGCAGGTCTTGAGATTCGGCATACCAAAACTCGGCCCATGGTATAAATTTGAATCTCCTTAAACGGAATAATTCGTACAGTTGTCTCAACTCTTGGTCCGGAGGGAGGTGCGGTTTCACTTCTGAGTAAGGAGCGGTCCTCCCCAAACCACCGTCCTTTCTAAGGTATTGGAGCATCGGTATGACGACCGGGCCATGAAATTCGAAATTTTCAAGGTACTGGTAAGCGAAAAACATCTGCCATTCGACTTTCTGCACAACAGTAGGGGAAGCGGGTTCAGATCCTTGGAAAAATTTTATTTGAGTTGAATCCGGGAATGAAAGTGTCTTGTCTACCATCATCGGGATTAGGGGTTCGGGTTTTTTCTTATCGTTCTTATCGTTCTTATAGTTCATGTCATACAATGCAGAGCAAACAAGGATATGAACACAATGATATCCAGCCTCGCAGGTGCATTCTGAATTCACAATGTCAACGTTATTTTTATTGTTAAACTCGAGATTGACTACGTAAGGCTCCTTCTCGGACCCCTTCACAACTCCCACGATTGTGTCATGCGCTAATTCCAGGTACGCGCGTCCCTGTCGATAATAGGATTTTGCTTTGAGAATTTGTGCCTTGGAAAAGTATCTTGAATACTTTTCCAAGCTTCTTTGAAAATAATCTTCAGCGTCTAACATTCTGATTGTCCTAAATTAAAATCGAAAAAACGGAATTCATTGAATTCAAATCATTGTTCTCTTTCTACCAGTTCCAAAGCTCCAGATCTCGTCAGGTGCGAGTACTTCTTATATGGTCCGATATGATCGCGGCAGTACCACTCCTGCCACGGTGGATGACCGACAAAACCAGGCTCAGCTTGAGCGCGTTTTAGCCAATCCTTATCTGAATCGATTAAGGCAAACGAAACCAGGCCACCGTCTGTCTCATCTTCCAAATCCTTACCGCAAACGTAGCAGATGGGTGGACGCATTTACCAAATCCCTGCTTGCTTTTGGATTTGTAGAACGTTGTACATAGAGTTGCGCCATTCTCCCGGAGACTTGTCAAGAAGGAGGCGAACTAACTCCGAATTTGTTTCTTCAAATCGTTGCTCCAAATGTTGCCCGACTTCAGGAAACTGATTTGCGTTGGAGCTCAGTGACCACGCCGCTGTGATTCCAGCCATAAAGAGATTAATATCCTTTCTTTCCAAACTATAGGCCTCTGCAATTTCAAGCAAACGGTCGACAAATACCATGTCTCCGGTTGCAAAAAAGCACGCCCACAAATAGTCGTTTTCAAAACCAGTAGGTGCTTGGCTATTAAAGATCGCATCGAGATCGACTTCTTCTACTCCCTTTAAAAAACTTTGTAACTCATGTGAATCCCTTCCTTGCGCAACTACCATAAACCGTTCTTTCCATGAGTTTTCTTTAAAAAGTTGGGCGTGGAAAACAAGGAAAATCTTTTGATCATGTCCACCCATAGCTAAAATGGAGGAAAGATTGTCAAGTGTCATTTCTAGAAGGGCCTGGTTTTTTTCTCGAAAGAAATTCATCACCTGCCTACCATAAGATTCGATCGAGGCCTGCTGGGCTCCAAGGGATGCGGTAATAATGGCGGAAAGGAATAATAGATTTGTTTTTCTCATCTGTTTTAGAATAAACCCTCTATCCTTTCATGTCAAAAAAAGCTTTACGATTCCTTTCCAGGTATTCCAAATGAGAATATACATGCCGGACGTAAATCATGAGGATATTTTTGAGAGTCATACGCCCGTGAACCGGGTGTGTAACCCAGGCTTCTTCAGCTTGTACGGCGGATACGCCCTTTAAAAAGATGTACAATATTTTCCTGAGCTGCTCAAAGAGTTCCAAATAGGGTTCCAATTCTTCATTCGGCGGGTATACTTTGTGGGCCCAAACCTCCTCGTCTAATGCCATAATCACGGCTCCGGGTTCTGCTACGCTGAGTTTAGCCCTCAGGTAAAAGTTGGCCTCGGAGTCCACAACGTGCCTGACGTGCTCGGAAATCGTCCAAGCGTCTTCTAGTTCGGGGCGGAATTCCCATGCCTCTTTTGGCATATCCTTTAACGCTTGACGCAACAGTTTTGGTCCTTCGGGGAAGAGCCGGCAAAGCTCTTGAAAATCCATTGTATTAAAATCCATTGACATAAGTATAATTGAAAAAAAAGATATTGTAACTCCCGGAAAGGAAAAATGGAACACTTTTCGCCCCTTGGTGTGTTGTATCTGTAACGACACGCAAAGGAACGATTCAATGAAGAAGATCTTCGGTATATTGTTTTTGGTAGCTGCGGCATCAAGTCTGTATGCTCAGTTTGAATTTCAAGCGTTTGGTGAATACGCCTTCGCTTACCACGATGATTGGGAAACAGGGTTTGATACAACAAGGGGTCAAGCCGGTTTCGGTCTTGGGGGTGTGGGTTTTGATTTCCGCTGGGGAAAAATGGGCTTTACAAGTACGAGTGCTGTCCGTTTCAACGAACCCGTTGGCACGGGTGATTGGTCCATAGATTTTGAGTCCAGGCTGGGACTGCTCTATGATATTATCCCGGATTTCGGACCCTTTACAGTTTATGGCGAGGTAGGATTCGGAGCTTCGGGTTATGCGGTTTTGGATGGCAGCATCGATTATTCGAAAGAGGCGAAAACTCTTTCAGGGTTAGCTATGTCACTCTACCCATACGCTGGTGTTGGCTCCTTTGTCCGGTTCGAAAATATGATTGTAGGCGGTCGATTTCATGTTCAGCCTTGGTCCGGTCGTGTTCCGGTATCACCCATTCCCGGGTACACCGATTTAAATCCTATGCAGTTTAGTATCTATTTGGGGTTCACGACAGGAAAATTTTCCTTCCCGGGTTATACTGGGGGTGATGATACTGAAAGATGCGGATTTTGAAAAACTTTACACACGGTTTGCCCCCATGGTCCTTAGGCGCTGCCGGGCGCTATTGAAAAATGAGGAAGAGGCCGTGGACGCCATGCAGGATGTTTTTGTCCAGGTTTTAAAGCGTAAGGACGGTTTAAAGGATTCAGGTCTTTCGAGTTATTTGTACACCATTGCCACCAATGTAAGTTTGAACCTGATCCGAGCACGGCGTTTCCACTTAATAGGGGACCACGAGAAACTTTTAGCTGCTGCGGCGAGCTACGATGACACCGAAGAAAGACACCTGGCGAGCGAGACCGCCGCCTGGGTCTTTTCAGATAAACTTGCTTCGAGCAGAGTGCTGGCTGTGATGTACTGGGTGGATGGCATGACGCTGCAAGAGACGGCAGATACTGTTGGAATGTCTGTGTCAGGTGTACGGAAACGTCTAGCAAAGGTTAAAGAAAAGGCTGCATTTTTTAGGGAGTATGATCTATGAAGACGACATGGAAGCAAGAAAGGTCGTTCTTAGAAGGCGACTCAGGCTTAAGTCCGGAGGAGAGGGGCAACATTGAAGCCTCGAACCAAGATATCCTTAAGCGTTACCCACCTTGGGCTGTCATACCACATATCCGCGTTAAGGTTAAAGCCCGAAGTGGTTTTCCGGTATGGTTAAGGTACGTTGCTTCTGCGGCTGCAGCCCTTCTGATAGTCCCGTTTTTTATGTTGCAGAATAATGACGGCCTTCGTATTAAAGGCGGGGTCGACACCTTACTCCTTTACAGGGAAACTGCTACCACCCCTGATCTTCTCACGGATGGCTCGGAGGCCTTCACGGGCGATAGAATTCAGGCGGTTTGGCGGACAGAACCGGGGCGTTGGGGGCTTCTCCTCTCTGTAGACGGAAGGGGCACTTGGACCTACCACACCGAGGCAGCGCTGAAGTGGACTACTGCTATGAGAAATGGGGCTCAAGCTTTTCCATGGAGCATTACCCTGGATGATGCCCCAGACTTTGAAACCTTTTATTTGGTGACGGCAAACGAGGACCTGGATTACGACAGTGTCAGGCGGGCTCTTGCAAATTCTAACCTTCCCGAGGGCTGGTCTGTAACGAAAGTCACTTTAAAAAAAGGAATATTTCCATGAAGAAATGGCTGGCTGTCTTTTCGGCTATCTTGATTCTTTCTTCGTATGCAAACGAAAACGGAACCATCCGAATAGGGCTTTTTGTAGGAGCCAACGCAGGCGGACCAGAGAGGGCTGTTCTGCGCTACGCTGTATCGGACGCCTACAGTTTTGCAGAAGTATTGAAACAACTTGGCGGCTTCAATGAAACCCAGTCTACCATTTTGCGAAATCCTGGAACCGGAGATCTCCGTTCGACTTTCAATCAAGTCTCCCGATCAGCGGCGAACTATATGCGCACAGGAAACCGTGTGGAGTTTTTATTTTATTATTCGGGTCATTCAGATGAAAATGGTTTACTCCTTCGCGACGGAAGAATGGATTATCGAGAATTAAAAGCCTACATCGATGGCGTTGCGGCAATTGTGCGTATTGGGGTCCTTGATTCCTGCGCATCGGGTGCCTTCACCCGCTTGAAGGGAAGTGCCCGTAGCGATCCATTCCTTGCGGGTTCGGCCAATTCCGTGGAGGGCCGCGCCTTTCTCACTTCAAGCGCTGAGGATGAGGCGAGTCAGGAGAGCGACCGCATTGGCGCTTCTTTTTTTACATTTGCCTTGGTGACCGGACTCAGAGGCGGTGCCGACTATTCAGGCGACGGCACTGTTACCTTGGCTGAAGCGTATCAATACGCTTATAATGAAACTCTCGCCCATACGGAAGGGACCCGCGATGGGCCTCAACATGCATCCTTTCTCATGCAGCTTACAGGAACAGGTGATCTTGTTTTAACCAAATTCAACGAAACCACTTCAAGGCTCATTTTGGCCGCAGACTTAGAAGGCAGGGTCTTTATACGTGATGAACGTGGAAGGCTCTTGGGTGAATTTCAAAAAACGTCGGGCAGTCCGGTTTCTTTTGCAGCACCTCAGGGGGATGTGACCGTTTCGATCCGGGGACGGACCGGATATTCTTCCGCTCAAGCAGACCTGAAAGAAGGCGTTCCAATAACACTCAATGCCGTTGATTTTGTGAATGCATCCGTTGTAGCAAACCGGGTCCGAGGTGATGATCCAGATGAAGCGACGGCAAGGACAGGCTGGGAATCCTATCTCTCGTGGTTGCCTTTTGTCAATTTAGACGATCCAGCGGGCGCCCAATTACCAACCTGGATTGAAGAAGTGGGATTAAACTTCGGGGTTGTTCCCGGGCTTGAATGGAAGGCAGGTTCGAATAAAGCGTCCTGGGTTAGCACCCACCTTGTGATATCTGCAGTTGCTGTCTCAACAGGCTTCCAATCAGCCGCAATAGGTTCATTTTCGAGCGAAACAACAGGGATGCAGGGTTCGGGAATATTTAATATCAATGCAGGTTCTTTCACCGGCTTACAAGCCGCTGGTATTTTTAATTCGACTATGAAGTTGGCCGGGGCACAGACGGGCTTGGTTAATGTGTCAGAAAAAGTTACAGGTGTTCAGATAGGATTGGTCAATATAGCCTCAGAAGTTCAGGGCTTTCAGTTCGGTCTTGTAAATATTTCGCCCAACGCTGTCTATCGGTTCGGGTTTTCTTCGTCTTTGGACACCTTCAGGGTGGAAGGCGTTTTGGGGACCTGGGGGTGGCGTACCCGTGCACTTTTGGCAACTAACCAACTAGGAAGTGACAGTTTATACCTGAGATATTTCCAGGCGGATTTGGGTTGGGAATGGGAGGATCTAGGCGGGACACCTTTTTTCCTGGAGGCCCTGGCCGGGAGGCGATTTACCCTAGAGAAAGTAGGAAATCTTGACCTCCGCACTTCGCTTCAAACAGGGGTGAAACTGGGCGGGATTCGTGCGACTGCTGAAATCTCAACGATGATACCTTGGGATGGTTCGGACGTTTTTGATTTAGAAGTTTTTGGAGGAGTTCAACTCAGGTTTTAACGCCCCCCTTGACATTTCTATACCGATCGGTATAGTGTAGTTATGGATAAAAACCATGGATAAAGAAGGTGAGATTCTAAAACAAGCAGCCTCCCTTTGGGCTCATAGGGGATTCGCCACAGTTGGAATCCAGGAAATTTGCGAGGCGTCAGGAATTACCAAACCGACACTCTACCATTACTTCGGATCTAAACTGGGTCTCCTCGAGGCTGTTTTGGAAGAAGGGTTCGGCCTTTTATCCTCAAGCCTGGAAGCTGAAAGGGCCTATAAATGCGATGTCCTCATGGCCTTGAAGAGCTGGTCAGATGTATACCTTCAATTTGCCGCAAAACATAAAGACTTTTTCCGGCTGGTTTTAGGGCTGACCTACGCCTACCCTGACAGCGAGGAAGGAAAAACAGTTGCGCCCTTTATAGGCCGAATCTATGGGAGTTTAAAAAAACTCTTCGATGCTTCTTCTAAGGATCATGGTATTATGAAATCCAGGGAACACTTATACGCTGTTTCCTTTTTAGGATTGATGAACACCCACGCCGCCATGATAATTAATTTGCAGGAAAAATGGACCGAAGAGGTCTCCAAAAAAACGCTTCATCAATTTATACACGGAATTTTTAGTTAATGGGTTATCTTCTCTTTCAGAGGATATAAATATTTATGATGTATACCTACCGGTAGGTATACGTAAGGAGTTCTTTTATGATTCCAAACACAGGTTCCACAGTAGTCTTGCGTTTCTTATACAACTCCTTGGCCCTGTCCGTCTCCATTGCTTCTTTCATTTCTACGACCCACTTCTTGTGGTGTTTTTTCGGCGGTTGGAGCTGGGTGTGGGAGTGTGGACGAAAGTCAAATTTCCTTGGTTGCCTTACCGACT
>DYOB01000096.1 GCA_020720765.1 Borreliella garinii
CTTCCTGAACAGGAATACTACAGTGCCTACGAATACGGTCCCTGGCAAGGAGGGCTGAAAACGGATAAAAGTGACACCCTGGCCAACAGCCTCGGCGTTTTACTCAATATTTTCCCTGCCCAGAGGGCAACTCAGCTTATGGCGAAACTGCCTGTAGTCCACTTCGGGCCTCCCATTATTTATCCGCAGATTCCCCATATCTCGAACTATCATAATAAAGGCATCTGGCCCTTTGTCACGGCCTATTACGGGTGGGCCGCAGCCGATGCTGGAAATCTGGCGGCCGAAGGATTTGCCATACGTTCAAATCTTCGAGCTGCAGCACTTTTTCTTACGCACAAAGAAAACTTTGTTTTCGATAACGGCCATTTCCGCGGTACACAGGTCAATTCCGACCGCCAACTCTGGAGTGTCGCAGGCTGGTTAAGCCAAGTCTACCGTGGGCTGATAGGGATAAGATTGGAAAGTGCGGGTCTACGGCTGCGGCCATCCGTGCCCGGAGGAATTGCAGGCCCCTTTACCTTAACAGGTTTTCCTTACCGGAATGCAAAACTCAATATCACAGTGAATGGTAGTGGCAACAGGGTGACAAGTCTCAAGGTGGACGGAACCGAGCGTGGGGCCAACTTTTTACTTCCCCCGAATACCACAGGAGTGGTTAACATCGTTATCGAACTCTCGGAGCCCGATAATACCGGGGCCTATAATTTGGTTGATACCTCGGCAACAGGAACAAGGGAAACAACTGCGTCGGCTGAAATCTTGGGAAATGGTACCTCGGTGAGCTGGGAAGCCACGGGCTACGATATTCCCTTCAGGGTATTCCGTAGAAACGAAATTGTTCAGACTTCGAAAGGGACCCAGGTGGTTCTGCCGACCCAGGGTCTTTCAGCGCAAGCCTACTCTGTCCAAGGGGCTCCCGAGGATGGTTTTGTTTCTAACTTAAGTAATTATGCCCTGGTTTTCCCGGAGGGAACACGGGTTGCTGTACAGGCGGAAACAGGGAAATTCAGGGAAGGAACCCTCGTTGTTCCTGAAGAAGATATGGGGCAAGAAGGATCTTACGTGGATATGGAAGGTGTTCCGGGTGAATCACTCGAACTCAGGCTTCGTGTACCTGCTACGGGAACGTGGGCTCTAAGGTTTAAATACGCTAACGGCAACGGACCTATCAGTACTGAGAATAAGTGCGCCATAAGAACCTTAGAAGTTGACGGAAGGGTGGTGGGAAAAATACTTCTCCCCCAGACTGGAAACTGGTCAGACTGGATGAAAAGCACTGCTGTCTTTTTAAACCTAAGCGCTGGCGAGCATACAGTAAAACTTAATTTCCAGGCTGAAGACTCCAATATGAACGGAGTCACCAACCAGGCTATTGTGGATTACCTAGAAGCAATCAAATGGTAGGTCGTTCTACTGACCGGCCGGGGCGGCTGGAGGAGTGGCTCTAACCGGTTCAGCAGCGCTTCTGGCTAGTATCTCGGCAATCTGGCGGATAGTTGTCTTGGGAAGATTGTCCAAGCTACCCTGAATATTCTGAAAAGCCGCCTTGAGGACGACCATGTCGCCGCGAAGTGTCTCAGTTTCAGCCAGCAATTGCTTGATTTCGGCGATCTCCTGACGTAAAACATCAGTCTGTTCTTTTGTGGTTCCACCCATGCCCTCGATAATCGAAGCACATCCGCTTAAAGTTAAGACAACTAAGAGGAAAATCGTTTTTTTCATCATAACCTCTTTTGCCAATACACCTCAATGTAGCAGAAAAAGCGAGGTAATAAGGATCAATATTGAAGCTGTCACCTGGAAAAAAACTGCAAGTTTTTCTGAAGTCTGTCCATGGAAGAGTTTGCCGCCTCCTTTCCGTGCAGAAATCGCGATAAGGGAAATAATCGACAGGACAAAACCAACACCCAAACTGATAGCGACTGCGGCAAGGATACCAAAAAGATGGGCACCGAGGGAGAAGGCGAAAAAGAGGACGAGGAGCGTCCCGGGGCAGGGCATGAGACCTGCGACGGCAAGCATTATCCAGTAGTTTTTTTTACCTGAAGGGTGAAGATGGAGGTTATCAAAAAGATCAGCGTCGTTGAGATTCATCAGGGAACGGATTTTGTTGATATCCTGGCGCAATTTTATATTTTTCCAATCGGTCAGGGTCTCCACTAAAAGATAGATACCCAGGGCGACGGCACCCAGTGCGGCTATGTTCTGGGTCCAGTAACCCGCGAGTTCCGAACTTGCACCGTATCCGAGTGAACCCGAGCTTAAATTTGTCACAATAAGTACGGTAACGTAAATGCCTACACTTGAAACCATATGAAGAAAGGTGAAGAGAATACCCGTCACCAGGGCACTTTTTCTCGAGGCATCATGGGAAAGATAGAAGGCCGTCACAAGGGTTTTTTGGTGCCCTGGAAGAAGACTATGAAAGAGACCGTAAAGAAATGCTGTGATGAGTAGCAATGCAAGCGCCGAGGGTTTTTCCTGACTTTCGCGGATGAGAATACCGAGCTGGGTATGGAGTTCTTTTTGGAAATCCCTCATTTCCTTGGGGATGGGGAGAATCGAAGGGAGGGAAGAGGGTTCGACGGGAGCAGAACCCCCGGTGAAAGGATTTCCTTGGGCACTCAGCAGTACAGAGAGAGTAAAAAAAAGTAAAAGAAAAAGTTTAAAGCGCACAGGAGTCCAGTTTTTGTTTTAATTCATCGACAGAAAAATTTTTACCGGTAAAAAGCAGTTGTGTGATCCGCGGTTCCCCTCTTTTCCATGTGTGTGCTGTAAGAATTTTTTGAGCACCGCTGAGCTGGAATAAATATTGATTCCTCGCTGAAGAAGGGTGCTTTAGGTAGAGGCTGCCCTTTCCCCTTATAATATCCGACGGCAAGTCACGAATGACCTGACCTAGTATGACCGGGTCCAGAGGTCTTTCTTGGGTATAGATCCATTGAAGTATTTCACTATGGCGGTGGGACTCGTTTTCTTTCAGAACCATACGGGGAAATTTCATAGGGTTTTCAGGATCGAAGAGGTTCTCCCATTCGATCTTATTTCGCATATCGATCAAGGGCATTCCGGGTTTCAGGGTTTCTATGAAGGCAGAAACTTTATCCCATGTTCCTTCTTCTGCTCGGTCGAGTTTGCTGACAAGCGTCCATCCGCTGAGCTTGATTTGATCTTTTAATTCATTAAAAGTCTTGCTGTAATTAAAATAATTTTCAGCGTCCAAGACATTGATAACCGAGGAAAGGCGGAATTTCGAGCTTAAAGAAGGCCCTGTGAGCCTGCTGAGAACCGGACTAAGTTCAGAAAGCCCCGAGACTTCTATGATAATAAGGTCAGGTTTATCTTTTTTTGTAAGATCATTAAGGGCTTTTTCGAACTGGGAAGGATGGAGGCAGGATATGCAGGATCCAGGAAGTTCAGAAAGCCGAGAGGTACGAAGGGAAAAGAAGGAGCTTTCTATTCGGTTATCGCCCGTTTCATTCACGATGACGCCGATTTTCCATTTTGGCCTTTCCC
Organism: Borreliella garinii; assembly: GCA_020720765.1. Classification (GTDB taxonomy): domain Bacteria; phylum Spirochaetota; class Spirochaetia; order JABEVK01; family JABEVK01; genus DYOB01. The sequence continues at coordinate 3,520 of DYOB01000096.1, forward strand.
TTATAAGTCTATTGATCAAGGAAGTTTTACCCGAACCGAGGAAACCGGAAAGAACCGCAATTGAGATCATGGGTCAACCTAACAAAATTTTCCAGTTTAGGCAATATTCTACTGGACAAATCGGCCTAGTATGTTAACAATACATTAAGAGGTGTGAGATGGCAGAAGGGCAAAACACAGAAGGCGATTTATTCGATGATGATGATGAAAACATACAGGAGAACAAGTACCTGCTTTTCCATTTAGGGGGTGAAATTTACGGAATACCCATCCACGATGTGATTAACATCATTGAGCTTCAAAAGATTACAGAAGTTCCCGATGTTCCCAACTACGTTAAAGGCGTCATCAATCTTCGTGGGGCGGTTATTCCAACTCTCGACCTCAGACTGCGTTTTGGCTTGGAGGCAAAGGTTTACGACGACCGAACCTGTATTGTCATAGTTCAAGTCAAGGGTAAAAGTTTCGGGCTGATTGTGGATACTGTGGCCGAGGTTCATGAAATACCTGCTGATAAAGTCGACCCGCCCATTGATTTTAAAAAGAACGATATTCATACCCAGTTTATAGCTGGACTCGGCAAGATTGGTAATGAAGTGAGAATTCTTCTAGACGTCAACAAAGTTGTTATCCAGGAAGACCAACTCATTGACGCGAAAGCGAGTTAATTATGCCCGATGTTGTCGTACTCTGTACTGAAGACCAGCTCAATTCTGACATAAGGACTATTTTTTCTCACGAGCCGGTTTTCGAGGTTACTTTTCTTAAGACACGCACCATGGGTATTCAATATTTAAACTATGAATTGCCCGAGATCAATCTTATTAACTGGAGCGACCCCGTCCTTAAATCCGCTGAAATCGTGGAAGAAATGCGTAAGGATCCCTGGCTGCACTACGGGGCGTGTATCTTTATTTATAATACTTCTAAAGATGCCGAAGAACTTCGTAAACTAACGGGTGTCAACCTTTTGGCATCTATTGAAAAGAGCCGCCTGAACTACTATTTACCCAGGGTCCTTGAGGTGATGAGGGATAATCCGAACCTTCTCAACCAGTGGAACTTCAGCTCCCTCGTTAAATCCCACCTCCAGGGAAGCTTTCGGCTTGATCGTGACGCCTTCGACCTTATTGCCCATGCAAACCTCTTAGTAAATTTCTTATCGAATGCTAATGTCATCGGAAGAGAGGAGAAAGAGCGGATTTTCGCCCTTCTTATCGAACAACTGATGAAAGTCATCGAGTTTGGACGCGGTACGGGTACCGGTTCCATACTCCTCGATTACGATATTTCTTCGGACTTGACCAACTTTAGCATCACCCCAGAGGACTCCAGCTTTTCCTGGAACCAGGTAGCACCTCCTTCCGGTACTGAAACAGAAGGGTTTATTACGACTTCAATCACGGGTGCGGGTAAGAAATTTCATATCGAGGCCCAGCATAAAAAAGCACAAGGGGGACTGGTTCCCAACATTTTCGATACTCAGAAACAGGAGACCTACCAAATGGGAGACACCGTTTTCAAGCAGGGCGAGGAATCGAACCACCTCTTTTTCATCGTCTCAGGGGAGTATGAGGTGATAACCAACGAAAAGCGTATCAGTACCTTGACACCCCTCGATGTCTTTCTGGGCGAAATGAGTTTCCTCCTGAGAAATAAGCGGACAGCGACTGTAAAAGCCGTAAAACCCGGTCATTTAGTGAAAATTTCCAAGCAGGAATACATTCATACCCTTAAAGATAAACCCCACTACGCCTTTTTCCTTGCCAGAATGCTTGCCGAAAGGCTGGCTAAGCTCCATCAAGTGAAAACCTGAACCTTTTAGGGGGTTGACAGCAAGGAAACCTTGGGTGTAAAATTGCATAAGAGAGGGATTATTAAAAATGGAAACGTTACCAAAAAAAATCATTGGTATAGTATTTGGAGTTTTTGTTCTGCTTGGTTGTGAAAACTCAATCACGCTTGCAGGGCTCGGTGAGGGAGTGGATGTCGTACCTCCCACGGTGGTCATTACGTATCCATCGGATAATGGGCTGACCTTCCGAACGAATGATCCAGCGAACCCCCTTATCCTCCAGGGAACGTGGAACGATAATATTGAAAACAAAGCCGTGACTATCCGGGTAAAATGGTTGGAAGGACCAAGCACTGTTGACGCCGTCCAGAGCGGGAAAACCTGGTCGGTCAACCTCGGTCAATTTTCACTGCCTACTGCGGGGGCACAAAACTTTGAGGTAAAAATAACCGACGCCAGCGGCAACGAACAGTACGCCACGCGGTATATTTTAATAGATAACGGCAACCTCTTCCCTGTTGACACAGGTTCGCTCGAACCCAATGGATGGTACCGCGCAGGCCAAACTATTCCCTTGCGGATAACTTTTAACAAGGTCGCCCTTGTTACCGGTTCTCCCCGGCTTAAACTCAACTCGGCTTCCTCCAGGTACGCAGAGTACGTATCAGGAAGCGGAACTTCGATTTTAGTTTTTAATTACATTGTACAAGCTCTAGATTCGGCTCCCGAATCCGCCGAGCTCAACTATTCCGGCACCGATGCCCTGGAACTCAACGGTGGTACCATTAAAGATAATACAGCCGTTGAGGCCGTTCTTTCCCTTCCGGCTGTGGATGGTGCAGGGTCTCTCGGTAATAACAAAAATTTTTGGATAGATACTTCGGCTCCTACTGTGGCAGGGGTGTCGGCGGCAAGTTCCAACGGTTATTATAGGTCGGGAAACACCCTTTCTATAACCATCACTCTGAGTGAAAAAGTCTTCGTCGTGGGTTCCCCTTCGCTGGCTTTGAATATCCCTTCCAGAACGGCTGTATATTCCAGCGGATCCGGGACCAATGTCCTCACATTAAACTATACCGTCGAAAACGGTGATGCGAGCGCCGACCTTGACTACGCCGCCACGGGTTCTCTCAGCGCTGGCACATCTATCCTCGACGAGGCTGGAAACGCAGCCGTCCTTACATTGCCTGCACCGGGCGCAGCAGGCAGCTTAGGCGCAAACAAGGCCCTGGTCGTGGACGCCCTCTCCCCTGTAGCACCTTCCTTGGTTGGACTCGTCGCGGGTACCTACAATACCTCGAAAAGTTTTACACTTTCCGGTGAAGGGGGAGCGGCTTTGGAATATTCGCTCGACGGAGGCGGATCTTGGACTGCGTATTCCGGTGCCGTTAACCTCCTCACGAGCGGCATTTATAATATCCGCGCCCGACAGACTGACGCAGCGGGGAACGTATCCCCGGTTAGTGCGAATGTCCTTGTGGTTATCGACTTGGTGAATCCTGTCGTGACAAATGTTTATTCTACCACTTCGGACGGCTATTACCGTGCAGGACAGACTATAGAAATCAGTGTGGATTTTAATAAGACCGTCACTGTAACGGGCTCACCGAGAATTGAACTGAACTCGGGCGCCCCTGTTTACGCCAACTATTCAGGCGGGACCGGAACCTATACCTTGAAATTCACCTACACCATTGGCGCCGCTGCGACAAGCGCCGACCTGGACTACCAAAACACCACAGCGTTGGAACTTAATAGCGGCACCATAAAGGATGGTTCGGGTTTCAACGCAATCCTTACGTTGCCAGCTCCGGGCACAAACGGAAGTCTGGGTTTTAATAAGGACTTGGTTGTGGATACCACCGCCCCCGCTGTATCCTCTGTGACATCCTCGACCTTGAACGGTTCTTATAAACAAGGTAACGCCATCCAGGCCAGCGTCAGTTTTAACGAGGCCGTAGTTGTTACCGGCAGTCCACAACTCCGGGTCAACTCGAATGCCGGAACCCCGCGCTACGCCTTGTATTCTTACGGTTCCGGCACAGTGGTGTTGGCCCTTACTTACGTCGTAGGGTCCGGCGACAATAGCGGGGACCTCGACGCCTTCGACACCGCTTCCCTGGCAGGCACCATCACCGACGCTGCAGGAAACGCCGCCGCTCTTACACTTCCGGCCCTGGGTGGAGCAAGTAGTATTTCAGGAACCAAGGCCATCATCATTGACACATCGGCTCCCTTAGCCCCTGTAGTCAGCGGAGTGTCGGCGGGAAGTTTTAATACTGACCAGGCTTTCACCGTATCCGGCGAGGCGGGCGCTACCATCGAGTATTCTACAAACGGAGGACTGATCTGGAACACCTATTCAGGACTGGTGACAATTTCCTCAAACGGCAGTTATTCCGTCTTGGCACGTCAAACGGACCTAGCAGGAAATTCCGGACCCGCTTCAGCCGCTATAAGTTTTAATATCGATAAAGGTGTTCCGACTGTGACTAATGTCAGCTCGAACAACCCCAACGGCGAGTACAAGGAAGGAGACACCCTTGATATCAACGTTGAGTTTTCCAAGGTGGTTACTGTCGTAGGCGGATCACCCACGCTGACCTTGAACACGAGTCCTTCAAGGACGGCAACCTACCAGTCGGGAAGCGGTTCCAATAGTCTGGTTTTCAGATACATTGTCCAAGTTGGGGATACTTCAAATGACCTTAACTATTCAGCCACCAACTCCCTGGCCCTGGCTGGTGCGACTATCCGCGACAGCGTCAATAATAACGCAACCCTCACCCTGCCGGCCTTGGCAGCTGCGGGCAGCCTGGGAACAAATAAGAATATCAAGGTCGACGGAGTCACACCGACCATTTCCACCTTTTCTCCTTTACATAACACTATGAACGTATCCGTCGGCTCGAATATCGTTCTGACCTTCAACGAGGCTGTCTACAGGGAAACGGGGACCATCACTATCCGGAGGCTGTACAAGCGCTTTCCCCTGGTTATCAGCGTCACAGACTACAACGAATACCGGAGCAGGATGAGCGCTGGCAACCAGACTGTACTCGACGCTGGCTACTCCCTGACGACGAACGGGGCTGTCGGTGATACTCCGAACACGACAGGAGTCTACGTTCTAGACTACGCTCTCGATCCGGATGACGCCCAGCTTCTCACCGCCTTTGACAGCATAGGGTACAACAATATCGTTATTGATACCCAGAGCACCCAGGTGACGGGAAACGGGACGAGTACCATCACCATTAACCCGGCTGTCAATCTGCCTACCGGTATCCACTATTATCTTGAAATTTCCGCCGGTGCTTTTAGGGATAGTGTCGGTCATAACTACGCCGGTATCAGCGGAGATTCCATCTACCGTTTCACCACGGGCCCAGTGGCGGCTCCCGTGATCCGTGTCAATAAAACCAGCGGGTCCGAGGCAAGCCAACCGACCGAGACCCAGGTAAAAATCAGCTCGGAATCCGAAGGGGCTTCTATTCAGTATACCACAAGCTCCAGTACCCCTACAGGATCGAATCCTGGACTGCCTTCAGCTCCGGCGGTGCCCACCGGGGCGTCAACGTTGTACGCCGGGGCATTAACGATCGGGACCACGGGAACCAATGTCGGTTATATCTACCGCCTCAGCACCATCGCCACACTGGCCAGTCTTTCAAACTCGGCGGTCAGTTCCGAGATAGCCTTTAAAACTGTCCTTTCCACCAATACAAACGACACAAACCATATTTGGTACAGGGGTTCCAATAACTCAGGCGGACCGACGACGGCTCCGGGGTTCCCTCTGCGCTGGGAAGACAACCAATACACCTTTATCAAGCTCGGTGCCGAGGATACAGACCCTGATCCGGACCGTTGGTATTGGATCACTTGGGAGATCAACGTCTTTACAGAATACAAGGCTCTGATCGGTACCAAACCCGGGGACTGGGCCACCAAGGGGCCGGGTACTTACGGTTGGGAATCCGGTTCCAACAAGCAGGTCAAGCCAGGCGGGTATTCAAACAATACTCCGGGTGGTTTCGAAGCTGTAAATGCCCATACCCGTCCATGAGGTTGCCGGAGCTTGCAGGCTCCGGCTTTTATGTCTATAGTTTTC
>DYOB01000097.1:0-946 GCA_020720765.1 Borreliella garinii
GCCAGTAGTAAATCTTAGTACGAGAGGAACAGCTTTGCCATGCATTTAGTTGCAGGTCCATTTGAAATGATGTGATTTTTCGCCACGCATGTAGATGTATAACTGAAAGCCTCTAAGTTATGAGTCTTACTGTGATGCAGAGTAAGGCTCATTTCTAAAGAGTGATCATAACTATTAACTCATTTTGGTGTCAATCAAAAAGGATTGGGCCGTATCAAATAAGGAGACCACTTATGACCCCTCATTGAAGGGACCTACTGTCGTACCTGGGCGAGACAGGGCTTCTTGTCGACTCACTGACGCTCGTAAAGTCCCCAACTTGATAAAAGGAGGAAGGCTTTTCGATCGTCCGGCAGTACCCAAAGGATTCATCGTTATATTTTTGTACCTGATCAGTGCTAAGTATAATCTCGAAACCGGCACAATCATTCTTACTCTAGACCTGATCCGTCTCTAGTTTGATTGAGCGTGTTCTTTGGCTTTGATTAGAAAGATTGTAAGTTTGATCGACTTCTCTCTTTCTTTTCCTTGCTAAATTTGGGACGTGTTATTTTCAAAGACATGTTAAAAAAAGATAAAGTATTGATCCACTTTTTCTTTTTTTTCTTGTCTTTGTTTATTTCACACGGTTTTGAAATAACAAACCGGATTAATTAGGATTATGTAATTAGTTTTGATTAATTGGTTTTATTTTAACCTTCATTAAAAATGCAAAGGCCTTCCCGCTTTATAGTGGGATCGACTTTGCATTTTTTTTTGAAAATTTTCTCGATCTCGACTTGGTCATTTTTTCAAAATTGCATTTTTTAACATCCTCCGATCGACGTTTTAAGCCCGGGTATGCTTGCTGTTATGGCTGGCTCTACTTGGGTTTTTTTCTGAGAATTTTCTCGGGCTCGACTTGGAGAAAATTATGTGGTCTGAGAAAAAATTAGATTTGATAAAT
>DYOB01000097.1:1046-1998 GCA_020720765.1 Borreliella garinii
CGTATTTAAAAAATGTACAGCGGGGTGGTGCTACTTGGTACCCGATTCTTGTATGGGCCCGGTATGATATTAGGCGGGCCTGTGTGTGGGCTTGTTGACAGAGTGCGGGCTCGAGCGCGGGCCTGAGTGCGGGCTCGACTTGGAGAAAATTATGTGGTCTGAGAAAAAATTAGATTTGATAAATCTATAATTGATTTATTATATACTAATCTTAAACTCCCCGTATTTAAAAAATGTACAGCGGGGTGGTGCTACTTGGTACCCGATTCTTGTATGACACCAGGCGGGCTTAGGTGCGGGTCCACAGCCTTACTTGGTAACGAAGGGTGTGCATGAAAATTAGATTTGTGAAATCTAATTTTATATATATGAAAATATTTTCAGAAAGGGTGGAGTATGAATTAAGGTTAGATTTCACAAATTTAATTTTAACGTATAAAACTTAATTTTTGAAAATCTAATTATTTATTAAAAAATCAAAATCGGGGGAAGTGGTATGAAATGTATCACCATTTCGTAAATTATAAAATTGCCAATTCTAATCGTAGGATGTCTTGGTATGTGTGGTAGGGTTCTTCGTGTCTGTATATCATGGTTAACATTGTGTGTATGGACCCATGGGGTTGTATGGAGGAAAGGGGGGGGCAAAAGCTAAAAACCTGCTGTGAGGTTCTGTGGCGGGCCTACCATTTTCTGTAGGCCACAAGACCCCGCAGTAGGGAGGTTTATGATGTCGGTCTCCCTCCCCGCGAAGCCGTTAGAGAGAAAAATATCGGGAGAAAAATCGGGATAGAGACTTCTCTAGCTGGCCTACCATTTTATATAGGCCACATGGAGGCGGTACAATCAGGTCTGTGGTATCAGTCACGCTCCCCGCGATCCTTATAGGTAAAAAATACCTCAAAAATAAAATTTGGGGATAGAGACTTAGCTGGCGGGCCTACCATTTTCT
>DYOB01000097.1:2098-9410 GCA_020720765.1 Borreliella garinii
GGGAGTAGGTGCGGGCATGTCTGTGGTATCAGCCACACTCCCCGCGAGGCCGTTGAGGGAAAAAACTCAAAAGTATTAATTAGTGAAATATACTTCTCTGGAGACCCTACCATTTTCTGTAGGCCTCGGGCAGTTGGTGCGGGCAGGTCTGTGGTATCAGTCACACTCCCCGCGAGGCCATTAGGGAGATAGACCTCAAAAATAAAATTTGGGGATAGAGACTTAGCTGGCGGGCCTACCATTTTCTATAGACCGCGGGGAGTAGGTGCGGGCATGTCTGTGGTATCAGCCACACTCCCCGCGAGGCCGTTGGGGAGCTGGATTTTGTCGAAAAATTTACGCTGTAAACATATCAAAAAATTACAACGGCTCATATCTAGTATGGACGTCTTAATTGATAAGGGTCGGAAACCTGGAAACTTCTCCGTCCAACCAAAATGGCTGTTTTGGCGAAGTGATCCGCTTGCTAGATTCTGTGTGGTGACAAACCCCACCTGGTGCGGGCCGGGAATCTTCTCCGTCCAACTAACGGCGGGCCTGTTTTGAAGCGTTTGAATTTCACGGACCCCTCCCCAGGCCCCGTAGGCATGACCGAGGGACTCGAATCCTCGGGACTTCTCCGTCCATGCATCACGTGCTGCCGTAGGGTTGCCAGAAAAAGAGCAAAAAAATTACCAGGTACTTTCGATTCAGGTCGATTGGAAGGGTTAGTTATGGACCAATCATAGTCCACGGTCTCAGAAACATAAAATGGTGTGACGCCATTTTCTGAAATTAGAGGCCGTTCCAGGCGATATGATCTTCCTGGCACCCCCAACTTGGGGGGGGGTCGAGACTTTAAACTTGTGCCTGCGGGCTGTTTTGAGTTTTTGGAAATTTTGCAACTCCTGAACGGCTACGAATCGGATACCGTGTGACTTTTGATTCGGGCCGGAAATCGCGCCATGCCACAGTAAACTTTTTTTCATTTTTTCGGATTTTTACTTTAGATTTTCCCAGCGGTGTTATACCTGGAGGTAACAAGTGTATGTGTATCACATGTTATTACCTCACTGCCAGGCAAACCACTGTCTGGATAAAAAGATAGCTTTTTTTTTGCTAATTTTTGATAACCCCGCGGCCGGTTTTTAGGGTCAAGGAAGGCCCGTTCCCAAAAGCCATTTGAAGAGTCTGATAAGCCGCCCACGGCTAGCGGCCCGTTTAGCATCAAAGAAATTTTCTGAGGTACTTTCGCTTACGGGTCAAATCCTCAGCTAGCTCAAAAACCGAGCGTCAGCGGACTGACGACACATACAGGTCGGGGGCCGGTCCTCTATCGTGTACCATTGGTATGGTCTAAAGGGGTCAATTGGAGGAACCGTTTATGAGTCCATTTCAGTACCCCTCCTCAGCGTCCCTTAGGACACACCCAGTACCCCCCCACTTACCTTCTTTTGAGGGGGGGTAAAATGGACCGAAAAATGGGTCCTCCATATCGTATGTTTCGTGAGGGTGTCCGAGACCGCACGGCCGCCCTGGCCAAGTAAACTTTTTAACAGAGGTCCGCTGACGCTCGGATCCCCCCAAAATCCAAAATTTTCACTTTTTTTACCCCCCCAAGGAGACGGATCTAGTATGGACGTCTTGTTTCAATAATGCTCGGATCGTGGATTCCGGCCCGTTTACCGCAAAAGGCTGTTTTCAACTCTTGAACGGCTAGTCCTAGAGCCCGCCACAGAAATATTACCTGGGACCTTCGGGCGTACCGGCCGGCCCTGGGAAGATGGTCAGGACCCACGGTGACTCCTTGACCCGATTTTTCCGAGTCTGGCTTTGCCCCCTGGTAGAAAAAAAATTTTAGGAAGGAGAAGGAATTAGTGGGTGCTCGTTAATCGATAAGATCTCCTACCCCCCTATAACCCCGAAAAGTGCCAAAAAATGTCAGCTCAGCGGGACGAATAAAGCCCGCAGAGGGAATTATTGCTATACCTACCAGGCTGGGATCTCGGCGCTCTCAGGTAACCACTATCAGGCGGGCCTACAGACTGGCCGTTCCCCGAATTTTCAAAAGTGGTGTTTTTGAAAGGAAGGCCCGCCAAGCAAAAGTGACGCTTGGGACCAACTCTCGGGATGTCTGAAAGAGCCCGTTTTTTATACCAATAAAATTAGAGGCCTCCCTGACCGATTTCAGATATATTTTAGAGGCCCGCTCTGTGGTCTAGGAGTCCGTATATATACTCTCCCGAGGAAAAAGGGGGTTAACTTTTGAACGGCTGGGAGAAAGAGGCCCGCCGATAGTTTTCTGAGCTCCAAATCTGAAAATAATTTTTTGATTTTTTGGGGTCCTCAGATTCACGAATGGAGCCCATCCGTTAAATGTGTTCTTTAGTAGCGCTAACTCCTTCATAAAATTTTACCTGATTTTTGGACCTTTTTTTAATTTTGGATTTTTCCCTCAAGGAGACGGATCTAGTATGGACGCCTTCTTTCGATAATGTTGGGATCGTTTGTAGCACCCCATTTAACACAAATGGGTCCTCCGATTTTTAGAAAGAAGCCGTTTGAGAAGACTTCAGTTGGACCTTACCGGGCAGGTCTTTGTATCGGGGACCTATATAGTATTCCCTTAGGCTCTGTGACTTACAGCCGGGGAGTTGGAGGTAGGTCTGACTTGCCCTCGCTGGTAAAAATTTTCAAATTTTTGAACCAGTCACCCTGGGTCACGGGAGTCACAAGCCTGACAAAGAGGTTCGTCGGAACTTCTCCGTCCAACCAACGGCGGGCCTGTTTTGAAGCGTTTGAATTTCACGGACCCCTCCCCAGGCCCCGTAGGCATGACCGAGGGACTCGAATCCTCGGGACTTCTCCGTCCATGCATCACGTGCTGCCGTAGGGTTGCCAGAAAAAGAGCAAAAAAATTACCAGGTACTTTCGATTCAGGTCGATTGGAAGGGTTAGTTATGGACCAATCATAGTCCACGGTCTCAGAAACATAAAATGGTGTGACGCCATTTTCTGAAATTAGAGGCCGTTCCAGGCGATATGATCTTCCTGGCACCCCCAACTTGGGGGGGGGTCGAGACTTTAAACTTGTGCCTGCGGGCTGTTTTGAGTTTTTGGAAATTTTGCAACTCCTGAACGGCTACGAATCGGATACCGTGTGACTTTTGATTCGGGCCGGAAATCGCGCCATGCCACAGTAAACTTTTTTTCATTTTTTCGGATTTTTACTTTAGATTTTCCCAGCGGTGTTATACCTGGAGGTAACAAGTGTATGTGTATCACATGTTATTACCTCACTGCCAGGCAAACCACTGTCTGGATAAAAAGATAGCTTTTTTTTTGCTAATTTTTGATAACCCCGCGGCCGGTTTTTAGGGTCAAGGAAGGCCCGTTCCCAAAAGCCATTTGAAGAGTCTGATAAGCCGCCCACGGCTAGCGGCCCGTTTAGCATCAAAGAAATTTTCTGAGGTACTTTCGCTTACGGGTCAAATCCTCAGCTAGCTCAAAAACCGAGCGTCAGCGGACTGACGACACATACAGGTCGGGGGCCGGTCCTCTATCGTGTACCATTGGTATGGTCTAAAGGGGTCAATTGGAGGAACCGTTTATGAGTCCATTTCAGTACCCCTCCTCAGCGTCCCTTAGGACACACCCAGTACCCCCCCACTTACCTTCTTTTGAGGGGGGGTAAAATGGACCGAAAAATGGGTCCTCCATATCGTATGTTTCGTGAGGGTGTCCGAGACCGCACGGCCGCCCTGGCCAAGTAAACTTTTTAACAGAGGTCCGCTGACGCTCGGATCCCCCCAAAATCCAAAATTTTCACTTTTTTTACCCCCCCAAGGAGACGGATCTAGTATGGACGTCTTGTTTCAATAATGCTCGGATCGTGGATTCCGGCCCGTTTACCGCAAAAGGCTGTTTTCAACTCTTGAACGGCTAGTCCTAGAGCCCGCCACAGAAATATTACCTGGGACCTTCGGGCGTACCGGCCGGCCCTGGGAAGATGGTCAGGACCCACGGTGACTCCTTGACCCGATTTTTCCGAGTCTGGCTTTGCCCCCTGGTAGAAAAAAAATTTTAGGAAGGAGAAGGAATTAGTGGGTGCTCGTTAATCGATAAGATCTCCTACCCCCCTATAACCCCGAAAAGTGCCAAAAAATGTCAGCTCAGCGGGACGAATAAAGCCCGCAGAGGGAATTATTGCTATACCTACCAGGCTGGGATCTCGGCGCTCTCAGGTAACCACTATCAGGCGGGCCTACAGACTGGCCGTTCCCCGAATTTTCAAAAGTGGTGTTTTTGAAAGGAAGGCCCGCCAAGCAAAAGTGACGCTTGGGACCAACTCTCGGGATGTCTGAAAGAGCCCGTTTTTTATACCAATAAAATTAGAGGCCTCCCTGACCGATTTCAGATATATTTTAGAGGCCCGCTCTGTGGTCTAGGAGTCCGTATATATACTCTCCCGAGGAAAAAGGGGGTTAACTTTTGAACGGCTGGGAGAAAGAGGCCCGCCGATAGTTTTCTGAGCTCCAAATCTGAAAATAATTTTTTGATTTTTTGGGGTCCTCAGATTCACGAATGGAGCCCATCCGTTAAATGTGTTCTTTAGTAGCGCTAACTCCTTCATAAAATTTTACCTGGTTTTTGTACCTTTTTTTTACCCTTTTTTTACCCTATGAAGGAGGCATTTCCAGGAGAGCCTGATATACCCATAATGCTCGGATCGTGGATACCACATCATCCAGTATATGCCTTTGAAAATTATGGGAAGGAGACGTCGTTACTAAAAGCCATTTATAACAGATGGACCGGAAATCAGGAAATCTCAAGATTTTGGTAAAAATCGGGAACGGCTCATTTCCAGCCAAAAGTGAAATATTCTAGACGGCCCAATCCACGATATCTCATGGTCTGTGGTATCAGCAGGCGAAAATAAAAATCAAGATTTTTCCTGTGAAGGAGGCATTTCCAGGAGAGCCTGATATACCCATAATGCTCGGATCGTGGATACCACATCATCCAGTATATGCCTTTGAAAATTATGGGAAGGAGACGTCGTTACTAAAAGCCATTTATAACAGATGGACCGGAAATCAGGAAATCTCAAGATTTTGGTAAAAATCGGGAACGGCTCATTTCCAGCCAAAAGTGAAATATTCTAGACGGCCCAATCCACGATATCTCATGGTCTGTGGTATCAGCAGGCGAAAATAAAATTTAAGGGGTTTGAGGCCTCTAGTAATCCCTGTTAATTAAACAATGTATCTCTAGGAGCCCGTTCCTTATATCAGGGAGGCTCTACGACGAAGTTTCATTTACGCTGTAAATCTTAAAAACGCGATCCAGTCTCGGGGTATATCTTAGAAGATGTCCTACCCACCTGTTATCATATAGTTAGGTATCACGAAGGCCAATTTGGACGACTTGAAAAACCTGTCGGTTTCGTCGATTCCGGTCCGTCCGTAACTTTTATCGAACTTAGGGTACCCCTGAAACTAGGGGAACCTCGTTCGTACCTTATACGAGCCTATGGCCGTCCCGATGGGTGCCTACCAGTACCCCTCTAAACCCCTGTATACCTACCACAGTATACGCGCGGGAGGAGGGCTGCGCAACGCAGGCACCCCGCTCGGACGACCCTAGGATCCACTCGCCCTCTGTGAGGCGGGGACCCTTTCACGTAGGTCAGCCCAGCTGCCCGTTAGTTCTAGGAACCGTGGAAGGGCCTAACCCTTTTGATAGGAGAGCAGACGAACGATTACCCAACGGGCCAGCAGCTGAGCTGCAGGCTGGTTGTTGCTGCCCGAAGCGCGCGAGCGCCGAGGTCAGCAGGCTGGTCCCTGTGTCTACGGATGCGCGGCCCAGCAGGTTTTTTGCTGGCTGGTCCCTGTGTCTACGGATGCGCGGCCCGGCCGGCTGGTCCCTGTGTCTACGGATGCGCGGCCCAGCAGGCAAAAAGGTACCACTCGAGGCGTAAAAACCCGCAGTTCGGACCAAACCAGCTACCGTGAAGGCTGGTATGGGATCGGGCCGAGTAGCCAGTTCGGACCATAATAGGTTGCCTCACAGGGCGCGGGTTGCCTCCAGCCCGCACCTGTGAGGGGTATAACCGCCCTTGGTTCGTGACCGGTACCACCCACCGTTCGGAAGGCCCGCCAGCAGTAGCTGCAGGCAGGCAACCAAACCGCCAGCCAGCCCGCAAGGGCCGGTAGGCAACCCGCCAGCCGCTCGCAAGGGCCGGTAGGCAAACAGCGGGCCAGCAGTAGCTGCAGGCCAGCACCCCAGCCAAACCCAGCAGCGCAGCTGACCGGTTGGCAGGTACCGCGACGAACCAGCCTAGGCTGTCTAATCCGTTCCTGCAGCCCTCAGCCCAGCAGAAGGGTAAGGCGCCCCAGCAGGCCTTGCAGTAGCTGCAGGCAGGCAACCAGCCGGCTGACCCGTAAGGGCCAGTAGGCAAACCCGCCAGCTGATCCGCAAGGGCCAGTAGGCAACCGCCAGCTGACCCGCAAGGGCCAGCAGGCACCCAGCCAAACGCTCGCAAGGGCCAGTAGGCTAACAGCAGGCCAGCAGTAGCTGCAGGCCAGCAGAAGGGAAGGACGAGGAGGGCAGCCATGCCTACCTCAACCGCGGCAATGGGGCTGGACCAGTAGGTCCCGCGGCCCCGCCGCACAGAACAGCGACCGGTTGGATCGAGGGAAACCTTGAACCGACTGCTAGCTGCTCTCTCTTCAATATAGATTACCTGCGTTAAGCGGGAAATCCTCGCAAGAGGAATAATCATACCTCAGAGACCCTAACGTTTCTATTAATTTAGACTCGAATCGGGTTTAAAATGGCATTCGGATGGACAGCTAGTAGTGGGAAACCGCGAACGCTTGAAATCCAACCGGAGCGCAAACAAGGTAAAACTCGTTTTGCTCCAGTGATACCTGGTTGATCCTGCCAGTACTATATGCTTGTCTCAAAGCCTAAGCCATGCAAATCTAAGATCAATCATATGTGGTTTCGGCCATGTATAATGATAGTCTGTGGAAGGCTCATTATAACAGTTATACACCTAGCCACTGGAAAGTTTACAAGGATACCACCGTTAACTGCAGCGATAATACTTGTTCCCTTCGGGGTGGTAATAGTATATGTGCTGAAGCCTAGCTATTGTAACTCAGTTTTTCTGGATGTGGCAACATATTCAGGGTGATTGGGAATCGACCGCTAGCAGGTGCCCGCAAGGGCGCGGGAAAGTAAATTAACAAGGTTTTCATAAGGCCTTTCAGGTTTGCTTTTTCTAGTGGCCAGGCAGAGGTGTTTCTTACCTATCAGCTCGTTG
>DYOB01000346.1 GCA_020720765.1 Borreliella garinii
TGAGGCATTAAGACCTTATCGGCCTCTTCAACCAGATGATCCCCGAGTTCAACCATAAGGAGGCGGGGAAGTTTCTGGACGGGAGGATGTGATCGACGAAGCACCGTATATTCGGTGCTTTTTTTACTATTTCGAGTTAGCTTCTGGTTACAATAGAGGGAACTGCGTGCCGCATGCTGATTGACAGAAAGTAACGAAAAACGTTACCATTTGTATAGAGGTGGTATAGTGGGATCGTTACGATCGCTCCAAAGACTTTTGGAAAGCCTGGCCGATTCAGAGCATAATCTCTTTAGTCTCAGTGATATGCGGCCTGTTTTCGAAGACCTTTCCCCTGAAGCCTTGAAAATGATGCTCACCCGCGCCGTGGCCGACGGATTGCTCGAAAGGGTTTGCAGGGGACTCTACCTGTACCCCATGGCACCATTGCCGAGGGGCATGCTCTTATACTACGCCGCCGCAAAATTGCGGGCGTACACGTTCAACTACATCAGCCTGGAATCGGCCTTGAGCGATATGGGCGTTATCTCGCAAATTCCAATAAATTGGCTAACTCTTATGACCGGGGGGCGGTCGGCTCTGATCTCATGCGGAAAATGGGGTACCATCGAGTTCATTCACACCGCAAGAAAGGCGGAAGACCTTGCTTCCCTCGTGGCCTGGGACCCTCAATGCAGGTTATGGCGGGCATCTCCGTCCCTTGCCCTTGAAGACCTGAAACGGTGCAGGCGTTCATTGGACCTTGTAGATTGGAGCGTAATGAATGAATTTGTTTGATTCCCTCGTGGAATCAGCCCTCTCCGCCAATAAGACCCTTGAAGCCCTTCGTCCGGTAGTGGAAAAGGAAATCCTCCACCATGACATACTGCGGGAAATGTCTGACGCGGGTTTTTTGACGACTCTCACCTTCATCGGGGGAACCTGCCTTCGTTCCTGCTATGGCTCTTCCCGCTTGAGCGAAGATCTTGACTTTACGGGCGGGGCAGGATTCAAACGGAACGATCTTGCCGACCTGAGCGGTATTCTCGAAACGGGTTTGTTTTCCAAGTACGGTCTTTCGGTAAAGGTATCCGAACCGGTCCGTGAAACGGGAAATGTGGATACCTGGAAAATACGGGTAGTTACGCGGCCCGAGCGTCCTCATTTGCCAGCCCAACGCATACATATCGATATTTGCGCCGTATCGAGTTTTGACCGGCGTCCCGCCGTGCTGATAAACCATTATCGCATAAATTCGGGAACCTCCGGATTGATCCTCTACGCCGAAAGCCTCCAGGAAATTTTTGCCGATAAAATGCTCGCCCTGGCTTTAAGACCCAATCGCGTAAAAAACAGGGACCTTTGGGATATCTTGTGGCTGCATTCCCAAGGGATAGTCCTTGATCGTACCTTGATCGCGCGGAAACTGGATCAGAGAAACGTGTCTTACGAAGATTTTCTCATACAGTTACATGATCGGATAACTGGACTTGACACCGGTTTCTCGGATTATTCATTCGAGATGAGCCGCTTCTTGCCTCGATCGGAAATTTTTACGGCACTTGAGCATCCCCTCTATTGGGAATCATTGCTTACGGTCTTACGCTTGCATGAAAGCACAACTTCGGTTTTTCTGGCAGACCGGACCTCAGTTTATGAATAATCCTTCCATGTCCAGCGTTCAAATCGTTTTAAGCCGGGGCTCAGGACA
>DYOB01000098.1 GCA_020720765.1 Borreliella garinii
GGAGGTTGCCGCGTGGGAACTACCGCCTCTTCCTGTTCGGGTTCAGCTGTTTCTTCCTGAACTTCTTCAGAGTGAAATAGTCCAACTAGACTTCCGAAACTATACCGCACCCCCACCCTCATACCAGCCGGTTCCCAGGCAGCTTTCATCAAACGTGTTTCCAGGTAGAAATTCAAATCCTCGACAATTTTTAGATCAAAGCGGAAATCCATCCCGGTTCCGTAGGTAAGGCTGAAGGGGAGGAATGCCCCGAGTTCGAAGTAGAACTTGAACGCCATGGACCATTCCCCGTAATTGCCGAACTGGAGCGTTCCGCGAAACCCGGTTCCAGCAGTGACTATCCCCAAACCGTTGTGCATGCTTTCCACGGGCGGAGGGCCACCCGAGTAATTCTGAAAAAACCCTTCGAGGAGTTCGGGTGATTCAAAGCCCAACATGGTGCCGAAGGCGTAGACAGTCCCCGTTGCCCTGAAAAATTCCCATTCCTTGGCCCCGTCATATTCCACACCTGTCTCGCCGTGGATGAAAAAGGCGCGCTGATCGGCGGCAAAAAAAGGACTGAAGATAACGTGAAGGTAATTGATATCGTCGTGGTTCTCATAAATAAGTGAGAGATCCAGCGCAGGTAAATTCATTTCATTCGGGTCCGCGTTCCAAAACTGGAAAAAATAGGTGCCCATACTGGAAAAGGCCTTATCCTGCCCTATAAAAAATGGCTTTGCTTTTTCCTTATCCATAAGTGTGGTTAAGGCCGAAAAATCCAGCCAGATCAAAGGAAGCAGGGTGGCACGCGCGTAACCTACTTCAAGATCAAGATGTTCTAGGTAATCAGCCCAGGTTGCTCCATCATTTTCTTCTTGGGACCAGGCGGGAAGCGCGCCAAGGAGCAGAACAAAAAGGATGATTTTATTAATCTGCGGACCCCCAGAAACCGTTCCACGAGTCATTTCGATTTCCAAAACCCAGTGCGTCTTTTTTCCTAGCATTAAAACGACCGTCAAAGTTCCCGTCCATCCCTATTTCTGCCCTGAAATGGATCACCACGACATCCTCTGAAAACGGCAAACGCTTAGTAACGTCGTCGGCATTCATGCTTGCCCCGACGATAAACCTCGTAGAATAAGGAAGGATCAGACCCAACTCCCCGAAATACCCTGTTTTTTGGACGCCTTCACGAACATACGTGATGAAGTCCCCCCTCAATGTCACCATGGAATCACCCGCCTCGTCTTCTTCAAGAAGGAGGGCAAGTGTCGCTCCTAGGCGCAAATCATCCTGCGGCCTCCATACATTTAAAGGCAAATTCCATTTCCAGTGAAAGTATAAGGAATCTAAAAGTTTAAGATCGCCTTTGGTATCGAGCGAGTACCTGTCGATTCCCTGGATGTAATTAAAAAAGAAATCGGGTCTCAAAGTCTCAAAAATATTGAAATGCAACCCTACGCCCAAATATTCCAGGACCTGTTCAGCTCCCAGATCAAGCAGGGCTCCCAAGCTCAGGAAATCCATGAAATTATTATAGAAAAAGAGCTGCCCAACAGTGATACCGGAATTTTCCTCTACGACTGTTTCCGCAGTGTCTCCTGATCCATCCTGAAAATACGACTCCCAACCCTCAAGGTACGGAACATGGACAAAACTAAACCCCGAAAAGAAAAAATTCAGTTCAAGGAGTTTTATCGCCAGCCCCATATAGGTCCGGCTGAGATTATATGCCCCGAGAATATCGAAGGCCGTCGCTTCGGTATTAAGCAAACCGACGACGTCGGTTGTAAAGACTATGTTAAACCGGATTAGGTCGGCAAAAACGTTTTCTTGCTGGGCCTCCGCATTCATCATCACCGAAGTCCAGACTAGTTGGGTAAGGACCATTTCTGAGTCGTCTTCCGACGTTAATGCATCGATAGCTAAAGCCGGGGGCGTCCATACGAGGGCTGAAAAAACCGGCCCCCAAAACATCCCCTGGTAGGTCATATGGAAAAGGTTGGCCTTAGATACGGGTGAGTTGGCCATTTTTATATACCTGGGTTCAGTGGCCAATTGAAACACCGCACGGCTCGCGAGCATATCCGTCCGTAAAGTTTCTTCTAATAGGGCCAGGCTCGGGCGGGAATCGTCCAACCAGCCGCGTATATGTTCAAAACGAATCGGATCGCTGCTGGTTAGACCGGTCTGTGCCCATACCTGGACCCCGGACGTGAAAGTCATTCCCCAAATGTAAAGAAAGACAAATTCCTTCATACTTTCATTATTCTTTGTCAGTTAAACCTCGTCAAGTTCTTTCACGCAACTTTTAGTTGTTACCTAATTTTATTTTGAGTTAAGGCTTCCTCCATCTTTGCTGCGATTTGTAGAAGATCCATATCTCGAAACCTTTTCCCGACTATCTGTATCCCTATGGGCAATCCCCGGCTGTCCTTACCTATAGGGATGGTTACGACCGGACTTTCGGTGAGCGAAAAGGGGGTCGTATAGGATTGCGTTGCCACGTAATACGGAACTTTTTGTCCATCCACCAGAATTCCCTGGTCATAGAGGGAAAAGTCCCCGAAGGTTTGAGTTGGTTTGAGGTGCTGGAAAGCCGTCGTAGAACTCACAGGGACTATCCAGGCGTCGTAGTCATCCAGAAAAAGTTCAAGTTCGTCGATACAATCCTGTTGAGCCTGCAGTGCCTCCATATACCCTTGAACGGTGATCGGCCCGACTATTTTTCTCTGCATGGGGCTGTTGGCCACGCTACCGCTGGCGAAAAAACTCCCCATCGAACGAATCCAATTGGGTTGGTCGTACCCTCCCAGCATTCCCACAAATGCTCCCCATGTTTCCCAAGCCTTCACATAAGGAAAATTTTTGGGCTCGGTTTGTGTAAGAATGAACCCCGCTCTACCGAGTTCCTCGGCCATGGCCGCTATTTTTTGCTTAATTTCCTCCTGGACGGGAACTCCTCCGAACTCTTGCCTCCATGCAAGTCGAATTTGGGAGGGGTTCATAGTGTTATTAGACGCCGGTTGCAAGGGTACTAAGGCCGGATCTGTCTTGTCGGGTCCCGCAAGAATAGGATGAAGGAACGCCAGGTCCGCGGTGTTTTTACCAATAGGACCCGTAACGGCCATCCTTCTGACCCCGTTGAGTTCACCGGGACGCGGAGGAACGTGTCCGCGGAAGGATGTAAGTCCGAAGGTCGGTCTCAATCCGGTTACTCCGTTAAGGGCTGCCGGCAGCCGTATGGACCCCGCCAGATCGCTGCCGATTTCAAAAGGTGAAAAACCCAAGGCAACGGCAACAGAAGCGCCGCCGCTACTTCCACCCGCAGTCCGTGCAGGATCGTAGGAATTTCCTGTAGTTCCAAAAACCTTATTCGAAGTCTGCATATCCATGGCGAGCGCCGGAGTATTGGTTTTTCCCAAGAGAACCGCACCTGCGTTGATTAGGCGTTGAACCATAGCGGCATTTTCTTCCGGAACATTATTAATAAGAGAGGGATGCCCGGCGGTTGTTAAAACACCTTGGGTCGCGAACGTATCCTTAATGGTAAAAGGTACTCCTTCCAACTTTCCAACCGGTAACCCGTTCCGTCTCCTCTCGTCTGAAAGCCTGGCTTGGGTCAATGCATTGGCAGCGTTGAGCGTCACGACGGCATTATACTTGGCGTTCATTTCTAAAATTTTGGACAAATACGCAAGCACAACAACTTCACTCGTTACACTCCCTTCAGTCAGATTTTTTACGAGGTCTGTAAGACTGAGTCCCACAAGCTCGTTCCGCGGCCTGTTCCAGCCCCCGATTTTTGATAAGGATTCGTTGATGATCCTATCCAATTCCTGATAATTGATTACTTGACCCATGGTCTCCTCCTTTTCCGATCCAGTGCTAGATGCACATCCACCCAATAAGAACACCGTTACCGTTATCATTAAAAAAATTCGCAACATTTGCCCCACTCTCCTTGACGCCTTGCAATATTCTGACATTCCGTCACCCTTTTGTAAAAAAATCATTCCAGACCCCGCCTTAGAGCAATCAACCCAAGTTCAAGCAATTCATCGGGACTAAAACCGTACTGCTTTTCAAAAATCGGCCCCCTTACCATGGCCGACTGTATCAACCCGCTCGTTGCCGACCAAAGCACTAATGCGTCTTTCATAGAATCCTTTGACCCGCCTTTGATGGAACCGTCTTTATGGCCCGATAAAATTGCTTTGGCAAGGAGTTGATTCACTTGATCAGAACGCAGCACGACTTCCTGCAAGAGTTCCGCGTAGGCGCTGTAGGTCTCAAGCTTTTTTTGAAGGTCATACTCGGTAGTTTGAAACGAAGTAAGGGCTCGGAAATAACCCTGTTCACGGTAGGCAAAGTCAATGTATGCCCTTCCAAGAGCCGTGATAGTATCGAGTCCTGAAAGATTAGGGTTCGGCACCCGAGTAAAGACCAGGAAAAGTGCTTTTAATCCTTCGATGACGATTGCGAGAAGAAGACCGTCGCGGTCCGGGAAATAGGTATAAATCAAACTTCGACTGATCCTGAGACGGCCCGCCACGAGATCAAGCGTAGTTCCTTCCACACCATTTTCTTCTATCTGGTGTTTAGCGGCTTCAAGGATATCCTGGCGACGCCTCTGTCTTTCCTCTTCTTTCCTTTCTTGGATAGGATTCATAAAAAGAATATATAACTAAATTGACGGATCGTCAAGTGCTGACGCCCCGTCAATCCGGTGACTCTACAACTTAGCCAATGATTCTCTTATAAGGTTTAATTCTTTCGTATCGACAAAAGGATTTGAAGCGTCGGGAGCGAGATTGATACCCTGTTGGAATATTCTTCTTGCCTCATCCTTTTTTCCGAGATCTGCAAGCAATTCCCCGTAAAACCGCCTCAAAGTCCTGTTGGTTGAAGGGTTCATTGTCATGGCCCTTTGAAAATCCGCCTCCGACTTTGCTTTATCCCCTACACTAATGGGCCAACCCGGCGCTTTATGAAAAACTCGTCCCCTTAAAACCAACGGCCCCCCGTTCATATAACCGGCGTTGATCCGCACCGCCTCGTCAGCAGCGGCTAGGAGATCACCCGCAGCAAAGAGGCTCGCCATCACTCCATTAGTTTCCGCCCAGCTGCCGAGATTTGTACCAAACCAATAATGACCTTCCACTCCGCGCCTGTTCAAGTCCCGGGCTTTTTGAGCGGCATTTTTTCCTTCCTCAAAGATTGCTTTTTTCTGCTCGTTTTGGTTGGCCGTTAAACCATGTGAACCGTACTCGTAGGCAGCCTTTGCGAACTGCCACGCCGTCTCGTACGTCGCCCCTGCCTGGTAGGCCGTTTTTGCCTGCCTATAAACCGTATTAAAATCGGCAGGACTTGTTCGAATTGCTTCCTGAGCCGAAACGCTTAAAACCAAGGTGCTGATCATAAGCACCAATAAATATTTCATAATTCTATTACCCCCTGTTGGAATTATAGCTGATTTTTCTTTTTCCTGTATCCTTTGCCTGGTAAAGTGCTAAATCGGCCTTTTTAAGAATATCATCCGGTGTGTCCTCACTGCCTTCTTCCGAGGTTGCGACTCCAATGGAACAACTCACTATCCTCCCCTCGGGAAGTGTTCTTCCGGTTTCTGCCGTGAGTTGTACCTCTAGATTACGCCACCGTTCCTCAAAGGCTTCGTGGATTTTTTTGGCAACTATGATTGCAGATTCACCCGTGGTTTCCGGGAGGAGTACAACAAACTCGTCCCCTCCGAAACGTGCGCAGACGTCGACACTCCGAAGCCGTTCCGTTAAGAGAGTTCCCATAAGTTTCAGTAAATCATCGCCCACCTGATGCCCATAAGTGTCGTTCACATCTTTAAAATGATCCATATCGAGAAAGAGAACCGAAAAAGGTTGTTTGATTTTAAATTTATACCTTTTATACCTGTCCCACTCGCCGCCCAGGCGTTTCTGCCATTCGGCTCTGTTAAGCAATCCCGTCAAATGGTCGCGTGTTGCAAGTCTGGTAAGCTCGATGTTCGCATTTTTCAACTCGCTGGTACGCTCCTCCACAAGATTTTCCAAAAGCACATATATCCGGGCGTATCTTTGTGCCTGAATCCAGCTTAAGGTTAAAATAAAAACAGCGAAAGAATATTGACCGATATAGATAGTTTGTCCTGTCCCAAAGACGGAACGATTGGCGAGGATATCATAAAACATTGTAAGCAGAACGAAAACAATACTAAAAAAGAGAGGCTTCCCGTCGGGGTGCTTTTTAAAGTTTTTAGAGAGCACAAAAGTAATCAGAACCATTAAGAGGACCCAGGATGGTTGGGAGAAATTTGTCAAGACAAAACCCCACTGGAGATCTTCCGGCAGAAAAAAGTAGAGAATGAAGAATACCGTTGAAACCCCATAAAAGATAAAGTGGAAAACGGTGGACTTCATTTTGAAAAAACTTGTAATGAAGAAAAGAAACAGGGGGGGAGCAAGGGTCAGAGTCAGCATTTCAAACTGTTTCCAGAAATGATAGTCGAGAAAGAGTTCATACTTCATCTGGGAACGGGCGAAAAAGTAGAGTGTAAAGGCTAGTAGAAAAGAAGCGAAAGCCCAGTTGGTTATCTCTTTCGGGTTTCTGAATGCGAGAAGAAGGAATGTAATACCCACTAAGGCGTACGTGATCAAAAGTCCGGCGACTATGCGTTTTTCTTGAGAAACGTATTCGAGGATATTTTTGTAAGGCCCAAAAAAATACGGTCCCTGGAGAAGTCCTCCGTGGAAGCGGTAATTTTTCACAAAAATCGTGACAGTATTTTTTCCTATTCTAAGAAACTTTTGGGGGATTTCGTAAATCCTGTAAACATCGAAAGCGTCGGCTTTGAAATTCTCTGCGATGACACCGTTCCTTCCGATAAGTTCCCCGTTAAAATAGGTCCAGTCCTGGTCTATTCCTCGCCCTAAAAAAATGGCTACGGCTGTTTCGGGTATTTCATCAAATTGGAGTACTAATCGATAGACGACCACTCCATTGTGATCGGGGTAAGGTCCGTCCTTCCAGCTTGCAGGGGCGTAAAAAGGCAGCCATTGGGAGTCGTCGAGATCTTCACCTAAATATTTCTGGAAATCTTCTTGTGTTCCATCGATAGCTAGTATTCGGAATACACTTTTCCTGTCGAAAGTCTGGAGTTCCCCATTCCAAACCAACCCTTGGGTAAAAAGGGGAAAACCGAGGAAAAAAAGAAGGAAAGAAAAAATCATGCGCTTCTTCATACCAACCCTCTTGGAGAGACCTTAATCCATTCTAATGCTAGGAATGCTCAATTGTCCAGACATAACGGGCCAAGACGGCCTTCCCTTAAATCCCTCAGAACCAGCATTCCCGCCCTTTCCATATCCAAATTTCCACCCGTCATCAGAGGTACCCTTGTGCCCGCTATTTTTTCAAGGGCTGCGGTGGGAAGAATATCCTTCTCTGTCCAATTGTAACGTTCCATGACTTTATCGGGTTGATTTTCCAAAAGGTACCCCAAGACCCACTTGGCGAGTTCGGTGGTATCCAGGACTTCATCGCGGATGCTGCCCAGAATAGCCAGTTTTTCACCGACCATAGGATCCTCGAACTTGTGCCACAAAATCCCTGGCGTATCTAAAATTACGATATCATCGTAAGTCCTTACGGTTTGAACTCCCCGGGTCAGCCCGGGCTTATCTGCAGTGGCGGTTTTTTTTGCCTGGGACAATGTATTGATCAGAGTACTTTTTCCTACGTTCGGTATCCCAGTGACCAAGATCCTGATTCCGCGCATCCCGAACCATTTCAGAGACCTTGTAAGATTTTTTGCTTCCACCTTGATCTGGTCCAAGCCCTGGCGTTTTGGACAGCTCACAGCGATAACGGCACAGCCAGTTTCTTCCGAAATTTTTTCCTTCCAGATCTTTAAACAATTGGGGCTTGTGAGGTCGCTTTTATTGATCACAACAAGCCGCGGTTTTTTCCCAATAAGTTCTCCCAAAAGAGGGTTTCGAGAACTTTGCGGGGCCCTGGCGTCGCAGAGCTCGAGAACAACGTCGGTTTTGTCCAATGCGGCCAGGATTTGTTTCCGGGCACGAGTCATGTGCCCTGGAAACCATTGTATGGTCATGCTTCTGTCTTAAAACGCTGTGCCAGTTTTTCTAAGGAGGAAATATTATCAGCATTTTTTTCGCTCAATTGAGTCAAGTTGCCCGAGGCTCTTCTTACCTCTTTTACGCCTATCAAAACCTCGCCTATGCCGTTTCGAGCCTCTTGACTCAGCTGGGATACCTGTTGGGAAGCCTCCTGGGCGGTGGTTGTTTTTCTTGCCACATTTTGTGAGGATCCCTTAACGTCCCCGGTCAGCCGGTTAAGGTTGATAAATGTTTGAACGATCTGTTTTGCCCCGACATTGAGTTCTTGGAGACCGGCGAGCGTTTCGCGCATGGCCGAGGACATTTCTTCGATACCTTCAAATATAGCCGTGATTCTCTGTGTTGTTTTTTTAGTGACCTTTGTGGTGTCGTTGATTTGTCCCATAATACCCTTGAGACTCTGGGAGATGTTCTTGGCGTTTCCGGCGGTTGTTTCCGCGAGCTTGCGGATTTCGTCGGCGACGACGGCGAAACCCCGTCCGGCGTCTCCGGCATGGGCCGCCTCGATAGCAGCATTCATAGCGAGAAGGTTCGTTTGGGCGGCGACGGCGTTGATGATTTTAATAAGGTCGAAAATCACGCCGGCGGACTGGCTGATTCCCTCCATGCTCTGAAGGGTTTCCATCAGGTCCTTTTCACCCTCGTGGGCAACCTCGGCGAGTTGGTCGGAAAGACCCCTTTTATCCTTCGTCACGTTGGCAATACTTGAAATATTGGCCGCCATTTGTTCCACGCTGGCACTGCTCTGCGAAACCCAGTTGGCTTGTTCTTCCACCGCAGCGTTGGAGTTGGTCATTTCCACAATGATTTCCTGAACCGAGCTTCTTGCCTTGATCTGTTCGTCGTCGAGTTTTCCAATATTTTGAACCAGGCTTTCCAGCGTTCTTTCCATTTGGATCAAAGTAGCGCCCATTTCTTCTGCGCTGGAACTCAAGTCGTTGCCCAGGTCTTTTCCCGAAACAGCGGTCAACCTAATAGTCTTTGCCAGGTTTTCCATCTGCCCGAGAAAGGTGTTGATATTTTGACCGATGTATCCTATCTCGTCCCGTTGTTGTATTTTAATTCTTTGCGAGAGGTTTGCCCTGCCATCGGCCATATCGCGAGTCTGTGCAATAATGGTGTTGAGGTCTTTTACTAAAAAGGCTTTCATGAAAAAATAGACGGGAATAATATAACCTACTCCGCCGAAACTCAAGATTATCAATAAGAAAATCCAGCC
>DYOB01000347.1 GCA_020720765.1 Borreliella garinii
CACAAACAGTACGACATGTTCAACCCTTTTGAGCATCTGGGCCCCAAACGCCTTGCCCTTCTGGAATCATCATGGGCTCATCTGTTTCGGGAAGAAATACTGCACAAGCTTCCGGCTGAGAAACTGTTCCACCTGTATGACGAGTTCAAAGGTAGAAAGACCAAAGAGCTGTATGCCATGCTCGGTCTCGTCATCATTCAGCAGATGGAAGACTGTACTGACCAGGATGCTATTGATAACTTTGCACTGAACATCAAATGGCAGTATGCCCTGAACATAACCGAAACATCGGATGTAGCCTCATATGTCTCTCCTCGAACACTCTGGAGTATGAGAGACATCGTAGCCCGTCAAGGCCTGCAGGATACCATCTTCGAGAATGTAACTGCCGCTCTTTCAAAACTGTTTGCCCTTGATCCTTCAAAACAGCGCCTTGACTCTGTGCATATCTTTTCCAACATGGCGCATCTTGGCCGTATTCGCCTGTTTGTCAGAACAATACGCACCTTTTTGACCAACCTGAAGCGTCATCATGGCAAGGAGTATGACAACCTTGGAGATTTGGTTCTCCGCTATGACAAAAAGAGCGATGGCGCCTTTGCCGTCAAGCCCACTGAATCAGCGAAGAAGCTCGTCGAACTTGGTGATGACTGTTTTTACCTGGTGGAGAGATTCAAAGAGCATGAAGCTATTACCAGAATGGACAGCTACAAGCATCTGGTAAGGCTTTTTTCCGAACAGTGTATTGTCGAGAAAGATGAAAACAATGGCAGCAAGGTTGTCATCAAAGCCAGCAAGGATATCTCATCTGACTCACTCCAGAACCCCTCTGATCCAGACGCCGGTTACTGCGGTCACAAAGGCAAAGGCTATCAGATGCAGGTCATGGAAACGTATTCAAAAGACAAGTCGCAACCAAATCTGATTACCCACATCAAAGTGGAACCGGCCAATCAAAGTGACGCCAATGCGCTGATTCCGGCCATAAAGGATACGCAATCCAAAGAACTTGCACCAACAGAACTGCTTGCCGACACCCTCTACGGCAGTGACAGCAACATCGAGCAGGCCAAAGAGCTTGGAGTTACGGTAATAGCACCTGTCATGGGTCAAAAAGAAGGAGCTATGCCGTTATCAGCTTTTACATTTGACGACAACAACCGGATCACTGCCTGCCCTGAACAGCAGGTACCGCAGAGAATCAAGAGTGACAAAGGTGTCACCACCGTAATCTTTAACAAAGCCCTTTGCGATGTATGTCCTCGTCAGTCAGAATGTCTGGTCAAGCGAGAGAAAAAGAACTGCACCCTTAAATACGATGACAAGGCAGTACGTTTAACCCGCCGGCGTGCAGAAGAAAAGAGCGACGACTTCAAAGACAGCTATCGTTATCGTTCGGGAGTTGAGGGAACCATGTCTGACCTTGACCGGATGACCGGTCTCAAGCATCTCCGGGTACGGGGGATGCCTCAAGTTTGTCTTGCGGCGACGATGAAAGCAACAGGGTTAAACATCCTGCGAATAGTGACGTTCAAAAACCGCATGAAAAGGCCTAAAAAGGCAAATAAGAGGTCAAACCCCTCGTTGGATCGTTTTCTTGACGCTGTCAAAGAGCAGTTTCGCCGTATGTGGAACTATTTTGGGGTCAGAGATTTTTGTTATGCGTAAATTGGCGATGAATGAGGC
>DYOB01000348.1 GCA_020720765.1 Borreliella garinii
GTAAATGGAGCAAATAACTCTCTGCCACTCCCAATGCGGCTAACCAGCCCGATTTTCCTTAGTTTAAGAGAACGAACAACGGCGTAGAAAAGCAGAGTACAGCTATTTTCATTGCGAAAAGCGGCAGACATTTTTTTGCTACGCTTTTTGACTTCGAGAAAAAGACGTTCGATAATATTTGTGGTTCGAATGTACCTCCAATGGCTTTCAGGGAATTCATAAAAAGTGAGGCAGGCAGGCAAATCGCGGCGCAGGCATTCAACGGCAGTCGGGTAAATGGTTTCATATTTTGCGATAAAAGCGGCAGCTTCCTGTTGCGCTTTTTCCTGGTTGGACTGGTAAAAGATGGCGAGTAATTCTGGCTGGACCCGCTCTTGCTGGGTCTTGGGAACATAGCCCAGCACGTTCTCCATTTTGTGCTTGATACATCGTTGGCGTTTCGCCTCAGGATACTTGATCTGCACTGCATTAATCATCGTTTGGTTGCCGTCTGTAATCCATAAATCAATGCTGGCAAGCCCGCGGTCTTTCAGGTCTTGCAGCAAGTCTTCCCAAGCCTTCTGGTTTTCTCTTTCGCCAACCGTGAAACCCAGCAGTTCTTTCTTTCCTTCCACATCGATCCCGATCACTGCTAAGATCGGCATTTTCTTGCTTTCGCCGTCGTAAATCACGTTGAAATACGTCCCGTCCGCAAAAACATACCGATAATGGCTTTGTAAAGTGCGCTTTTTCCACCCTTCAAACTCGCCTTCCAAGCTATGAAACACCCGCGAGACGGTTGAAGGGCTGGGCTGAATGCCGCTCAGAACCGACACCACTTGCCCTACTTTCTCTGTGCTCACCCCTTGCACGAACATGTCGCAGATGGCTGTGTCCAATTCGGCTTGCCGCCTTTTGTACCGCTCAAACAGCTCGCTCCGAAACCCTTTGCGCGTGCGCGGTACTCGTAACTTTTCGATCTCGCCGAGCGAGGTTCCCAGGTCTCGTTCATAACTTCCATTACGTTGATCCTGCCGCTTGCTTGTTCTTTCGTACAATCCTGCTTGTACAAATCCTTCCACTTCTTCATCTAATATCGTCAGCAGGGTCTGGCGAATTGCCAGAAGCATTCGCTTTTTCATCAACTCATGCACTTGCGCTTGACGCTCTGACTTGCCAAGGTTATTATTTTGTCTGGGAGTCATGGCTTTTTCCTTTTTTGGTTTTGTCACCTACAAGGATACCAAGACTCCCTTCTTTTACACACTTTTCGTTATACCACCCCATAATTTACGTCGCTGCTTTTCTCATTTTCTCAATTTCACTCACAATATCTTGAACAGATTTGTTCGCAAAAATGACTTCTCGTTCTTTTGTGTAATCTCCAAAACCTTGAGTAAATTGTTTTAAGAAACGGACAGCGTCAACAACGCCTAACTCTTTGTAAAGTAGGCTAATTGCTTGTTGATTAATTTCAATTAATGGTCTTACATCAGTAATCATTTTTCAATCTCCTGAACCAAATCAACAGGATTTATCACTTTTATCGCCAAGTCCTTGACCTTTTTCGAGTTTCGTAATAATTTGTCATCGCATGTACAGAAATAATCGGCTTTTCCTGTTTCCGCTAAAGCCAGATGAAGAGCGTCAAGGGACTTAATTCCGAAAGCCGTTAAATTTATGGCTCGCTCTGATTCTTTTTCGGTA
>DYOB01000099.1 GCA_020720765.1 Borreliella garinii
TGTGGCGGTAAACAGGGGGGTAAACAGGGTGGAGATAATGGATAATATGGAGATAATGGAACATGTTCAATCCCTATAACAAGTACTGATTCCATAGCCACAAAGAACTCATAGAACACAAAGCAAAGTTATCCGCAGATTAACCGCTACCCCGTTTCACGCAGAGCTGCTGAGTGGCTACAAGGGAGCGGGTATGCGGCGGTAAACAGGGCGGTAAACAGGGTGGAGATAATGGATAATATGGATATATTGGAACCTGTTATATCCTAACAAACCTGCTCCCCTGGGAGTTCGTCGGGACTGTGTAGCGGTCGAAGACAACGCGGGTTTATGATCGGGCAGGTTATGGGGTGTAAACACGCTGGAGATAATTAGCATAATGGAGATAATGGAACATGTTGAAGCCAACAGTTCCAGCCCCATTTACAGCCCCCATTTCCAGCCCCATAACCAACCCTTTTTTCAAGCCCCTTCTCGCATTCTCCGCGGCTCCGCGTGAGGCAAATCCCAGTTGTCTAATCTGTGTCAATCTGTGAAATCTGTGGTTGCATTTCCTTTGCGTTATTTGCGGTGAACTTGGGAAGCGTGATGGAAAATCTACGACCATCTGCTCCACCTGCGGATAAAAAGGGGGTGTGTGTTGGCCCCGTGGAGCCCCGAAGGGGTCCCGTGAACGGCCGTAGGCCGCCCGTGGCAAATATTAGGAACAAACCCCCAAAGAGAAACTACTGATTACCTGAAACCCCGTTTCACGCAGAGCTGCTGAGTGGCTACAAGGGAGCGGTTATGGGGCGGTAACCACGGTGGAGATAATTGTGGAAATAACGATAATTGAACCTGTTACAACCTCCAGTTCATACCCCATAACCAGCCCGCTTAAAACCTCTTCTCCGCTGCTCCGCGGCTCTGTTCGTGACTAGTCTGAATGACAAAATCTGTTTTAATCTGCTTAATCTGCTTAATCTGTTGTATATTATTCTTTGCGATCTTTGCGGTTAGACAAGAGTGTGCGCAACCATTCAAGTATCTTCTATCTGTTCAGGGGATGTGCGGTATCTTGCCGGAGTAACGCCTTTGATTTTCTTAAAAGCATCATAAAAGACCGATTTAGAATTGAAACCAGAATTAAAGCCTATTTCAAGCAGGTTCATTTCCGGGTTGGCAACTATCAGAAAACACGCGTGCTCCACGCGGTAGCGGTTGACCAGAGTTCTAAAATTACAGTCGAACCTGCGGCTGATGAGCTCGGACGTTTCTGACCGGGAGATGCCTAGCTTTTTTGAAAGGTCGTAGAGTTTTAGGTCGGGTGCAAGAAACCTAAGTTCTGTTTTTAATATTCGTATCAGTTCAGCGGCAAAGATTTCACCCTCTTTCCCAAACCAGGGGGAATTTTCCTTGCGTACTGTTTCGGCCTCGTCACCCAGGGTTTGGAAAGATTCTGGGGACCTAACTAACAGGACAATGAATCCTATTAGGGAGATGATTTGTAAAAACCAGAACGGGAACATCCACTCGACCTGACCCGATAGTTGAAGAAGGAGCATAAAGGTTACCAGCACATCGGTCATGGCGACTATGAGAAAAAACATGAGAAGTGCGGGGTACTTTGCCAGGTGGGAACTCTTATGTCGTTTGCCTTCTTTTATAAGGTTATATGTTAGACTTCCCATAATCCATGCGTAGGCCAAGGCGTAAAAGAATCTTACAGGAAGGTTGGTGGTGACCATCAGGATGCCGAGTAGGCCCAAAATTAGGGAACCCATCCAAAAAACCCTGATTTCCATTCCATTCTTGGCTTCATCCCTTAGAACATGGATGATAACATAACTACTAAGGGGGACTAAGCCTAAAAGAGCAAGAAAGACTAAGTAGTCTATCGGTCGGGACTCCAGATTTAGGTAGAGAGAGATAGCCCCGGAAATGCAAAGTAAACCGAAGTCCAGAAGGAACCATATACTTTTCTGTAAAATAGGATCCTTTTGTTTTGTAAGTTGGAAAAAGAAGCCAGTATGAAGAAAAACAAAACCATAAATAAAGATGATAAGCTGCTGAAAATTCTGTAAGGAAAAGTTGTTCACGTAAAAGATTGTAAAGATATGAATCTGTTTGTCAATTGCATCACATTGGAAAAAAAGGAGTCCGGAAAGATCTTTCCGGACGACAAAAACTCAAAAGAGGGTGATAGTACTTATGAATTGAAGAAGAGCGAGGACAAATTGAAAAATAAAATTACTGTTTTTTTTCACCAGGTTGCATGGATTCTACCCCTTTTTGCGGTTTTCTTTGCCGCTTCGTGTATCAATTTGGTGCTCGACAATGTGACCGAACACAAGGTAGTTTTTCACGGTAACGGTTCGGACTTAGGTTCCATGGAGGCAATTGTCATTAAAGCGGGCTTGTCTGCTAGTTTGCCCCTAAACACGTTTGAAGCGATCAACGCGCGTTTTTTGGGTTGGGCCACCTCACCAGCCGGGGATGTGGAGTACACCGACGGAGCCAGCCTTTACATGGAAGACGCCGACGTGAACCTCTACGCAGTGTGGCTGCGCGACATTACCCTTTACACCTTGCCCAACAGCCTGGAACCCTACACGGGAGGAACTCCGGTTACCGCTTTTGACACCCTGCAATACACCGCCGCCGTGGCATGGAGCCCCGTTGTTTCCGGCACCTTTACCAACGGTACAGCCTACACGGCTACGGTAACCCTGACGCCCAAAAAAAATTACAGCCTGGAACGCGTGCCTGCCAATCAATTTACAGCACCTGGGGCCACCTCCACCAACCACGGGTCCGGCAGCGGCGTTGTGACGGCGGTGTTCCCTGCCACAAAAAACACTGTGAGTATTTTTGCCCTCACAGGTTTGGCCGCGCCGGTGTCGGGTGCAGCTGTAGATACTTCCATCGATGCCACGGCCCAATTTACCGGAAGCGTTGTTTGGTCACCGGCTGTTACCGGGACCTACGCCGCCGCCAAGGACTACACCGCCACCATCACTCTGGCTGCCAAGCCCGGTTTTACTTTTTCCGGTGTTGGGATCAATGTATTCACTCTTGCTGGCGCAACCACCGTGACGAACAATGCTCATACAGGCGTCGTGACGGCTACTTTTCCCTCCACCGCAGAGTCGGACATCAGCGACTGGAGCATCACTGGAGTAACTCCTCCAGCTGCCGGCAATACTCCGGTGACGACCTTTACGGACACGCAATATACAGGTGTTATTATATGGAGTCCGCCTGGTTCCCCATTTAGCGCGGCTACCGATTACACCGCCATCATCTTCTTATTTGCCAAGTCAGGGTTTACTTTTCCCGCCATCCCCGCCAATGCGTTTACTGTACCAATTGCCACCACAGCCAACCCAGCCGGTTCGACTATGGTAACCGCGGTATTCCCACGCACGGCTTCGGCACCCAATAACGTTACTTTGGACCCGCAAGGTGGCAGCGGCGGGAGTGCCAGCGTCACTGCTTACTTTGACCAGGACATGCCCACCGGAGGCGGTATAACCGCCCCAACACGAACAGGCTACACCTTCCAAGGCTACTACGACGCCATCGCCGACGGAACTCAGTATTATACGAGCGGTATGGCCAGCGCCAAAAAATGGGATAGAAAGGTTAACGGGACCTTGTACGCGCGGTGGCAGGGGATAACCTATTCTGTGAGCTTCAATGGCAACGGCAATACCAGTGGAAGCATGCCAGCCCAAAACATCATCTACGGCGCCTCGCAGAATCTCAGTGCCAACGGCTTTATAAAAACAGGTCATACTTTTGCCGGGTGGTCCACTTCGTCGGGCGGAAGTGTGGAGTACCTCAACCAGGCAACGTATTCCATCGGTACGGGAAACGCAACGCTCTATGCCAAGTGGACACCCAACGCCTACAATGTCAATTTTAACGCCGACGGCGGCAGCGGTTCGATGACTCCACAAAACTTTGTCGCGGGAGAAACCAAGGCCCTTTCGAGTAATTCTTTTACCCGTGCAGGTTACGCTTTCAACGGTTGGGCCACAACTTCAGGAGGCGTCATTGCGTATGCAAACGAAGCCAACTATACCATGGGTACTGCAAATGCAACGCTTTATGCAAAGTGGGCCGCGAACACATATACTGTAAACTTTGAGCAAAACGGCGGAACTGGAACCATGAGTGCGCAAAGCTTTACCACAGGAGAAACCAAATCACTCACAAATAACGCCTTTGCCCGAACTGGCTATTCCTTTGCGGGATGGGCTACGTCCAGCGGTGGTACCGTAGTTTACGGCAATGGTGCAAACTTCACCATGGGTTCAGCGAACGCGACTCTCTACGCTCTTTGGACAGCTAACAATTACACCGTCACCTTCGACTCGAACGGCGGCTCAGGTTCCATGTTCGCACAAGGTTTTTCAACGGGCGAAAACAAGACCCTCACAGCAAACACTTTTTCGAAATCGGGTTCTTCCTTTGCCGGATGGTCTACCAGCGCTGGCGGGACTGTAGCATTCGGCGATGCCGCTCACTACACCATGGGGACAGCGAGTGTGACTCTTTATGCTAAGTGGACTCCCAATTCCTACAATATCACTTTTGTCCCAGACGGTGGTAGCGGTTCAATGACTGATCAAAATTTCTTGTCAGGAGAAACCAAGGCCCTTTCGAGCAATTCTTTTACCCGTGCAGGTTACGCTTTCAATGGTTGGGCCACAACTTCAGGAGGCGCCCAAGCGTATGCAAACGGAGCAAACTACACCATGGGCACTGCGAATGTGACACTATTTGCAAGGTGGGCCGCGTACACGTATACGGTAACCTTTGAGCAAAACGGCGGCGTTGGAGCCATGCCTCCTCAAAACTTTCTTACCGATGAACAAAAAGCCTTGTCTTCTAATACTTTCACTCGATCAGGTTATTCTTTTAACGGGTGGGCAATGACCAGTGGAGGCCCACAAGCTTTTGCGGACGGTGCACAATTACACATGGGCACTGGTAATTTAATACTCTTTGCCCGATGGGCACCCAATACTTACACGGTCACCTTCGACTCGAACGGCGGAACCGGAACCATGTCCAACCAAATTTTTACCTATGATGGTGTGCCCCAAAACCTGAATACGAACACCTTCACAAAACCGGGCTTTACTTTTATCGGTTGGGCCACCACGGCGAGCGGGAGCGTCGCTTACGGTAACGGGGCCCTCTATACCATTGGGGCCTCTCATGTAACACTCTACGCCAAGTGGAAAATGAACATAGGCTTAAATATGGTGCTTGTCCCGCCCGGCAGATTCCAGCGGGATGCTACTGCAGGGAATATCAGCGTTATTACTAAACCGTATTATATCGGTCAATACGAAGTAACTCGATTTCAGTTTCGCGAGGTAATAACTGGGGATACCAGTGATACTGCAACTTCCAGCGGACTTAGCGACCCTGTCCAAAACCTAAATACATATCAAATGATTTATTTCTGCAATAAACTCAGTTTGGCAGAAGGACTCACCCCTGTCTATACTGTTGCTGGAGTTGATTTCCAAACCTTTAGCTTTAGCGCGATACCCACGACAGATACTGCCACTTGGAATGGAGCCACTGCCAACAGTGATGCCAATGGGTATCGGTTGCCCACCGAAATGGAATGGCTATGGGCAGCCATGGGTGCCCCGGCCGATGGACAGGGCGGAGGAACGAATACCACGGGCTACAATAAAGGCTACGCTGGATCCGAAGAAGCAGGAGCAACCCAAACCTATATAGCGAACTATGCATGGTACAATAATATATCTACAACGACCAAACCGGTAGGTATGTTGCTCAATAACGAACTGGATTTATTTGATATGACGGGTAATGTTAACGAAGTCTGTTGGGATAAATGGTCGAACCCTACAGGATTACAAACCGATTATGTATATAGGG
Source organism: Borreliella garinii (assembly GCA_020720765.1). Lineage (GTDB taxonomy): Bacteria > Spirochaetota > Spirochaetia > JABEVK01 > JABEVK01 > DYOB01. Next base: position 5,908 of record DYOB01000099.1, read on the forward strand.
ACGGGACTAATACAGCCATTATTAAAGGAGGGGGCCGGGAATCAATTGGTGCACTTTCCTTGTTGAAATATAGGATATTTACTTATACATATAGTAACCTATCTGTTATAGGTTTCAGGCTTGCCCGTAATAAAGAATGATAAAAAAGGTGTTAGGGCTCGACACTTGAAACTGAATCTCCTGGCAAAAAAGTGTAGTGAAATTAGAAACCCGGTGATTAACAGAACGTTTTTTCGAAGTATCATAGCTTTTTTAATCCTATCCTCCTGCACCAGCATCCCCTTGCCCCGAGGCCAGGAGGACAGTTTGGTGCTGTTTTATCTGGCGTTCGAACCCTTGGTGATCAGCGGGGCGGCGCTGGCCGAGCCCCTCAGGGTGGAGCCCGACGCCGACACGCTGGCCTGGGCGGCGCTTCCGGCCGGAACGTATACGGTGCAATGGACGGCCCAACCCGGGGCTCCTGCCGCGGTGTTACAAGTAGCACCCAAGGTGGTTAAGCTCACCCCGCCTCCCGGTGTCGAACACACGGAGTCCGACCGCCAGCGGGCCCTGGAACTGTTTATGCTCTACCTGAATTTTCCCGAATGGGTCAGCCGCGACCTGGTGGGATTCGGCGAACAAACCCTGCCGCCGGTTGTGACCCGCAACACCGGCGAACTGATTGTAGAAACCGACCCTCCCGGCGCCTCGGTGTACTTGGACGAAGCCAACTACGGCGCAGCTCCATTTAATGGCGTGTTCAAGCGAGGCAAATACACCGTACGCCTGAACCTGCCCGGCTACGTGGAAGTGCAGGAAGAAATCGACCTAGGACAAAAATTGGAACTGGTGCGGTCCCTGGCGCCCACCCCGCCTCCAGCACCCAAAGAATACAAAATGCTCATTGTCCCTTTTTCCGAAGAAGGGGTTATGGGTCTGTATTCAAGGGCGATTTCCGATACTTTGGCTTTCAACTTCAGAGAAGGGAGTATTTATAGGCCCATAGTGGAAAAAAGTGTACTGACGGTTGAAGCTTCTTTTGTCCTAGCAAAATCTCAAGGTGCGGACCTTCTTGTTGAAGGAACCTATACCCAGGATTCATCAGGATTGGTAGTACGGGCGGTGGTTTGGGATGTAAAAGAACATCGAATCCGTTATATGGAATTATTTCCCGTACCCGGAGGGGTGAGTGTTTTTGAGGCATTAGACGAAAGTAGTATTAGGTTTGCAGAAAACGCACAGCGCAACTTTCCCAAACCCGGCGAGGCGGTCATAGAAAACTTCAACGTTCCCAAGTCAACGCTCTTGCCCTTGGAACAGGAAGGCTACCGCCAATGGCAGACGAACCAGAGGGATTCGTTGGAGTATTTTGCCTCGTTGGGTTACGTCATAGGAGTGATGGTTCCGGGGTTTGGGTCCGATCCTTACCAATACACTTATAATGGTAATAATTATTTTTATACAATGACCCCCGGTCTGACTGGGTTTGAATTAAGGGCCGGTCTACGCTTGGGGGTACTTGGGGGGCCGGTGGTTGGTTTTTATGGATCTTATGGAGCCAGCAACGGCCTTAAAACAGACACGGCTCTTTCCAAGTTTACCAGTATGCACCTGTTTTTTTCCGGTGGATACGCCTTTCACTTTAGGCAAGGCGGGCTGATGGTTTATTTGATGCCCGCACTGATGGCGGGTACAAATCTCCCTTTGCAGAAAATTCCCGATGAAGGTTTTCCTTCGGAAGGTTTTGATGGAATTCCACTCCCGGTGCATGTGGTGGCAAGCGTGGAAGTAGGATTACAGTTCAGTCTCAACCCAAAGATTTCCGGTAATTCCCCCTATATTTCAACCATTCTTAAAAATTTCCTTTATGGTTTATCATTCCTGGGTGACGAATCTCAACCCTTCAAATCCATGACCAGCCTATCGGTTGGTTTCGGATGGGAGTGGCCGAGTGGCCCATAGGCTCTTCCTCATTTTACTCTTTTTATGCGAAGGCCTTTCTCTGAGCGCACAAACCCGCGACGACGTTCCACGCCGCATTTTTGTTGCCGTTGCAGAAGGCTTGCCCCCCGGCTTGGCCAAACTCACTGCAGAAATGCTACAATCGCGCTACGGGGTGATTGTAGCCACTGAACGCAAAGACGCCCACACGGTGTTGGAATACGCAGCCGCCGCCCGGTCGCGCTGGGAATGCCGCGTGACTCCCTTCGACGGCCAACCCTATGTGCTGCCTTTAAAACAGGCTCCCACTCCCAGGTTCCAAATGGAGATTATCCAAACGGTGGCGGACAGCGTTGCCGGCAGCATGGGTCCAGTCCAACCCGAGGTCCGCGAGGTCACCGTCGACCCCGATGAAAGAACTGCAAATGAAATAGAATCTGCAGAGCGCGCCCGGCTCTGGTACTCCAAGAGCGAAATTCTCGTGGGTCTGGCCTTTTTCTCCGCAGAGTTTTCCACACCCAAAAACAACGAGGCACTGGAAGGAATCGCTCTCATGCCTGGGTTCGAACCCAAGTCGCTTGACGTCACAGTACAATTAACCGACGGTTTGGGCGGTTGGCGCCACGGTTTGTTTGCCCGATGGGGTCCCAACATGTCGATGACTGTTCCCAAATCCTTCCAACGCACCGTGGCCTACCAGGATTATGGCTACAGCTTCGGTCGGTTGTGGCGTGTGGGTTCGGGCCCTGTTTTGGACTTTTACCTGGAAGCAAAAGGGGGAATGACCCACTATAAACAAGTGGACGGACCGTCCGAAGATTGGCTGCCGATTATTATCGCTTCAATGGGTTTTGGGATCGGCTGGGACATTCTTCCTTTTCTTACTTTAAATCTTTCGGTCCAGGCTGAAACCGGATTCCTAACTGTAATTCCATCAGGTGGTATCTTAAGGGACAATCAAATCATTAAAGTCAATGTACCGATTTCCGTGGGATGGCGTCCGGGGTTTTGATGGTGTCGACCTTCCCCAAAAGAGAAACCACCGATTCCACCGAGGGAATTGTGGACAAGTTAGCTTTCACCTAGGACAGTGGAACCGCAAATAAACACCCTAAAAAGATTTTAGATTTGAAGAAGGAGTAAATATAATTGGGGGGATGATCATTGTTACACACAATAAAGACTCCGAAGAATCCCGGGGCGTTGTCATTCGCTAGTTAGCATATTACATTGACACTGTAATATTACAAAGATAGGTTTTTGTGGTAAGATTTTCTCAAATAGTTAATATGAGGGTGATAAGAATGGTAGGAACCTATTCAAGAAATCTAGTTGTTTCGTTTTGCTTTTATTTAATATGTCAATCCTTAAATCCTCAAATGTCAACACCGGTTTCAAAGTTCCTCTTTTCACCGGCGGCCAAGTTCCGCTTTTT
>DYOB01000100.1 GCA_020720765.1 Borreliella garinii
TATCTGAGTATTGATTTAAGGTTCGAAGCTGGTTCCAATATCCCCATATATTCCAATAACTCCACCCTGTTGATGCCCGATAGTCACTATGAAAGTTATTAGTTGTGTCTCAAAGAAGCCGGGAGGGGGCCTTAATCATCCCCAGGTTTTGTGAACAACCCCCACTAAAGTTCCAGTCACTCACATGGGAATCTTGAAAACGGGTTTCAAAAGCGGAACCTGGGAACCGGTGATTATAGGAACTTTATCACCGGTGATGACAGTAAGAGATCGTTTATATAAAAATCGAACCGTGATGGAGCGGGCCAATTCCAATCTGAAAGGGACTTTTCTTCCCACTGTGTTGTATGTAAAAGGGTATAAAAAAATGAACTTCGTGGTCATGATGGGAGTGATGCTTCATACTGCAATAAAAGTCCTACAGCATTTCGTACTCCCTGCAGAACAAAAACCCCACACAGCAGAGTAGGCGAGAATGGTGAGTTGCTCATAAAATACGAATCCACTCCTGCTGATTTATTCGCATTCAAGTTATGGCTGGGAGTTTTGAAAGAGGCTCAACTGCCTGTTTGTACCAATCGTGTTCCATAGGATAGAATTATAGGTAAGAAAAACTTTTCTTGCAATTTGGGATTCAGAAGAATATACTTCAATAGTATGAAGCCTTCCCTCCGATTTCTTATCATACTCTCAGTCCCGCTTTTTCCGCAGCTAATTATTAAAGCTTTTCTGGAAATCAGCTCCATGGCCGGAACCGCTTTTACAAACCAGATTATCCAGCTCACTATCTTCGGCGGGTTAGGCCTTTGGATAGTTTTACTTTTCCTTACAAGGAACAGGTCCGCCGCCTACAACCATCCCATTGGTCAACACCAGGATGACCCTGAAATCCTGAAACTCCACTTGGAAAAATGGGGTATTTATCCCTTAAAAACCTTCCTCATTTATGTCTTAATGAGTTTAATATTCAATCTAGCTACGGCCTACGTTGAAATTCGTTTTTTCCAGCTCGACAGTTTCCGTGCGGTCATCCTCGCCATTTTCAACATGGCTGTCACCTTTCTCAGCGGAGCTTTTATTTATATCCTCCTTGATAGCTTCGTCACCCGCCAGTTAAAAACCCAGCGCATCACAAACTATCCCCTGAGCCTTGTTGAAGACCGTCAGAAAAAGAAGGTTTTTATCATCCCCGGTGTTATGACTTTTATGTCCCTGCTTGTCGTCTTTTCCGTCACAATGTACATCATAGGGACCGAGACAGAATCCTACCCATCGATGTTGGACCTCCTTTTAAATGTCCTTGTGAAGTCCCTTCCATTTCTACTCCCATTTTATTCGATCGTTGTCGTCCTCGTTGTTATCTGGGGCCGCAACACCGCCCGTCTCTACCACAATGTTGATGAACGTTTGACAGCCATGGCAAGCAGTGCAAAAGACCTCACCGGCCGCGTCGATATCACAAGCGTGGATGAAATTGGTTTATTGACAGGGAAGATCAATAAGGTTGCAGAGATTTTTCAGAATAACCTTATCAACCTCAGCTCTAAAATCCTCCGCCTAGCCGATATCGAAGAGTTCCTCTATCAAAAAATCCAAGCCGTTGCAGATTCAAGCAAGGTGATCGGTACGAGTGTGGAAACAGCCTTGAGTGCAGCCCAGGATACTGACTCGACGGCATCCCGTGCCCAGGAGCTCAGCATCGGGGTCGGACAGGCTATGAAAGATCTCAACGAAACCATCCGTTTCCAAACAGCCAGTGTTCATAAGATCACCGAAGATATTGAATCCGTGGTCGGTTCAATTTCAGGAATAGCGAGTATGACAAATTCGGTAAAGGACCGTGCTGCCCAATTGTCCAAGAGTTTCCAGATAGGCGACTCGGCTGCCAAGACAACACTTACAACCGTGGGTCGAATCCAGGACCTCAGCCGGCAGCTCACCGAAATCAACGCAGTGATAGCGCGCATTGCCAGCCAGACCAACCTTCTCGCCATGAACGCTGCCATCGAAGCCGCACACGCCGGGGACGCGGGAAGGGGTTTCTCGGTGGTAGCCGATGAAATCCGCAAACTATCCGAGAACGTGCGGGTTCAGACTTCCTCAAGCCGGCTCAGCCTTTCCTCGATTCTTAAAGAGATTCAAGATGCTTCTGCGGCGGCTTCCCAGCTGGGTGAGTCCCAGGAAATTCTACGCGAGGTTATCCATGAAATCAATAACGACGCTGAGAATATCAGGCTCAGCGTAACCCAGCAGAATGAAACCAACCAGAGGGTCTTGCACGAATTGGAAAAGAACCTCCGCCTGAGTAACACGACCTCCTCTCTAAGCCAGGACATGGAGCAGAAAGAGGCCGAATTGTCCCAGCTCATGTCCCAGACAAAGGCCCAGAGTAAAAAAAGCCTCGGTGATGCCTTGAGCATGCAAGATAAAAATGCGCAGATACTCGATGGCGTCGCCGCTTTAAAGGGGCTGGCGGAAGAGTCGCGTTCCATCAACACCGAAGTGCGTGACCTGGTGTCCAGCTTCAAGCTCTCGTGATCCCGTCGCCTGACCAGGGTATCCTCAAACGAACTGCAAGAGCCCTACTAAAATATTCCATGCTTGAAAAGGCCGACCGGGTTTTGGTTGGCCTTAGCGGGGGCAAGGACTCCCTGACCCTCCTCGCCCACTTGGCGAACCTTCAGAATAATTTTCAAATTCCTTTTACCTTTGAGGCTCTGCATATTAAATCCGACTTTTCCGGCTGCTCTGCCAAACCGGGTTTTCTCGACCTAGTCGGTTCATGGGGTGTAAAGGTCCATATCCTCGAGGTCGCTATCGAGGCCAGGCTCAAACCCGGTAAGTCTATGAATTGCTACTGGTGCTCCACCCAGCGCCGTACAGAACTCATCCAGTGGGCCAACGGGCGGGGTTTTAATAAGATTGCCCTAGGACACCATACCGATGATATCCTCGAGTCCTTTTTTATGAATATGGCCTATAAGGGTGAAATCAGTACGATGCTCCCGGTGATGCGTTACGACAAATATAAGGCTGTCATCATTCGCCCCATGGCTTTAGTCACCGAAGAACAAATAATAGGCTATGCAAAAGAAACCGGGATTCTTTCCGAAGCCCTCGTGTGCCCTTTCGGGAAAACGAGTCTGCGGCTCAAGGCTAGACAAGCCATATCCCTTTTAGCCGCAAGTGCCCCCGGGGTTAGAGCAAATATTTTTAAGGCTATGGAGAACCCGCATCCCCGCTATCTTCCTGGTTCGTCTGGGCAATCACCCCGGCAAGCCGAGCAATTTCCTCCCGAAGATCAGCAGGTTCAAGAACCCTGACTCCCGGCCCTTTTCCTAGTATCCAGTGGAGCAGTTCTATCCGGCTTGGGATTTCCATTTCCAAGACACACGTACCATCGCTGTTCTTGGTAATCTTTTGACCAACCGCCCATTGCCTTTCCTGGATATATGGTGAGAGTTGCTTGGAAAAATGCAGCAGTGTTTTTATCGACTCATCTTCGATAGAAATGCCGAAGTACCTGTTGGAATACGACTCCGCGTCGAAATTCTCAGGGTAGAGAAATTTTTCTTCAAGGGTTTCAAGCGTCTGGATCCTCTCGACAGCCAAGATCCTGATGCCTTTTACAGAAGGGTTATTCACAAGAAGGTATTCTCCCCCATTTTTCGAATAGAGATGCAGCGGCTCGATAATCATCTCATAGGGATTCCCGCCTTTGGAATAAACCGAGTACTTAATCTTACAACGAAGCCTGTCCATGATGGCATCGCTTAAATCTTGGAGAATCACCTCTTTTCCTAAATAGGACTTCTTTCCGTACTCGGCCGCAGAAAATATTTTTTTGAACTGCATCAAGTCCCTTTCAAAGGTGGACCGATCGACCACGAGTGCACTGATTTTTTGAAAAAGGCTGTTTCGAACCTTTTCGAATTCCTGCGAGAAACCCTGACCGTGCCGCATAAGAAAAAAACCGAGAAACCATATTTCATCCGCAGAGAAATCCAGCGGCAAGTTTTTGAATTTTCTCATATATTCTTGTTCGATGTGGAAATAAATCGGTTCACCGGGCCTAGGCTGAGATTTCCCATCATGCGACTTTCTTTGCAACGGGTAATTTTCTTCAAGCCCCTTGATAATCCTTCTGGCCGTGGCGTCCGACACCTCAAGGTTTTTACACAGATCCTGGTAGGACACACCCTGGGGCCTGTTCAAAAGATTGAGTATTTTTACGAACTGTATCAGTTCTTGAATTTCCATAGTGCACCGCCTTTATAACTACACATAGTCACTCTAGACGAATGGTTTGATTCTATCAATTTCTATGATCAGTGTTTCCTTGATTTTTCCTCAGTCACCAGGTATTCTAAGGATATGATGACAGTGAAACCTGCCCGTAAAAATCTATCTGGTAGTCTAGAGGATTACCTGGAAACCATCTGGTTCCTTCAGCGTGACAACCGCCGTGCCCACACTAAGGATATTGCCGACGAGTTGGGTGTTAAAATGCCGTCTGTTACCGCAGCTCTCCACGCTCTGCAGGAGCTCGGCTACATCGAATACGACAGGAAAAATGGCCCCAGGCTCACCGAAGATGGCGCCTGCATTGCCCAGCAAGTGGCGTCGAGACACGAATTGCTCAAATCTTTTTTCACGGAAGTTCTTCTGATGAATCCCGACAACGCCGAACCCCTGGCCTGCTCGATCGAACACCTTATCGGGGCGGACGCATCACGTCGGCTCGCAAATTTAACCACTTACCTCAAAGAGAACTGCTTTCATTGCGGAAAATTCAGCTACGTTTCCTATCAAGCCCAACTGGACCAACCCAATGAAAACCTTCCGAATTCCTGTTCGGACGAAGAAAATTAGGAGAAACTAATTGACAGAACTGCTAGCCTATGATAAACAGTAATTAGTCCAGGCTAAGAATAGGGAGAAAGAGAATGACCATGAAGGATATCAAACCGGGGCAGAGCTTTAAGGTTCTCGGTTTTCAAGACGGGGAAACCGCCTACAGGCAGAAGCTCCTTGCCATGGGAATCACAAGGGGAATTATCGTTAAAGTGACGAAGGTCGCTCCCATGGGCGACCCGATACAAATCCTCCTCAGAGGTTATACATTGTCTATTCGGCGGGATGAGGCGAGCATTTTAAAAATCGAGGTCGTGACATGAGTTATGCCATTGCCCTAGTGGGTAACCCCAATGTCGGGAAAAGCACCCTTTTTAACGGATTGACAGGGGGAAATCAAAAGGTAGGCAACTGGCCTGGTGTCACTGTGGAGGTTGTCGAAGGAAACCTTGTCGACCATCCCGATACACGCATCATCGACCTCCCCGGAGTTTATGGTTTTACTGCGGCGGCCCAGGACGAAATGCTCACGCGTGATTTCATCCTCTCACGCCAGGCGGACCTCGTCGTCAATATCGCTGACGCTGGAAATCTGGAACGGAATCTCTACCTGACAGTCCAACTCCTCGAGGCCGGAATCCCGACACTCTTGGTTCTGAATATGATGGATATTGCCCGGAACCATGGCTTGGAAATTAACATCGAGGAACTGGAAACCCGTTTAGGAATACCCGTGTTACCCCTTTGCGCACATGAAAGCAAATCCGTTTTAAGAATTGCCTTTACGATTAATGATATCCTTGCAAGCGGCAGTACCAACCCGGACTTACGCGTGGGAACTTTGCATATTGATTACCACAACGAAATCAACGAAATTCTCAAAGCCTGGAAACCCAGGTTTGCCGAGCTCTCAAGGACGCTTCGAGCGCCTCCCGAATGGCTTGCTCTCAGAGTTCTCGAGTCCGACCCCTGGGCTGAAAATGCAGAACTGGGAGAAGTGCTCGGCAAAGAAGAGATTCTGGCAACCCAGAAAAAGCTAAAAAGTATTTTGGAAGAAGACGCGGATGTCCTGGTTGCGGAGGCCCGTTTTGCTTTTATCAACGGCCTTTTGAAACAAACCATAAAAATAGAGAAGGTCAGGGTTTCGAACACCGAAAAAATCGATAATATTGTATTGAATCGAATTTTTGGCATCCCGATCTTTCTTGGTATCATGTTCCTTGTTTTTAACATGACTATTATCTTGGGCGGGGCTTTCATCGACTTCTTCGACATGTTTATCGGAGCCCTGCTTGTTAAAGCACCCTCGTATTTCCTTGCCTCCTGGGGTGCACCAGGGTGGCTAACAGCACTTATTGCTAACGGCCTGGGGACGGGTATTCAAACGGTGGCAACATTTGTACCCATCATCGCTGTGATGTTTTTTCTTCTGGCCCTCCTCGAAGACAGCGGCTACATCTCCCGGGCGGCCTTTCTTATGGACCGCATTATGCGGACCCTGGGATTACCCGGGAAGGCCTTCGTACCTTTGATCGTGGGTTTCGGCTGTACGGTTCCGGCCATCATGGCGACGCGAACCCTCGAGAGCAGGAAAGACCGCCTTCTCACTGTCTTTATGGCGCCGCTGATGAGTTGCGGTGCACGACTTCCTGTTTACGCACTATTTGCGGCCGCCTTTTTTCCCAATTCGGGTGGAACAATTGTTTTTAGCATTTATATGATAGGGATGCTGTTGAGCATCGGAACCGGTTTCCTTCTCCGCAAGACCATATTCCAAGGCCCGGTGTCTTCCTTTGTCCTTGAGCTCCCGACCTACCACAAGCCGCGACTTCGACATATTTTCAGGCATACTTGGATAAACCTCAAAGGCTTTGTTTGGAAGGCCGGAAGGGTCATCGTTGCTATGGTGGCTATTTTAGGAGTTCTAAATTCTGTGGGGACCGACGGGAGTATCGGCAATTTCGACAGCGAAAAAAGCGCCCTGGCCGCTGTGGGAAAGACAGTCCAACCCATCTTCGCACCCATGGGTGTTGAGAAGAAAAACTGGCCCGCTGCTGTCGCACTCTTCACGGGTCTTTTCGCGAAAGAAGCAGTAGTGGGAACCATGACCGGACTCTACGCTCAGAATTCCACAGTTGAGATTAAGCCGGAGGTGCCCGGAGATTTTGATCTCCCAGCACTTCTGGGTGACGCATTTCTTTCCATTCCTGCTAACCTTTCAGCGGTGGTTTCCGGCTTTCTCGACCCGCTGGGTCTGGGAACGCTCGAAGAAGATCTCGACCAAGACACTTCCGGAATTATCGGAAACCTTCAAAGGGGCTTTTCAGGAAATCCTCTCCAGGCCTATGCATATCTTCTTTTTATCCTTATCTACTTCCCCTGTGTTGCAGTCTTCGGCGCAACAGCTAAGGAGATGGGCCTAGGTTGGGCCTGGCTGAGTGCTGGTTATTTAACCGTGTTAGGGTGGGCATTGGCGACTCTGTTTTTCCAGCTCACAGTCGGGTTCTCTATACTCTGGATATCTGTCTCTCTTCTACTGCTTGCCGCGTCCTTTTTGGCATTATTGATAGCGGGAAAACGAAAAAAGAAAATTACCCCACTAGGAAGATTTATCCCCATCGCAAAGGCCCGGTGATGCAAATTCTCATGACAGTCTCCCTTGACTCTGAAGGGTGTATGGGTGACAGCAAGCGAGAAATCTGCGGTGAACATCCCGGTGAAAAAGCATGGTTCCGTAACTGGCTGGAAGGACATCTGAAAAGAGGAGCCTCCGTTATTTTGGGGGGCCGTACTCTGACAGCCATGGACGCCTATGGACGTAGGCTTCAAAATGATTTTCCGCAGTCCCCTTGGTTCGTAATTTCGCGCAAGGGGCCCTCTTTGGAGCAGTCCTTGGAAGCGGTGCAGTGTTCTCAAAAAGATACTCCTGTTCTTTTACTAGGCGGGAAAGGGATTTTCGAAGAAGCCCTTCAAAATAACCTTGTTGATAGGGCGTGGGTAACACGGATTCCACAGCCGCGGATTGGAGATCTGTTGCTTCCTACCCAGGTATGGTTAGGGTACAAGCTCAAAGAATCGTTCCCACACGATGGATTTACCTTAGAAGTGTGGGAAAGAAAAGTATCTTAAATAATTTTAAACTGGAACGATTCTTTAGCCTAGTCGATTATCCTATACATTACACTTTCAGGTTCTGATCTATCGGACATAAACTTCATTGCTATAGATTTAGAATAATTGAGAGCATCTTTAATGGTTTGCCATTCGTAAAGCCCTTGGCAAAGACCAGTGCTATAGTCGACACCTCAATATTTGCTTCTGAAGCCTTTGAATCCCATAAAGGCCATCATGGGTTTCTTGTTATGACAACCACTCTGCGGAAAATACTGAAAACAACACCGTCTTCGGTTTTTATCTTTTTACCCACTATGGGTTTGTCAAATTGAAATTTGCCGCCAATAAACATAAGCAAGGTTTTCAATATTCTAAAAAAGGGATTAGTCATGTTTTTTCTCCATTGAATAAAGTCTGAGCCTCCTCAAAGGAAGAGATTACGGTATGTTTATTAGAAACACTCTCAACCGCACCCGAGAGTACGACAACTACTTTTCCGACTTTTGAGCGTTCTGCAGCTAGGATTCCCGCCGGGCTATCCTCAAATATGATTGTACTCGAAGGGTCCGCGTTTAAGAGAAGCAAAGTGCGTAAAAATATTTCCGGGTCGGGTTTGCTTTTCATAATACCGTCGTTGAAAACCACATGAGGGACTTGAAACCATTTTTCAAGATGGAAATGTTCGATAAAGAACTTCGTGTTTTCACGGTACGAAGAAGTAGCTATTCCCAAGACGATCCCTTTTGAAACGCAAAGGTCTAGAAAGGACTCGCAACCAGGGGCCATTAGGATTCCTGTTTCAATGACTAGTTGGCGATAGGCGGCTTCTTTCTCTTCGGAAAATGTTTGAAGCTCGTCACCTTCAATGTGCCTGTTAAAAAGTAAATGGAATATTTCATGGTTGGCTTTTCCATGGATGACGGTCTTTTTTTCTTGGTCGGTCAAAGAAAAACCATGGTGCCGCAGAAAAGAGTCCCAGGCTCTATCGTGCAGATGCATATCCCAAAGCAATGTGCCGTTAAAATCAAAAATGATTGTCTTTACACTTATCACATCAACATCCTTAAACGGAGAACAAATAAGAGAGAAACCTGACAGGCTTCCGTATGCAAATACAGTTTAATACTATAAGAATAGAAAAAAAAATAGCTTCTTTTTCATTTTAATTGGTCCTTTTATGATCGAAAATTACCTCTTTTAACTATTTTATTTACACCCACTGTTCTGCTTCAGATGAACTTGCTCAAATCACTCAGTTCTTATAAGGTGGTTA
>DYOB01000101.1 GCA_020720765.1 Borreliella garinii
ATTGTGGCTAAAACTCTCAAGGCTCCTAGGGTTTAGAATGGGGCGGGTAACTGGGCTGGAACCAAGGTGGAGATATTAATATATTTGGAGTTATTTGAACCTGTTGCCCCCCCTCTTTTTAACTCCTAATAGCGAACCACAAAGAACACCCTGACCAGGAAGTAAAAACCATGCGCGATTTTTTTTTACCATATCCCGGCTAAACGACCGAAAGGGGTTTGATGGAAAGCCAGAGGGTAAGTTCATCTAACGGGTTTAAGAGAATTTTGCCCCGCTCGAAATCGAAATCGAAATCGAAATGGAATTTGGACCTGTGAAGTACTTCCCGGTGTTCTGCAAGAATTCGAACATCAATGCAAATGTCTAAAGTTCCGCCGACTACCGGTTCGATTACTTTTCCACACGTTGATTGAGGCTCTAAAAAATTGTATTTTCAGGTGCTCCACCTGAGCAAACCCTCCACCTGGCTAAAATGGGCATCAAAGGTCAAGAGTTGGGCCCCGTGTTCTAAGCACGAGGCTGCAATCCAGACATCGTTGATAGGGATGGGGGTTCCTTTGCGCTTTAACTGTTGTTTGATCAGCGCAAACCATTCGGAGGTTTCACGTGTAATGGAAATGACACTCGTACGTGGTTTAGCGCAGAAACGTTCTAAAAAGAATCGATTTTCTTTATTTTTAGTTCCTCCTGCGAAACCGTCAAGAAGTTCTCCCAGGACTACCGGGGTCATAAGGACTACTCCCGCGGTTGAAAGCGCGTCTCCAACAATAAGGTTTCCGGACATAAGTGCCGAGTAGGCATTGGTATCTAAAAGGAGTCGGCTCATTTCCAGTCTGATTCGTCAACTGTTGAATTCTGATCCTGGCTGGATTGGAATTGGAGGTAATCTGCTTCGGACCAAACACCAATAAATTCCTGATAATCGGTATTGGAAGATCCTTCGCTTGGCAAACCTAAAGCCCGCGCCAAAAGGGTTTTAACCAATTGGTTCTTGCTTGTTCCTAAACGCTTGGCTTCGGTGGTCAAGTGAAAATCCAAGTCGTTAGGTAAAGTGTGTATAGTAAAAGAACTCATGGTTCACCTCCATGGTTCATAATAATCAAAAAATGGTTCACATACAAGTGCTTCATTTCCAAGATAAAAAGCATCAATCTTTGTCAAGAGAATTCCACAATCATTCACAGGTTATCCACAAGCATTACCAAAAGCAAACAGAGATACAATATCCAATATCTCCATTATATACAGTAAAATTGGGATGAATAAACAAAATAATGGCCTATGAACCGGTAAAAATGAGGAATCCTCGATATCCACAGATTTATCCACAAGCTGTCCACAAGCGGAATTCAATCAAAATAGATTGATTCATAAGGCCGTTCATGATAGGTTAAAGATGTGAAAAAACCTTTTTCTTTGCTCCGCACCCGTTTCCTTGTAACTTTTCTCTTAATTTTCACATTGGTTCAGGTCTTTATCACCTTTTTTATCGTCAGAAATATCAGCGGAGAACTCGACCAGAAAAACCGCACCCGGGCACAAGATGCTTTTTTTCACTTTATTGACCTCACCTATGAGGAACTTGAGGCGTTCCACCAGGGTTTTGCCTGGTGGGAAGACCTCACTCTTTCTGTCCGGAACCTGAATTCTGGTGAATTCCTGTCAGGTGACATTCTCGATTCATGGTCCTCGGGTAACCTGGATAAAAATACCCTTGCAGTGATCCTCCGCCCCGAGGGTATAACTGCAAGCGGAGGTAAGGGTTTCGATTTCTGGAATGCCTACTTATCCCCTGACACCTATTCTTTACTATTAAAAGAAGTGATGGACTCTGAAGAGCCTTTTCACCGCCATCTTTTCATTAGGGAGGGGCGTGTTTTGCTTCTTGTTTCCGGTCCATTAGCCGATGATTCAGGAATTCCTCTCGCCGAGGGTACACACTTCTACGGGAGTGAATTGACATCAGAAGAATTTACGGAATTAGGGGATTTGGTCGGAGGGAAATACGAATCCGGTCCGGGGGGATTTCCCGTTCAGGACTCGGTTTCCAAGGCTGAGCTTTTCTTAATTTTTACTTCTAAGCTAGACTTTTCGGCCATTCTTCTGCCCTTTGCTTTTATTACTATAGGATTGCAATCCCTAGCAGGTCTAGTTAGTCTTTTTCTCCTATCTTTCGCCCTCAGAGAAAGGGAAAACCTGCTGACGCAGTCGCTCTCCCAGCACCAGAATCTCGAGTTAAAAAATAAAAAACTTATGGAGCTTGGCCTTATCCTTCCCCAGGAAAAAGAATCCATATCCTTACTTGAGATGAATACTATTCAACTTTCCTCGGTTATGAAAGAACTCAAAAAAGGGTCCGAGAACCTTAACCTCAACAATGCCGAGACCCACGGGCGCATCGACGATACCTACGATATTATCCAGGATACGCATAAGAAGATTTTTACTATCACCGAACATATCCATAATTCAGTAAAAACCATCGAAGAAAACGCAGAAAATGCCAGAAACGTTCTGTCGGACACGGAAAAACTCAAGGATAAGGCGGAAAATTTCGGTTTCCTCGCCGACGAACTCAACCAGAACGCCCTCGAAGGAACGGTTGCTGTTAGGGACAATACTTTGAGGATCAACGAGGTGGGAAATGCCTCCGACCGCGTCCTTGAAATCCTGAAAGTTATCTCCGATATTTCAGAACGCACCCACCTCCTAGCTATCAATGCAGCCATCGAGGCCAGCAGGGCCGGAAATCAGGGAAAAGGTTTCGGTGTCGTTGCTACAGAAATCAGATCTCTCAGTGACAATGTTGCCGCTAATACAAGGGAAATCGAAGAGGTTGTGAAGAACATCACAACGAAGATCACGGAAGCCGTCACCAGCACGGAACGGGTAGGGAAACTTTTTAATAGAATAGCCGACCAGAGCGATGAAAACCTCGATCTCGTAGAAAATATACGCGAGATCATCTTCGCCCAAACCGGCTTTGCCAGGGAAATGGTCATGGAAAACAACCTGATGGTCGGAATTATCAAGGAACTTGAATCCGCCATCAAGGAGCATATTTTCGGACTAGGGATGATCGAAAATTCCATGGGCACCCTTCTTGACCTCCAGGACAGCTCGGCGGAAATAACCTTGGACTACTCGAAAAAATTTTCAGACGTTCTAAACCGCGTAGAAACCCTTCGTCCGTTGCCTGAACATTTCCTCGCACGTCTTAAGGAGATTACCGCCATTTTAGGAGATCGACCCGAAAAGTAAACAAGAGCCCGCCGTACGGCAGGCCCAAAAATCTATTTCATTTGTTCCAAAAGCAGGGTCTGTGTGGGCTGGTCGCAAACTTCAGCTGGCCCGTAGTATTGGATGGCACCAGGAAAGAGGTAGCTTGTTTCCACTGCCCATTGCGCTCTATGGGCCGCAAAGTAAGTAAAGGGTTTTCCCTTCAACTCGACAAGGGCCTTTTTGATCACGGGTTTCGGTTTGCCATGGCGCTGTTCGATATTCATCATCATGGTGATGGGCACTCCGCCGCAGGTCCAGTTCTCGGCGCTCAAATGGGTTTGCCGGACGCTGGAAAGGTAGCCTGTTAGTCCGTTCTGAAAGAGTACGAAGGCTGTGTAGCCTAAACTGTATGTGTAGTCGGCGTCAAAGTTGGAAGGGAAGGCGCAACGCCCCTCGTAACCGAAAAAATGCGTCTGGGCTGCGAACTTGCCTTTATATTTACCCTCTGAGACCCAGGCCTTGAGCTTGCGCTTCACCATCTCCACCACAAGTTTCTCGGTCTCGATCAGCGAAACCTGAACGTTGCCGTGGCTGTCGCGGTCGAGAAAGAGCTGCTTCTGAATTTCCGGGGGCAGGCTTTCCAGGACGGAAAAATTATCCTTCTGAAGGTGGCTCTTCAGCCAGCCCAGTTGGGAATCCAGACCGGTCTGCTTGTCGAAATCCTTGGGGCCTTCGCTGTCGTGAGCCAGGATGTCACTCAGTTGGGCAATCAAAGCCCCCACCTCGGGTATAAATTCTATCAGACCTTCGGGAATCAAGGCAACCCCGAAGTTCAGGCCATTTTCTGCGCAGGAAGCGACGACACCGGCGACCTGCTCGACCACCTGGTTTAAGGTGAGTTTCAGGTCGGCGACTTCTTCCCCTATCAAACAGACGTTGGGCTGGGTTTCCAGTGCGCATTCCAAGGCGATATGGCTGGCCGACCTGCCCATAAGTTTAATAAAATGCCAGTATTTCTTGGCACTCAGGGCGTCACGCCCGATATTGCCTATCATTTCACTATAGGTTTTACACGCAGTATCAAAACCGAAGCTGGTCTCGATATACTCGTTTTTAAGGTCGCCGTCGATGGTCTTGGGACAACCAACAACGAGGGTCGAGTTGCCCTTTGCGCGAAAATATTCGGCTAAAACCGCCGCGTTGGTATTGGAATCATCCCCGCCTATCACCACTACCCCGTCAAGTTTTTCCTTTACGGTGACTTCGGATACTTTTTCCAACTGTTCCTGGGTTTCGATCTTATCGCGGCCGGAGCCGATGATGTCAAATCCGCCGGTATTTCGGTAAGCGTCCATGAGTTTGTCGTCTATTTCAATAAATTTTCCGTTAATCAGGCCGATAGGACCGCCGAGAAAGCCTAGAAGCCGGCTCTTCGGGTTTCCCGATTTGAGTCCGTCGTAGAGACCGGCAATAACATTGTGCCCGCCGGGGGCCTGTCCGCCGGAGAGTATGACGCCGACCGTCAAAGGTTTTCCGCCGGCCTGCGAGGCACCTTCACCGATCCTTGCCACCGGCTGGCCGTAGGTGTGCGGGAAAAGTGCCTTCACCTGTTCATGGTCTGCGATGCTCTTAGTTGCTTCACCAAGGGTCACGGTAACTGCACCAGCCCCGTTTCTGAGGACAGGCGGGAGTTTGGGTTTATATTGGTAGCGGGCGGTTTGTAGGGGTGAAAGGGACATGGAATCTCCTAAGTTTAAGTTTAGGAATATTCTATCGGAGTCGACCCTATGGTACAATACTCCCATGGTTTCGATAAATAGCCAAATCCCAAAAAAGAGGCCGAAGAATTCGACCTCTTTAATTATGACTTAAAACCTGAATCCAAATAATAAATATACGTCGTAAGCCAGGTTCCAAGGAAATTCGTCAATGTTGATGGATCCTGAAGTAGGATTATCCAAGTAGATGCGTTTTCCATAAGCTGCTCCAAGATCGATGGAGAACTGGTTGATAACCCATTTGAAACCTAACCCGGCCATCATGGGAATAGACTCTAACTTTATTGTATTAGTGCTGTCTTTTACTTCCCAGGAGGTGTAGCCGATTTCTACCATTACATAAAAACCGCGGCGATACAACGATGGGTACAAACGAGCGACGCCATAAAGGTCGATACCGCTGTAAGTAATTGCACCAAATTTTTGGCTGACATAGGTAAACTTGGGCCCTAAACCGATAAGCCCTTCCGAAAGGCCTAATTCAAAGCCCACCGTATACGATCCCAAAAACAATCCAAAAACGTTAGTAGTAAGTTCAAAATTCTTTTTTACCACTGACTCTACCGTATCGGGATTCGTAGTTACCGATCCTTCAACCTGTCCGAACAACACCGTAGCCATGGTCAACATGGCCACCATCGATACAATTTTTTTCATAAAACCTCCTTTTGGTTTACCCTAATGTACCGTAAAACAAAAAAAATAACAATGAATCTAATTTTTTTCAGCAAGCATCGAAAAATAAAAAAACTATAGTTCCTATGGTACAATACCCCCATGGTTTTTTGGATAGACGCGGATTCCTGCCCGGCTAAGGTGAGGGAAATGGTTGCACGGCGTGCTCATAAGAATACTTCCCGCTGTGTTCTTGTGAGTTGCCAACCTCTGCCCATCCCTCCTTCCGCCGAATGGATTCAGGTGGAGAAGGGACCGGACTCGGCTGACCAAGCCATACTCGAAAAACTGGAAGAAAATGACCTCGTCATTACCCGGGATCTGCGATTGGCCCAGAGGGTTTTGGAGAAAGGGGCCGCGGCTATGAACGACCGCGGGCAATTATGGCAAAAAGATTTGGTGCGTGAACGGATTTCACTAGCGGATTTCTCAAAAGTACTCTATGATAGTGGATTGGAGGACAGAAGACCGAATCACTATGCGCAAAAAGATTTGGAGGCCTTCGCAAAAGGTTTCGACCGATGGGTACAATCCCGAACAGAATAGGTTAATTCGCCCTTCTCAAAACGGCCCCGGTAAAACCTGCGCTTCTAGCCTTTGCCAGGGACTGGTTGAGCTGGTTCGGAACCAAGGGCCCCACGCTAAGTCTGTAAGACTCTCCCATGACGATAACATAGATCCTCAAACCGCTGAAAAGAGGACGGATTTCTTCGGCCTTTTTCGTGGCATCTTCCATGCTTTTACTTTCGGTAAGGATCTGAAGGTACCAGCCTCGCGGAATCTGCGGCTGGCTTGCAAGGGTAGCAGTAGAAGTGCTCGGGGCTTCAGGAAACCTTTGGGTCGAACTAGGCTCCACGAGGTAAATAGTTTCGCCCCCCCCCTGCTCCTGGCTCCAAAGGGTGGATAGTGATACAAAAAACAGAAAGGCAACGTATTTTTTCATTTTCCTCAATATTATTGTCGGTATATCGTAGAATGTCTATTAGAACTATCCTGACTCTCATAATATACCTTCAAGTTTCGAATTTCGCCTATTCCCAAGAATTAGTTGAACTTAAAGATGGCTGGCTCCTGGCTTCCGGTGGACTGTACTCCCCTCTTGATTTCCCGGAATCCGCTGGTTCCGGGCATATTCCCGAATTATCCCGGAATAATAACCTTCCAACTTTAAGCCCGCTGGAAACTTGGAGGATTAGACTCGACCTCGCCCCTGAGATTTCGCAATGGGGGCTGATGGTTCCGGAGATCTTTTCTTCCTATCGCCTTTTTATCAACGGTAAGATGGCTGGTGAGGTCGGGCGTCCTTCAACATCTTTAGCTCTATATATCCCGGTTACGAAAAAGCGGACTTATTTTTTCTATTCTTCCGGTGAAACAGAGATCTTACTCCAAGTGGCAAACTGGTCGGTACACGGCGAAAAGATCAGAGCACCTTTAGTTCTGGGTCCGGCTATTGCCATACATAATAAGGAAACCTTCGAATTCGGTCTTGAAATTTTTCTCACTACCATCCTCATACTCTCCGGCCTTTCGCTTATGATTTGGCCGGAAGTATTCCAAAGAAAGTCTTCACTTCTCCTTGGGGTGACCCTTGTTTTATTAGGAATTCGTATGGGTTTCACGGGATATAAGGTGATCCCAGGTATTTGGAATTTCACCGACTTCGAAATTATTTCTGACATTGGCTACCTAATGGCACCCCTTATAGGAATAGTTTTTCTCTATGCTCTCTTCCTGAGATTTAAAACTGTCATGGATGAGCCCCTTGTTTTTTTTATTCTTTTTTTAAATATTGTTTCGGGTGTTCCTATTCTACTCACCAAGACTCTTGACTTCGAACCGTTTGCCTGTCTCTACGAATCTGCGCTCTCACTCGCCATTGTGGCAATTCTTCTTATCCCATTGGGTTTGTGGCTCAACAAGGCCCGGTTCCAATTCTCATTCTGGTTCTCGCTGCTTGCTGTCCCAATAACTGGATTCGTTGATCTCATGATCGGTGCCGGTTGGGTTAGGAGTCCTTCCTTTCTACCTTTTGGGCTACTAATATTTACCTGCGGCCAAGTAATAAACTCTGCAGTTAGCAACATGCATACTGAGAACGAAGAAAACCGTTTATTGGCTCATCTCCAGAAATTAGAGAAAAAAAGATCGAATTTTCTGGATCAGCTTCATCACCATATTCGAACCCCTGTTCACGGAGTTTTCGGTGCATTGGAGAAAATTCCCGAAGGGGATAATGCAAGACCAGATGCTGACAGGGCCGTGACAACCCTAAGAAACATGATGAACGAGGTCAATAAAGCCATTAGCCAAAGATAAGTTCTTTTGAAAACCGCTCTAATGCTTCGGTGACTTTCTCCGGTGTCTGAAAAGCGCTGATCCTGATAAAACCTTCACCCATAATTCCAAAACCTGATCCAGGTGTAACAACAACCCCGGTTTTTAAAAGGATTTTATCGAAGGTTTCCCAGCTATCTCCGCCGGTTTTCGCCCATACATAGGGGGCGTTTCTTCCACCTGTCACATAGAGTCCGCTGGACTCCAAGGCGGAAAGGATTCTCGAAGCATTCTCTTGGTAAATGCCTATCTGCGCGCGGGTTTCTTTCTGTCCTTCTTCCGAATAGACAGCCATTGCAGCTGCTTGAACCGGCCAACTTACACCATTAAAGAGTGTACTCTGCCGCCTGTTCCACATGTCCCATACTTTTACCCCTTCAGTACCAACTTTAAGTTCCTTGGGTATCACTGTGTACGCGCACCTGATCCCGGTAAAACCCGCACTTTTTGAAAGACTGCGAAATTCTACAGCACAGGAACGGGCACCCGGGATTTCAAAAATACTCCGAGGTAACTCGGTATCCTGGATATAATCGGCGTACGCTGCATCGAAGAGAATTAGAGCCTTGTGAGCTATGGCCCATTCGACCCACCGAGAAAGTTGGCCACGGGTCATCACGGCCCCTGTCGGGTTATTGGGACTGCAGAGATACACTAATTCGAGAGGGACCTCGGGAGGGAGTGGAACCATCCCGCTTTTTTCATCGGAAGGAATAAAAAAAAGGTCCTCCTTCCTGCCTGCCATAATGTTACTGTCACGATAAACTGGATAAACGGGGTCGGGAATTCCAATTTTTGTACCCTGGGCAAGAAGCTCCTGGAAATGTCCCACGTCGCACTTGCTGCCATCGCTGACGAAGATTTCTGAAGCATCGACCTCCACATTGCGGGATTTGTAGTCGACTTGTGCGACCCTTTCTCTTAATTCAGCGTACCCTTGTTCGGGACCGTATCCTTTAAAACCCGACAGTGTTGACATAGCTAAAGCAGCCTCGCTCATGGCCTTGGCGACGGAAGGTGCAAGAGGTAGAACTACATCCCCTATACCCATGCGGATAAGCGAAATCTCCGGGTGTTTTGTTCGAAACTCTTCTACCTTTCTTGCTATAGTTACAAAAAGGTAACTTTCAGGGAGTTCTTGATAATGGGG
>DYOB01000102.1 GCA_020720765.1 Borreliella garinii
CCCTGAGCATCCCGGCTCCCCGGTCCTGTATCAAAATCTCAAGCGCAACAGGCTCATAGACTTGCACGAAGGATGAGTACTGACCTAGAAGATTCTCTTGTCAATGCAACTCCTGAAACGTACCAAAATCTGAAAAAGGCGGTTGCTTACAGCCGTTTTCTCCATCAGGAACCCCCAGCTGGAATCACAGCGCTTCTTTCAAGTGCCTTGATGAACCGGGTTCTCGCGCTGGGAACCGAGAAACAAGACTGGCTTAGCAGCGACCAAGAACTCCAATTCGCACAAGATAATAGGCTCAGTGTCGACTACCACCTCCTTCAGGATAAATTTTCCCGACAGATTGCCCTTCTTATGGCGGCCCCGGATTCTTACACGCAGACAGGTACTATTGAAAAACTTGAAATGGTCCTAACTAAGGCCAGGCGCTGGAATTTAGTTCCAGAGTTGACCGTGGCACAAAATATGGTTTTCTCCGTCCTCAACAAAAGAACTTCAGTCAAACCAAAGGAAAAAACCGATGGAGACAGTCTCTCCGAAAAGACTTTTCAGAATATCCTTTTTTGTGCCTACCTTTTGGGAATCAATATTGAAAGATGGAAAAATGATAGGCCTAAATCGGACGTTGAGCGCGTACCATAATAACATCACCCAGCCCGGTAAGTTTAGCAAAAGGATCAATTATTCTTTTTATCCAGCTTGGAGCAGTGCCCACGCCGAGACCGCCCCAAGTTTTCCATTTTAACGGTTGAAATCCTGTCAGAACGAGAATTCTTTCCAGTTGCTTCTTGGAAAAGAGATAGAGATGGTCAGCAATCGCGCTCCGCCATTTCGTTCCGAAAAGTCTGGCTTGGATGCCTGTAAAACATGGTGTTACAATAAAAACGGTACCCCCCGGTTTGAGGAGGTTGAAAACCTGTTTAAGAAAAACAACCGGATCATTGATGTGTTCAATCACATGGCTGAAATGTATTACATCAAATTTTCCTGGAGGAAACGGAGCGGTATCCAAGGTTCCGTTGTGGACATCCAAGCCGCGGATTTCGCCCGCATGGCGGGCTGAAGGACCGCACACTTCGACACCTTGCGAAGACCATCCTCGTGACCTCATTTCCTCTAAAAGCCTTCCTGTAGCGCATCCGATATCGAGAAAACTTTTTTCCTTTTGTAACCCTGCCTCTAATGGAAAGAAACCTGTATCGCCGAGCCCGAGCATCATTAACCTAAAAAAATTTTCTTCATTTTCGAGCTCGTACTTGTAATACTCTTGATCGTATCTTTTAATGATGTCTTTTGGAATAGGCTGGGGGTTCTGATAGCGTATCCCGCATCCTGCACAAGTTTGAAACTGGTAACTATCGCAATCCCAATGGAGTTTGAACGAGGAACTCCCGCATAGGGCACAGGAAATATTCTTATGCGATTCCCCCGCAGGAGCAGTAGAAAAAGTTTTCACGGTCTTAAGCCATAAACTCTAAGAGATTTCGTTGCTTCATTGCCGACTGCGTCATTCACAGACACAGTAAAATTATTGACTCCGACATTGATAAAAAGCCGTCCCACGAGATAACGGTTATCAGGCAGGAGTATTTCAGAAGCAAGTTTACCATCACCCAAACGGGGGCCGGCAGATTCCCAAAGACAAAAATCGAGTTTCCTTAAAAACGCATCTTGAGTATCCTGGGTTAATCCCCATTCACGTATTCCCCGTGAAACATCGGAACCGTTTGATCTCGCATATAAATCTATAAGTGAAAGACTGACAGAATAAAATCCAGCTCTCACGGAACTCTGGCGTAGCAAGGAGACTTCTGCTCCGGCGTCATCAACGGCTATCACATCCCTAATAGAAGGTGGCCTGGAGTCCGGGAATGGGGGCAAAGACGTCATCGGGTTGAGAAATCGCGAGGAATTATCCATAAAAAATATTTTCAGAGGCCCTGATGTGCTCTCCAAGGCTTCTCCAACCCTTTGAGCCTCGTTGACCTTGTTTTTAAACCTTAAACGTTCATCGACCTGGAAGCCGGATGTTAGGGAACGGTTTTCACCTGTGTGTTCCAAAACAACAAAGGACCCGAGATCACTCGGCAGGGTTTCAGACATTTTTCCATGATGGTAATAAACGAACACCAACTCACCGGCATCGGGGGTATTAACCGTCGGTGAACCTGGAAAGAATTCAATGCCTGGAAAGAAAACTCTTCCTTCACCTTGAAGAAAAACCTTGGTCACTTCGGCTGGTTCGCTCGGCCATTTAAATGAAAGGCTTAGAATCACTGCGATTAAGCCGAGAAAAAGGCCCTTCATCCCCTAAATCTCCCAAGTCTGAGCAATCGGTTTTCATGAAAGAAATGAAAACTTTTTGAATCTCCCCATGTCCAGTCCAAGCTGGAAGGAATTTTAAGCCGAGTCACCAGCATTCCATTATCCATCAAACGATCCCAAGTAAGGACGCCCTCTAAATAAGAAACAACTGAGTAGATTTTTTCATTAATAAAATATGCAATATCAACGATTTCCCCTTGAACTGGTAAAAGCAATTTCCACGATGACCGGGGCATCCGGATTTGAAGCCTCTCCCCACCTTTATCTGTAAAGGCAAACCCGCCAACTCCAGGGATGCTTTTCAACAAGCTTGAAAACCTCCGGTCATCCTCCATGTCTTCGTGTTCGACAGGTATGTAATCATTGAACCCTTTTTCAAGGACTATTAGCCGTTTGGGTTCTATCCCGGACATC
Organism: Borreliella garinii; assembly: GCA_020720765.1. GTDB lineage: Bacteria > Spirochaetota > Spirochaetia > JABEVK01 > JABEVK01 > DYOB01. The sequence continues at coordinate 2,737 of DYOB01000102.1, forward strand.
ACAAAAACTCTTTGATCGTCTTCTGACACCGCAAGCTGATAAATAACTTCAAGCCGGCTTCCACCAGGCTGGTAGTGCGTAAGGACTTTGCCATCTTTATCATAAAGATCGACAGTACCCGAAAGGTCGCCGACCGCTATCACGTCAGTACCTGCTGCCACCACTGTGATGGGAGAATTCCGACCCGCAGTCCAGAGTATTGTTCCGGCCTCATTCACCCTAGAAATTCCAAGCCTTTGGTCGCCCAACTTAAAAAGAAACCTCGATCTGACAAGGATGGAATTGACCGCAGGCAAGTTATAGACAGTTTCCCTTCTGAAAAGAGTCGACCCCAGGTTCAAAGGATTAGATGTTATTACTTGGAAAGCGTTACCTGAAACATCTGTTTCGAAAGGGAAGATGAACGGAACCTTTCCAGCTTCGGTTAAGAAACCTATTCTGTTTTCCACTTGGAAAAATTGTCCCTCTTCCCGGACCCGAGTCCAAGGTTTATCAGAGTTTAAAACCTCTATTCCCTCCGGAAGCCAATAATCACTGGGACCGGCGGTACGCGGAAATACCAAAAAATGAACTATGGCGAGGATAGCAGAGATAACAAGTCCCGCTACCCAAGATTTATTATCTTTTTGATCCATGGATTACTTCACACCCTTAACTTTCATATCGCCTTCGAGCTTCTGAATCCAAACTTCATACTTCCGCTTGATATCATTTGCTTCATCGGATTTTCCTGTGACCATAGCAAGAATCCTCAGACCCTCCAGATATTTTATAGCAAGTTTAAAATCATTAATACTATGGGTCGAAAGCTCGTATTTTTCCCTTAGTTTCTGCGCAGCGTGTTCCATCCATTTTTTTGAAAGCTCAAAATGTCTGTAAACTGTCTCGTAGGAATCATTTGCAGGGTCCAGGTCTTTATATAAAGTCTTAATATTCATCATGTTTTTACAAATGGTGGCAAACCTAGCTTCGAGGTCGACAAAACTCCATTTCCATTTGGAATTATCACCAAAGGCTTCCATAACTACCTGGATGGAAAAACCAAGTTTTTTTATCACTGCCAATCTCTGTTCAGCAGACATGGTTTGAATCTTTTCAAGCCTTTCCTGGTAGTCGGAAAAAGGCTGGTCTATTGAATCCGTGACAACCTGTTCAAGGTAGATTAGTGCCTTATAAAGCAATTTTCTGGCGTTGTTGATAAAGGGTTCATTTTTTACACCTTGAAGGTGTACGGAAAGCTCATTCATTAAAAGGTAATAACTGATCATAGTCAGGTTCTCTTCAGCAAGCCTCACCTTTTTAAATTCGACTCCTTTAGGGTCCTTTTGAATAAGTTGAAGTACAAGATTTTCCCTTTTTGTGAGGTCGTCCACCTTTTTCTTATACTCTGTGATTCTTTCGGAATACCTTTGTCTGGCTTCTTCGGTTACCTTGCCCAATTATTCATTCCTCCGATGGAGAATAGAGCCCCATCATCTCATGGGCATGATCCAGGCCCGCCTGGCTGCCGGAATTCCCCGAAAGCAATCGGGCTATTTCACGTACACGATCCTCACCGCTGACGCGTTTTATCGTAGTATGAGTCCTACCTTCCAAACTGTTTTTGGAAATATTCCACTGGGTCTTGGCGTGGGCGGCTATAGATGCAAGATGGGTCACACATAAAACCTGCTTCTTCCCGCCAAGTTTTTGCAGATACCTTCCCAATGCCAACCCGACATCCCCGCCTATCCCTGTGTCAATTTCATCAAAAACAAGAACACTCATAGTATCGGTATCGTTCATTGCTGCCTTTATTGCAAGCATAACACGGGAAAGTTCGCCCCCGGAAGCAGTATCTTTCAAAGGCTTCATGGGTTCGCCGGGGTTGGCTGCCAAGTAGTAATCAACTCTATCCATACCGCTAGGGCTAACAAGTGCGGAACCAGTTTCACTCAGCCGAGGCAGAACCCTGACTTCAAATCTCACCTTGGGCATACTCAACTCCACAAGCGAGGCGCTGATTTGAGATTCCATCCTGCGTGCGGCGGCCTGCCGCCTCTGACTGATTTCATTTGCCTTTCTCAGAAGGGCCTTTTCCATTCCCGATGCTTTTTCCCTCAAGCCGTCCAAGCTGTCCTGGGCGCTTGTCGCCATTTCAAGGTCGCGTTTCGATTTCTCCAAAAGGGAGAGAACCTGCGGGATATCCGCACCGTATTTTTTTTCCATGCTATAAACAAGGGACAACCTTTCTTCGAGTTCCTCGAGGCGCTTTGGATCAAAATTCAAACTCGTTAATAGCCCCCTAAAAGAATCTGCAATGTCATCAAGCTCAATCAATGCCGATTCCAAGCGGTCCTCAAAAGTTTTCAAACTCGGATCAATCGAGGTGAGGCTACCGGCTTGAAGCAAGGATTGACGGAGCAATCCAACAGCGCTTGACCGCCCATCCCATAAGAGGGATTTCAGGTTTTCCAGGGCGGAGGCAAAACTTTCATGGCGTTCCAATCTGGCCTTTTCGCTCCTTGCTTCTTCCTCTTCCCCTATCTGAAGTCCTGCCCGGCTGATTTCGTCGATGATTTTATTCAGTCTAAATGCTTCTTCGTCGCGCCGCTCCATCAGCCTCTGGCGTTCCGCTATTTCCTGGTTGAGGGTTGTTAAGGCTTGGTAGTCCTTTTGGAAGCCTGCAACATAATCACTGAGGCCGCCGAACTGGTCCAACACTAAACGCTGGATATCCGAGCGGTTGATACTCTGGTGTTCGTTCTGACCGTGTAAATCGATAAAAAAGGAGGTGATTTCCTCCAACTGTTGGCGCGAAGCGGGTGAGCCACCGATGAAAATCTGTCCCCGTTTGCCATCCTTCAGGATTCTCCTGAGAATAAGCCTGCCGTCTTCAGCCTCAAAGGCGTTGTCTTCCATCCACTTTGAAAATTCTGGATAAGGAAAATCGGGCAGTTTGAGGACACAGCTGACTTCCGCGGTTTCTTCGCCTGTCCTTATCAAACCCTGTTCATTTTTTGCACCCATAAGCAGGCTCAAGGAGGTAACGAAGAGACTTTTTCCCGCTCCAGTCTCGCCCGTTATCACGTTCAAACCTTGTGTGAGATCGACATGGATGTCCTCAAGAAGCGCCAGGTGCCTCACGCTGAGTTCTTCAAGCATTACTTCCCCCTTGGAGCTTATTGAAGTTTTTCACGTACGACCTCATAAAAACCACGGTGATCGGACCTAACGAGGAGTGCCCGCTTTTCAGCAATGGAAAAACGAACCTCGTCGCCTACTTGGAGGGCAAAGAAGTCTCTTCCATCCACAGTCAATCCAACTTCAGTCCTTTGACGCGAACATATTTTAATGGTGATCTTTTCGCGGTCCGGTACAACAATCGGCCTATTTGAAAGGCTATGAGGGCAAATCGGTGTTAAAAGAAAAACTCCGGACTCGGGATGCACTATTGGCCCGCCTGCAGCAAGGGAATAAGCCGTGCTACCCGTAGGTGTGGCGACAATCATTCCATCCGCCCTGTAATCCCCGAGAAAGACCCCACCGAAAAAGACTTCAAGGTGAACGATTTTCGCAACCCCCTGGGCAGCCACAACTCCCTCGTTCAAGCCGATGATACTCGTATGCACTTTATTTTCGCGCAATATTTCAACCTTGACCATAGACCGCGGACTAAGAAGTAATTCACCTCTAAACCACGCCTCGAGCGATTCCTTCCAAACCGTCTGAACAGAACTTGTGATAAAACCCAGGTTGCCAAGATTGATCCCGAGAAGCGGGACCTCCCATTCATAAAGGCGTGTGGCTGCACCCAGCATGGTCCCATCACCTCCCAGAACTATTACAAGTTCGGGACGTTCTGTCGGAAGCCCGCCCGCTGAATCGAGGCTGGAAAAGATTTCAACTCCCCAGTCCCGTTCCGTCAGGAAATCCCCTATTTTCTGGCTCAGCGCTTCCGCATCGGGTTTATCGACATTTTTAATGATGATTGCGTGACGTTTCATAAAATACTCAAGGGAGCGTCCCGAGAACAGATAATACTGTCTTTTGGTCTGAAGCACTCATGGCTGTATGGAGGGGAAAGAGGATACACCTGCCTTGGAAATCCCTTGCATTATTCATGTTTTCCATTTGCTCCGGAAAAAGTGCCGCTGCGGCTTGGGTAAAGGCCATATCGCATTCGACGCCTTTCTTCCTGGCGTAGGCCAAAACATCCTGAAGACCGCTTTCAACACAGAGCGGAAAAAAGCTTAAAACCGGATCCGCCTCCCCCTCTTGTTTAAAGGCGGTTCCAGAGCCTTTTCTCAAGGACGTAAACCAGCGCCGGTATAATTCACGGCGCTTTAAGGCCATTTCATCCCTGCGGTTGAACTGGGAGAGACCGAGTGCAGCATTGAGATCTGATAAAAAAACGTCCTTGGGAAAACTTTGAACAAGATTCTTAAAGACCGGGCTCAATGCTTTGCCCCTCACCACAAGAAGCTCACCACCGCCAGCACAAATAAGCCCGTCTTCTTCCAGGCTTACCAAGGCAATGGATGTGCGTGCTCCAGCCAACTCCATCTCCCTGTAGCCGCCGAATCCCCAGCGTAAATCCTCGAGGATGGGAATATTAAAGGTTAGGAGCGATCGCATATCTGGAAGAAAACCGAAAGGGCAGTCGGCTATGATGAGTTTAGGCGGGGTAGGCAACTGTCGAAGGGTATGTGCTAAGGCACCCGAGTCAAGAACCGGCGTGTCCCGGGAAACATCGGAAAATATGATCGAGATTCCCTTTGAAACAAGGGCCATTGCTAAAGAAAGTGAACCCAAAGGTGACATTATAGCAGTATCACCGGATTTTAAACCCAGAATATCCAAGGCCACCGAAGCCGCGGTCATTCTGTCCCGGAAAAGGCGGGCCTGGTCGCCAAATAAAAATTTTTCCATTACGCTGGAAAGTTTTTTACTAACCCCGCCAGGTCCTACCCTATCCTGAACCATGCTTTCGAGAACACCCTCCAAATCCCGCCTTGTAATAGTAGGCCTAACGAGAGGAACCATCCTTAACGCCCCATTGAGCCGAATTGTTGAAGTTCCCTGGGATCAAATAACTTTTGAATGTCCAAAATTATAAGGTAACCTTCCTCGTTGGTAATCACGCCTTGGATGTATTCCGCACCGATACCCGTAAGAATTTGCGGGGGCGGTTGGATAGTCTGGTTTTCTATAGGAAGCACACGCAGGATTTTGTCGATTATAATGCCGATTTTCGTGTTATTGATATTGAGGATTATCGTACCGTTCAGTAATTCCTCGTCTTCTGCCATTTCAATTCTTTTAATGTGAAACCTCTTGTGAAGGTTGATGATGGGGATAATTTCTCCCCTGAGGTTAAAAATCCCTTCAACTGAGGATGGGGCGTTAGGTATCGTACGGATATTTTCCATTTGAACGATCTCCCTTACATCCATGATGTCGATACCATAGACTTCCGGCCCTAATTGAAAGGTGACAAGTTGTCGTTGCGCTTCGTTATCTAATTCCACCTTATTAGAATACATGAGGAAGGAAAATTTTGCAAGATATAAAAAATGGCTTCACGGCTAAGGTAAAGGTGCACAAATGCAGACAATTTTGGAAAAACAAGTGACGTTTGCGCGTGCAGGTTCGACAGACTTATGGATTGAAATGGCCGGTTGGATCGAAATTGGTGAAATCAAAAATCTGAATGCGCTGGTTAGGGTCTTCGTCCCCGGTGCCGAAACTTCGCGCCGGAAACAAAGAGTACTCAAACCAGTTTGGTTTCGTCCTGTAACAGCTGTTGATTTTGCCGTATGGTATAGTGTAACAACCTTGAGGAATCTTCGGCATCAGGGACAGAATCGTCGTTCCGGTCCTGAAAACCAAAGGGTGGTGCGGGAAAAGGAACATGAAAAGCAAGCTGGAAGGCCTTGGCTGCCGATGTCTGTTTACGCATGGTATACACACAGGTGACGAGCACGTCTTCATTTTCGAGTTTGATCGTGAGCACTTCCTCTTCCAGAACAAGACCGGCGTCGTCAACCAGTTGAACCCTTGAAGGACCACTGACTGAGGAATGGAGAATAAGACCCCCATTGGCAAAAACGGTAGCAGGCATAAGTAGGGCCATTAAATGTGCCCCAAGGAAAAAACGAGTTGATTTCATAATGCCCCCCGAGATGAAAAAAAGTCCAGATGAAGTGTATCACCAAAATTGATTCAGTTACAGCACTCTTCTGAACGAAAATACTCCGGCTGGAACAAGTCATGGGCAGTGTTAGCTCAGTAACCTTATTTCGGCCAACATTGATCTTTTACAGAATGGGCCGCAAAGAAGAAGCAAGTGCTCTCCCAATTTTTATCCGCAGGTGAAGCAGATTAGTAGATTTTCCAACACGCTTCCCA
>DYOB01000349.1 GCA_020720765.1 Borreliella garinii
TAGAGGATGACGATTTTAACCATATCAAACAGGTTTCGTATGTGTTTGGTGGGTTCGATAAAAAATTCCCTCGGGTTGAGGCCGAGATTAAAGAATGGTGAAGCCATGAATGACGGGATATTCAAAACAAAACGTACTGGCCTGGTAGGGCTAACCAGGGTTGATATTCAGTGGCATTGGTCTATTCAGGAACGCGCCGAAAGGATGGAAAAGGCTTGCCGGTTGATGCCTGTTAAGGAAGATAAATCTAATGGCCGGCAGATGGTTTTGCCGGGAATAAAGAGGAGATCATGAAACTAAATAAGCCATTCAACGACGAGGCGATGATTGAGGCCATAACATCTCAGCTTGCCCTGGTCACGGCCCGACACGGCCACACCTATAACAGCCCCGAGGAGTTGCTTGGAGTTATCATGGAAGAGCAACACGAGCTTTTACATGCCATCCATGAGGGCAAAGGCCATGTTACCACGCAGGTACTTGGTGAGTTGATAGACATTGCCGTCGTTTGTATTCGTGGGGCCAGGGCATACATGCACGGTGGGGGTAAAAATGAATAGATGGCAGGTGGAAGAAATAGCGATCGAGTCACTGATCCCTTATGCCGGGAATGCCCGGACGCACCCGGATACCCATGTTGCTCAGGTTGCCGCCAGCATTGAGGAGTTCGGCTTCAACTGCTGGGCTTTTTATCCTGAGAACGAAAATTATGCGGCTACTTCTTGCGGTAAGGTGTTGCGGGTCTGTCGTGAACAAAAATCAAAATCTGGAAGAACAATCAAGAAATATGATGTCGTTGTTTTGAATGGCAGTGCAGACCGATACGGATATTTAACATATCGAATACTTGTTAAGGGTACGAAAAAGCACGTAAAAGGCCATCGAATAGTTTGCGCGTCATTCTATGGCAAAAATGATTTGCCCGTTAATCATAAGGACGGAGATAAGAAAAATAATCAACTGAGCAACCTTGAATATGTGACAGTTGCAGAAAACAATAGACATGCAATCGATAATGGTTTGTGGAAGCCACTGCCTAAAGGGTTCAGGGCAAAAGTCAAAGCGTATGACTATCTAAGCATTTACCTCATGATAAAGTTCGCTGGATTCAGCAGAAGATTAATAGCCCAAGAAAATTCCGTCAGTAGGCAAACAATCGACTCTATTTATAAGAAAGTTGATTGGGTGATGAGCAGTTTGCCATTACTTACGGCGGCATAGATTGAAAATGAAAAGTTGTTCGAACAACTGACAAAAAGGTAGAAGCAAGGAGGGTTCTTAGATGACACGAACAAGAAGTATAACAAGCCCGGCAATGATACAATCAGCAGAGTTCCGACGTGCCGCCCTGGAACTTCGAAGGCAAGGTCACACATACCAAAGAATTTCTGAGTTGCTTTTAGAGCAAGGAATTGTTCGAACAGGAAAAGCGGTTGAGAAGGGCATTAAAAGAGCTATTTTAGATATCACTAAGGAGCTTGCCGAAGAGGTCAAGGTGCTTGAGTTGGACAGGCTTGATATGATGCTCGTTCCGGCGCTCGAAATGGCTGTAAATGGCGACCTTTTTGCTATTGATCGTGTCTTGAAAATCATGGATCGCCGGGCAAAATATTTAGGTCTGGATATGTCCACCGGCAGGGAAG
>DYOB01000350.1 GCA_020720765.1 Borreliella garinii
GTAACTCATTTTCAGTGTCTGCCCGAAAATGTTTCTGAAGACGAAATTAATGAATATTTGGTGGCTTTGGCTCGCGACCCAAAATCGCCTTCCAGAAGCTCGTTTAAACATATGGTTTATGGCTTGCGATATTATTTTCGGCTTATTGGGTTAAACAAAAAACTTATTGCGCTCCCATCCATCAAAAAAGACCCTAAGCTTCCTGTTATCCTGAACCCTTCTGAGCTTAAAGAGCTCTTTAAAGCCCCAACACTGCTCAAACAACGCATCGTTCTCAGCCTCATTTATTCCGCCGGACTTCGGGGACAGGAAGTGATAAACCTGAAAATTTCTGATATTGACTTTGAGCGAAAAACAATACACATTCGCCAAAGTAAATATAAGAAAGACCGCATTGTGCCACTTTCCGATTTTATGGCTCGTGGCTTGAAGAAATATCTGGCTGCCGAAAATCCTTATATCTGGCTTTTCAATGGCAAGGAGCCCGATGGCCGATACAGTGTGCGTGGTCTGGCCTGGGTGATGCGCGAAAACCTGAAAAAAACTTCTATTACCAAAGATGTTAATCTTCACTCTCTCAGGCACTCCTATGCCACTCACCTGCTCGAACAAGGACTTAATATTGTAACCATCAAAGAGTTGCTTGGCCATGCTCATATTACAACTACCATGATTTATCTGCATGTCGCTCAATGCGATTTACAAAAACCCCACAGCCCGCTCGACAGACTCTATGCAACGCCGAACTCATGAGAAGCAAAACTGAACTGGCTCTGGCCATTCAAAAGTTTGGAAGCGCGCTCGTTCGACAAAACAATTTGGCACCCCTGAAAATAAAAACACTGAACAACCTGTTTTTATGCCGTACTGCGGCTTTGGGGGGACACGAAGAAGCTTGCAATCACTGTGGCACTGTGAAATATAGCTACAATAGCTGTGGCGACAGGCATTGCCCAAAATGTCAGGCTGCTAAACAAGCTATTTGGATTGACGACCTGCTTGAGTCTACGATTGCTGTAAAACACTTTCATCTGGTTTTTACTGTTCCCCATGCGCTTAATGCTGTTTGTCTGCACAACGAGCGGCTATTCTACGACCTTATGTTCGACTCGGTCTGGAATATTCTCAAGTCGTTTGGCTATACGCATTTTGGTGCCGAAACAGGTGCCATTTGCGTGCTCCACACTTGGGGACAAAACTTGAGTTTGCACCCACATATTCATTGCATTGTGCCGGCTGCCGGATTTTCGTTAAAAGGAAATTGGATTGAGATGGGAACATCAAACAATTTTCTATATCCGGTGCATCAGCTCAGTGCTGCTTTTAAGGGGCGCTTTCTGGATGGATTGAAACGACAGCTCGATAAAAAACAGGAGCGGGATCAGTTTCAGAGCCATATTCGCCAGGCGTATGAAACCAAATGGGTGGTTTATAGCGAACCTTCGCTTGCGGGGGTGGAACATGTGGTGAAATATCTGGGTCAATATACACACCGTGTAGCTATTACCAACCAGCGAATTAAAGAGATTACTGATAAAAATGTGACTTTTTGGGCTAAGGATTACAAGAAAGGTGGCCAAAAGATGCTCGTAACGCTGGACGGTGTGGAGTTTTTGCGAAGGTTTTCGTTGCAT
>DYOB01000351.1 GCA_020720765.1 Borreliella garinii
AATATCCGAAGCGATAGAGAAAGGAACCGGACATCTTAACAAAACAATGTGGGCGGTTGAAGTTTCACCAGCAGCAAGCACCGGTCAAGCGAATGTCGAGAACGATTCCGCACAGCCAGGCGGGAAAGATTTAGCAAAGGGAAGTCAAGAGCAAGCAAGCGAGATTCCGCCTGCGCTTAGATATGACCAGAACGAAAGCCGGTACTATGGGTCAGAAGTCACTGCCTTCAAAGGTAAGAAGAATGAGTATAAGGGAAAAATAATACGCATCCTCCAGTCATCAGTTGGTGAACCAGTGTACGAGGTTCGGCCAGACGGCACAGATACATCGTTTCGGTTAAGCGTTGAGGATGTGACGTTTGACAATGTGGTCGATAATGATAAGCCAGGCGAAACGCCAGTTGAAGGAAAAAAATCAGAAAAAGGGAAGCCCTTTACTGGCTGGTTTACGCCAAACAGCAAAGAATACAATTCAACGGCGCAGGGCCAAAAAGATATGCAGGCACGCGGTAGCCGTGTTGCCATGGTGCTTGCCCTTAATGAATCTGTTGGCAGTCCGTATTCAAGATCAGAAATTGAGAATATCGCCGATGAGCGAATCGACGAAGTAAGAGACTATCTTTTAACAAAGCAAACTCCGCCCACGCCTATCGTCTCGAAAGAGAATGAAGCGCAACCCGGCCAACCGACGGGGGCTGATCTCCCCGGCGGTACGGACACCCAAGACCCCGCACTTACCCAACTCCACAAGACTGTCACGAAGACATACCAGGCCCAGGCCGACCGTCTCAAGGACACTGGCCGACCAGTACCAACAATGGATGCTCTGAAAGACTATGCCGATAAAGAGTATGCTCCAGGTGGGCAGCGTGGCACGGTCATGGACTTGATGAATAGTCTGTCTGATAGGATGGCGGCGGCACCCATCCCTGCGTCTGATAATTTGACCACCGAACTCATGTCCATGTCTGAAGAGGATATTGCCAGCATGATTCAAGGGGCGATTGACGAGAGCGGACCAACATCCTCCGTGCCCAAGGAAGAGACGAAGAGTCGGAGCAAGAAGCTGAAAACGGTAGTGAAGTCAGGGAAAGCGGCAGGAGCGAAGAAGGCGAGCCCGACCGCATCACAACCGGCAAAGGATGTGGTGGGAGGGATGGAAAGCATTCTGCAAGGGATTGGTGCGGCTTTCGGTGTCGAATCCAACAAGTTATTGTCGTTCCCCCCAACGCTTGATGAAAATGCCTACGAGAAGGCAAGGCCATACTTTATCGAAGGGTTCTCCAAGTTCAAAGACGCAGGGAAGGGACTTAGAGATTATGTCAAATACTTGATTGACACCTTCAAAACACTGATCCCCGACATAGGCACCTATGTCACCTATTTCCTGGGAGAGGTTCAAGGTAAAAATAACTATGAGATTGACCTTGCAGAACGACGAGGGAAGACCGATAATAGAATTGAAGGTCAACCAACAAAGGAGGTGGAAAATGAGTCTAACAAGCGTGGCAACACCGATTTGGACCGAGATGGCGAAGACGCAACAGCTCAAGACGGAATGGGCAAAAGCAGCATTCGCAATGAGCAACGAAGAGATGATAGCCTTGAAGAACAAGGAGTATCGTC
>DYOB01000103.1 GCA_020720765.1 Borreliella garinii
CTAAGAGAAGATTGGCTAAAACAGCCTGGAATAACTAGGAATATTCGTCTATAATCCGCGTATGAAGCATAAGGACTACAAACTTGCGGCGGTGGTTTTTACCGACATCGTGGGTTTCAGCAGGATGATGGAATCCAATGAAAATGCAACATTGGCTTTTTTAGAATACCATAACGACCTTATTCAGAATCTTGCCCAGGAACACCGGGGCAAGGTTATCAAGACCATCGGTGATGCTTTTCTTTTAGAGTTTCCAACTGCGCTCGATGCAGTCAGGTGTTCGATAGAAATTCAGAACAGTATAGGTCAATACAACCAAACCAGCGGACAAGCCACGGTTCAACTCCGGATCGGTGTACACCTTGGCGATATTTACTTCTATGAAAACGACGCATTGGGTGAGGGTATCAATATTGCCAGCCGTCTTCAAAGCGCCTCTCTTCCGGGAACCATCACCATAAGCCGCGAAATTTACAGTCAAGTCAGCGGAAAGATCCCTCTGAAGGTTGAAAGCATGGGGCAAGTTCAGCTGAAAAATATCAGCCGGGAAGTCCACGCCTACCGTATTCTTTCAGGGGAACCACTTCCTGCTACCGCCACAGAGTCCGATGTCATCGAAACACAAAAGCCATCTGTAAAAAAATCGTCCCGGTTCCAGGAGTTGATAGGACAATATAAAGTATGGCGCAAACTCGACCAGGCTCCAGGTTTTAACCAAAATTCTTCTAGCTCGGACACCTGGTTTTCTGAATACTTGGAGAAACTCGAAGCCCGGCAGGTTAAGGCGGAATCTGAATGGTGGGGCAGCCTTTTTAGTTTTCTTGGTGTCAATGCAGGACTTTTCTATATTAACCAAGCGACAGGTTCCTCCTTCCCATGGGCTGCAGTTACGGCCATTTCCTGGGGTATCGGTATCCTCGGTCAAATTGCCACCCTCTTCACAGGAAGAAAAAACCTTAAAGAAGCCAAAATGTCAGGTCAATTATCAGAAAAAGATGGACGGGAACTCAAACAGTTCCATGAACAGAGGACAGGTTTTTGGACGCATCTTTTTACCAGCGCCGGCGTCATCTCCCTCTTGCTTTTTCTCCAGGGCACCATCGACGGATTTACCCATTTTCCCTGGAGCCTAGTCGCTTCCGGGGCCATGACCCTCGGATTCTTCGGACGCTTGGCTGCCTGGCTAGGACAGAGAAGCAGACATAGACTCAAGAAACCTTTCATGAAAAACGTCACCCCTGTTCAAAAAACAGTGAATGAAGATATTCCAAAAGAAGTGATGGAACTTGAGGCGTCCATTAGACGTTCGCTCAGCGTCATCAACCCCAAAACACTTCCCTGGGCCCAGGATATGGAACCGCTTTTAGACCAATACCTTCTGCAGATTGGTAAACTCAATAAGGCAGAAAAAGAAATGTCGAGGGTTCTTCATGACTTGTCCTCTGATGATCTCGATCAGAGGGAAGAAAAAATCAACCAACGGCTTGAAAAGGCCCGTTCGGAATCCTTGAAACTCGAATATGGACGAGCCTTAGGTCTTTTGAAAAAACAAAAAATCAGCAGGGATGACCTGGAAGACCAAAGGGAACTGATTTCTCTAAAGGTAGATGGAGCTGTTCAGACATTGAAACAAATTCAAATCGATCTCACAAGAATTCTCAGTACCGGAACAGGTGGCGACAGTGAAAGTCTCACCCTTTTGAAAAAGAGATCAGATGAACTCGGACACGATCTTCTTGATTATACTTCCAGCTGGCACGAACTCGAGTCAGGAATCTAAGTCGTTTAAAGTAAAGGGACCGGTTTGAACTCCTACCCCGAGTTTTTCTTCAAGCCAGTAGAGCCAGACACTGATGCCGGCGTTCGAAACTGCGGGGTTAGCTTGGATAACCTCAAGCGGAAACCTGGGCTGGTCCATAACTATCTGGGTCAAGAGCCTCCCCTCGGTGCCATAAACCCAGACGACATAATTTGCCGGAGCCTGTGACACGAACACCTCGCCGGCAACAACTGAAACCTGTGGCCATGTACCAGGATAGGTCGTGATCGAGGGGCTGTCTATGGTAAAACTCGCCCGCTCCTTCTCGCCTGAACGGGTTGTTAAAAGGATACGGTAATTCCCCCGGGGCAGGACCTTGCTGCCAGGAAGTCTGAGAAGATTAGCCCCAAGCCAAGTTTCACCGGGCCGCTCTATACGCGTCCAAGTCTCCCCGCCCAGGGTCCAATAGAGTTCAGCTTCATCGTTCACAATATACAAGGCGTCCAACTGCTCAAGGCCATCCTTGTTTTCAGGATGGATAAAGACAGTTAGAGTTTCCTGGGCTGAATCCCAACTTCTATCCCACGTATAATTCAGCTGGGAGAAATTCTGTAGGATGGCGGGTTTGGAAGGTGAACACGCCAAAAAGCCCGTGATAAGAAACAGGAACAACACTCGTCTTATCATTGAACAACCCTATACAAATTATCCTCGCACAAGAGCATCTCTTTCTCCTCCATAGTCTTGAGGAGGACCATAAGGCACGAGCGGCTTGCCTCCAGAAACTCCCGCAACTCCGAAGTAGACCAGGATCTCTTTCCCTTGCTGATAAGAGATTCTTTTATCGATTCCAAAGCTTCACCTGAAATATACCAGCCATCACCCAAGGAGGTGATGAGACCGGATCCCGATAATTGAGGTAGGGCCTCTCTTTGGGCGGGTGTACGAAAACTGAGTTCCTTAGTCGCCGTAGCCCCCTTCCTCCGTACTTCTTTTAAAACCCCCTTTGCCAAAGGGGATAGAAAATCCTCAGGGTTTCCAACAGGAAGAAATACACCTTCGCCTTTCAGGACTTTGCCAGCCTCGACAAGCCCGAGGGCTAGGGGCTCAATGATATTCACCGGAACCCCTAAAAGATCTTGGGCCTCTTGAAGTCCGAGGCCACCGGGTTTTTTTACCAGCCGGGTGAACTTCGTTTCCAAAAACTCTTTCGTCCTTGAAAGAATCCTAAAGTAGGGACCGCCCCAGGACTCCTCGTACTCTTCCTCCCAGAGTTCAGGAGGGAGAAGCACCCAGCCCCGGTGCCTTAAGACAATTGCGTATAGCGCTTTTATTGTCGGTAATCCCGGAAACCTAAAAACTTTACGCAGAATCATGGGCGGGTCTTTTTCTTTCACAGGTTCACCATAAACGAGGGCGGTCTGCAACAACTGTGTCTCGGACTCCAAGTTATACACTGAACCGGCGAGTTGGAGAAAACCCTTTTCTGCACTGACCTGTAAAAGAAATTTACCTTCATCGTGTGAGAGGGTTCTGACGCGTACAGATATGCCGCCCTTTCGTAAAAGCGGACCGGTCAATGTGGCCGAATCCCCCTTCCATGCGTTATTCATCGCCCCTTGCGGTAGAAAAAAAGCGAGTTTACCCCAAACAACTGGATACTCCAAACTGATAAAACGATCGTTATCAGCGTACCCTTTTTGGGTCAGCCCCTTGGCTTGGACAGCCCATGACTCGTCTCTTTTTTCTACGGCTTTTATGTTGATGGACTTTCCGCTTTCCAAATGCACAAGTTTTTCCGGCGGGTCCTCCGGACCATCAAGAAGGATCCAGAGGTATTTATCTTCTAGGTTTTTGGAAAAAGGGTCACCCTTTTGGATCCAGACAGGGATTTCCCACTGGTTGGGGTAGGTTTTAATTTTATTGATCAAGGGGTATTCGGCTCCATAACGACATGAATCGTGTGATCTCCATCCAAGGGTTCAAGAATCTGGGACTTTATCAAATAACCGGCTTTCAAAAACGTTAAACGTGTTATCCTTTCGAATTGGAATTCGATGGAGACGGGTGTTATCCCGACGAGTTCACCAAGTTCCCTGTAAACACCCACGCCTGTCGGCTCGGTAGTGATAAGGTAGGTCGCACGGAATTTTCTCATCTCTGTGGTTTGCATGGGAGTGGGAGGTTCTAAGATAATGTGCGGTACGACAACCTCTGGAGTTATCTCCTCTTGGTTTCCATCCGTAGTCCTACACGAGAGAACGAGTGCACTTATACACAGCCCAAGAACCACGTTGACCAGAAAGTTTAGCCAAAACTCCTTCCTGTGCAAAACTTTTTTGTGCAAGACTCTCTTCAGGGAGTACCGCCCATAATTCTCCTTCAGGTTTGAGAACGGCAAATGCCTGCCTGATATCTTCACCGTGGGTTCCCTCCTTATCAGTATATAAAACCAAATCAACAGAGTTTCTATCAAAATCTTCTAACGAGTCCGATGCAAGAAAGCCTCCCTGAGGCCCCACATCGGAAGCCTGAAAGCTCTCCCTCGCCGACCATATGGTATTGAAAGAATCGGTTATACACCAGACCTGGGACTGAGGGTTTGTTTTCGCCGCTGCTATTCCCAGAATAATGCAGTCATCACCCCAGACGACAATTTTCTTCCTCGTGGCCGGTTTGGGAAAAAACCTTAGAAGAGCGGCCGCTGATTCGGAAGGCACCTCTAAATCCAGGGCTGGATGCAAGACAAGACTCGTCCTCAGAGGAGGAAATTCCAGGTGCCGCGGCGTCCATGGTAAAATTGCACCTTCAGGGATGATGCCTTGAAAAACACTGTCCTCCTCGTGTACTTCTTTTGAATTTCCAATCCATTTTTTCCACTCATAATACCCATCTGGTTGTGGGGGAGCTGCAAAAATCGAAGAACCCATTTTTACAAAACGGCGGGCCAACTGAAGGTAATAATCCCATAAAAAGAGGGTTGGCGGCCTGCAAATCACGACTGCAAGAAAATCGGCTGTGGGAACATTGAGTACGTCGGCGAGGACGAGTTTGGTCTCTTCCAAACCCAGACTGATCCAGGTCTGGAGTACCGATCTCTGTTCTGTGGCAGAATCAGTCACAGCCGTAACTTTGAGTTTGCGCAATCCCAGCGAAGCAGGTACGACACCGCTACCGAGTCCCAGAACCAGAACATGGGAGCCTGATAACAGCGAGAAGGCCGCGTGCCTTAAAAGCAGTTGTTTCTCATATTCTTCGGGTGCTTTACCGAAAATGGGGATTTTACCCCAGGGGGTTTCCAATTCTTCCATACATGTATCATACTGTATTATTATGAATACTTCAAAAATTTTAACCGGAATTAGCCCCCAAGCCTGGGAACACCCCTCAGACAGAGCTGCATTGGATACTTTGCGCCGAATTCCGGGAATAGACCAACTGATAAAATTCTTCGGCGGTTGGACTCATGACCGCATGGTGAGACTCTTATTTCTCGGATCGGGAGTAAGAGTGGGCCAAAATCAGGTACCCAGAATCTATGATCTTGTTCAGAAAGCGTGTGAAATCCTGGATATGGGCTCAATTCCAGAAACATATATTCTCAACGACCCCCATTGGAACGCATCAGCTCTGGGATTTGAAAAACCTTTTCTCGTTCTCCATTCAAGCCTCGTCCAAAGACTCAAGGATGAAGAGCTTCTCGCCGTTATAGGTCACGAACTTGGTCATATAAAAGCAGGGCACGTCCTCTATAGAACGATGCTATGGGTACTCCTTCAGGTTGGATTTCTTTCAGGTCTCCTCCCAAGTTGGGTCAGCCTGCCTCTCGTTCTAGCCTTAAAAGAATGGTATAGAAAGAGCGAATTGAGCTGCGACCGCGCTGGGCTTCTTACTGTACAGGACCCGAAAGCCGCTCAAAGTCTCCTTGCCCAGATGGCCGGAGGCGGGGTGGAGGAAATCAAGGTTGAAGAGATGATACGCCAGGCGGACGAATACGACGCAGCTCCAGATATGATCGACAGCGTTTACAAGTTTTTTCAAGTCATGGACCTCGGCCACCCCCTGTTGGCCATTCGCCTTCGCGAGATCATACTTTGGTCGAAGAGCGCCGCCTATGAGAACATTCTCAACGGTCAGTACGCTAGAATGAACGAAACCCCGGATCCTTTAAAGAGCGGACAGTCAGCCTTTGAAAACTGGAGGGACGAGCTGAAAACATCCAAAGATCCTGCAAGCCAGGCCATACACGGTGTGGTGGACGGCGTGGGGAATATGGTATCAGAACTCGACAAGTTCTTTAAAGGGCTTTTCGGGGGATGACCTCTCTGGATCTGGAGACAGCACAAAAAAGAGCTCGAATACTAACATTGATCCGTGAATTTTTTTCCGTTAGAAATTTTCTCGAAGTCGACACCCCTTCACTTGCCCCCGCTCTCATCCCCGAGCCTGAAATAGCCAACTTCGGCACGGTTTGGGAACTGCCTTGGGGTCCGAAAAAAAACCTCTGGCTCGTGCCTTCACCCGAACTCTATATGAAGAGGCTTTTATCTGCCGGATTTCCGAGTATTTTCCATATAGGCAAGTGTTTTAGAAACGCCGAAAACCACAGCCCCCTGCATAATCCCGAGTTCACGATGCTCGAATGGTACGAAAGAGATAAGTCAGAAACGGACCTCATCACAACGGTTGAAGACCTCGTCCTTTTTTTGGGACAATCATTTCCCCTCCCCGATTACTTGGTCCCCCCCTTTAATATTTTGAGCCTCCGCGATGCCTTTATCCTTTGGGCAGGTGTCGACTGGACGGCTTGCCCTACACTTGAAATTCTCGCAAACGAAGCAAAAAAACAAGCCCCCGTAAGAGACTGTGCACGGTGGGAGGACCTCTGGCACCTATTACTTATAGAAAGGGTGGAACCTAACCTCCCCAGGGACCGTCCTCTCGTATTGACCGATTGGCCCTCCATTGTTCCTACTCTTTCTGAAATCCGGAAAGGCACCTCTTTCGCCAGGAGGTGGGAGCTTATGGTTAACGGTGTCGAGCTGGTCAACGCCTCCAAGGAAGGGAAGGACGTATCCCAGCTCAACGAAAATTACAGGAAAGCTGCGAAAAATGCCGGCCCGATTTCCTTCAGAGCCCCCTTTGATTTGGAGTTTCCCGAAGTGATCTCAAAAATTGGAAATGTTTCAGGTGCTGCGATGGGTCTTGACCGGCTGGTTATGCTGCTTTTACAAAAAAAGTCCCTCAATGAGGTGATCTTTTTTCCGTTCTTTGATACACTGCGTAACCATGAGTGAAATCAAAGCAGGATCTATAGAAAAAGGGACGTTTCTTCTTCTGAGAAACGCCCCACATTATGTCGCGGAACGAGAGTTCTATACCCCGGGAAAAGGCACAGCTATTGTCAGGTTAAAGGTGAAAAACCTTCTCACCGCACAGATGCTCAGCGAGACGATTCCCACAGCTCAAACTGTTGAAACATGCGAAGTTGATGAAAAAACAGTCCAGTTCATGTACCATGACGACGAGACTTTTCATTTTATGGACGCCCTCAGTTTCGAGCAGATTGAAGTACCGGCTGCATCTTTTTCCGATAAAAGACATTACCTTAAAGACGGTGACACCTATTCAGTAGTAGAATGGAACAACCGTGTCATTAACTTGAATATCCCCCCTAAAATGGTCTTTCTAATCGCTGAAGCCGAAGACGCCGTGAAAGGCAACACCGTCCAAGGTGTCATGAAAAACGCCGTCACCGACACCGGGCTCGAAGTAAAGGTTCCTATCTTTATTAAAGCCGGGGAAAAGATCATGGTGAATACCGAGTCCGGGGAATACGTCGAACGCATTAACAAGTAAGATGTTTCCTTCTCTTTTTGTGAATCGAACGGTCGCTTACCGGTTTCATGGCTGCGACCTAAGGTTCCATTTCAGCCACGCACTCTTTTCAAGCCACGACGTTGACGAAGGTTCAACACTTCTGTTGAAGACTGTCGCGCAAAAAATCCGTCTCCCAAAAAATTCCCGTGTTCTCGACCTGGGTTGCGGGACGGGAGTTTTGGGATTATCTCTGATGAAAGCCGGAAAAGATCTCACCCTTGTCTCAAGAGATAGGGATGAACTGGCGTGTGCTTTCACGAGAGAAAATGCCATCATGAATGGGTTGGAGAACGTGGACGTGTGCGGAGGGCTGGATTTTGACGGGGTTGAAGGAAACTTTGCCCTTATCCTCTCCAATCTACCCGCCAAGGCCGGCCCCCCGGTACTTCGGCACCTTGTTAAACTTATCGGTGAACGACTTTTACCCGGCGGTACTGCCGCTGTTGTTGTCGTAAAGAATCTCTCGGATGGAGTTCACGCCGAACTGAAAAATTTTGAATACCCCATTACATACATTGAAGACGGTCCCAGGCACGATGTTTATCATTTCCAGGGTTCACACCCTCCTAAAGACGGGAATGAAGATCCTTATATACGCCAGGAAGCAATTTGGGAACTGGAAGACTCGCGCGTTAAACTCAAGAGTTTTTGGGGGTTGGAA
This sequence comes from Borreliella garinii, assembly GCA_020720765.1. GTDB lineage: Bacteria > Spirochaetota > Spirochaetia > JABEVK01 > JABEVK01 > DYOB01. Next base: position 8,301 of record DYOB01000103.1, read on the forward strand.
GATTTTGATACTCTAAATCACGGTCGAGCCCTGCTCTTGACCCTTCTGCTCCAAGAAAAACGGGTTTGGAAAAACGCAGGGTTTTGGAATATGGGTCAAGGCCAACTAACCTCGGTACTCCTACACCAAAAAAGGTTAAAAGGACCCGTGACACTTTGGGACAAAGACCATCTCTCACTTAAAGCCTGTGCTTCGAACTGGTGTCTTCACAGGGGAACTGACCTTATTCTCCAACCGGTGAGTTGGGCAGGAGCTATACCTCTTCCCGATCAGCCCCACTTCGAACTTGTGGCGGTCTTCTGGGAAGGTGAACCCCAGGTCAAACAGGAAAAGGAAGTCTTCCACCAGCTTTCATCCCAGGTTGCACCCGGCGGTATATTTGCCGTTAGCGGCCCTTCCAGCCAGGTAGGACGGCTCCTGGATAAAACCCCTCATTTCTCGCAAATTAGGGATAAAAGGGACAAAGGTTTCAGAGCAGTGATCCTCAAACGGCAGTAGCGACCACATAGGCTTTAGGAGCCGGGATGCACAGAGCTCCCGGAAACCCTGGCCTGGGTTAAAAAGCCTGAAAGAGTGCCTATTCTACCCTTTATCTGACCAAAACCGCCAATCT
>DYOB01000104.1 GCA_020720765.1 Borreliella garinii
GTTTATTGGGACACCCGGTACAACCACATCCATGTGCCCATGAGCTATGACTTTGGAATACAACTGTTGGCTTGTTATTCACAAGCGGACGAGACTATCGTGTTACCTGCCATCCTTCTGCATGATGTGGGGTGGAAAAGTGTGCCCGAGGAGATGCAGTCGAATGCCTTTGGCCCGAATGCGACGGATAAGGCTGCTAACCGTTTGCATGAGATCGAAGGCGTAAAGATTGCGAGGGAAATTCTGGCGGATCTGGAATATGATCGTGAAAAAATTCAGGAGATTCTAGAAATCATTAACGGTCACGACTCCAGGCTGGAGGCGCTTTCGCTCAATGACCAACTCGTAAAAGATGCTGATAAACTCTGGCGTTTTAGCGCTATCGGAGTCACGATCGACTCACAGCGATTTTTTATTGCGCGTGAAGTCCGAATTAATTTTCTGCGAGGGAAAATCGACCAATGGTTTTTTACACCTGAAGCGAAAACTCTGGCGCGGTTAGAGCTCGCTGCTCAACCCTTCGGAGGAGATTCCCACCCTCCGCCAAGTGCCTTAAAAAGTGCAATTTGATAAATCAAGCTGGCTCCTGTGCTTTGGACAAAGGCATCCTCAGCATCATACAAGACACGTTCTCGGATCAACACATGCAAGAAGTCGGTCTCGCCGCCCGCGTAGAGCCGCTCCGCCAGCCCGACAGCCTTCCGATTCGATCGGACGGAGGTTTCAAGAGCTTGACAGTGCTCTTCCTCCTTTGCTGAAGCGATAAGCGCATTTTCTACCTCTGCCAAGGCGTTAAGTACTGTCTGTCGGTACTGAATCACGGCCTGATCCTGCAATGCCTCCCTGATGGCTACCTGTGCCCGTGCCTGACCGGTATCGAACAGATTCCAGCTTGCCGCCGGACCGAACGACCACAAGAGACTTGCAGGGGTGTAGAGAGAGCTGAACGTACTGGCAAGATAAGACACCGATCCAGAGAGGGTAAATCGGGGAAACAGATCCGCTGCCGCTACGCCGATCCGGGCTGTTGCTGCATGAATTTCCGCCTCAGCCTGCCGGATATCAGGCCGGCGACGAAGAAGATCAGAAGGCACCCCTGCTGGCACGGTCGCCGGTTGGAGAGGAAGATCAACCCCCGGCACAAGCTCCGTGACCAGCATGTCGGGATTCCCTCCAAGGAGAATACCGAGTTTATGAACGACTTGCCGGGCCGTAGCTTCTAAAACCGGAATCCGCGCGGCGGTATCGGACGCCTGCGCTTCTGCGTTAGCTACATCAAGCGCACTTGCAATCCCTCCTTGAAGCTGTCGACGTGTTAAGGCTACACCATGTATCTGCGTTTTGTGATGTTTATGAGCAATGGCAATTCGTTTCTGGAGGATGCGAAGTTCGATATAACTCCGCGCCACTTCGGCTGTGATGGTCACCAATGTGTCGCGTCGCGCTTCCGTAGCTACTTCAAGATCGGCCTCTCCCGCCTCTATGCCGCGTCGTACTCCTCCAAAAAAATCAAGCTCCCAATGCGCATCAAAACCGGTTTGGTACAGGTCAGTAAGAACAGATTGTGCTTGGGGATTGGATGAGACCGGATCTACCGTATTATCCTCCAGCACTGCTCCGCGCGACTGTTGTCGGCTGAACGTGGCCGTCGTCTGTACCGACGGCCCGGTTTTAGCCACTGCCCCATCTCGTGCAGCACGAGCCTGCCTGATACGCGCTTGCGCCGTTTGCAGATCAAGATTGCCGGCTGCCGCCCGTTCTATGAGAGAAGAAAGCGTCGGATCGTTAAAGATCTCCCACCATTTGATCAGCTTCAGCTCCCCTTCAGTGGCGGCAGGAGTCGGCTGGGCCCACCGTTCAGGCACGGAAGCGCTTTGCTTTTGAAAATCCGGTCCGATCATGCAACCTGACAATATACCAATAAAAGCGTAAAGCAGAAGTCGAAGAGCATAAGATCGCACTTACCGAGGCCTCCTCCAACATAAAAAAGGTATACAAAAAATCTTATTCATAGCGGAGCGCCTCGATTGGATTAAGCCGGGATGCTTTCCAGGCAGGATAAAATCCGAATATAATCCCCACACTTCCAGACACCAGGGCGGCCACTGCTGCGGCAACCGGGGTCGCTTCCACCGGCCATCCAAGAAGCCACCACACAGCCAGGGACACGCTATTGCCAAATACAATCCCGATAGCGCCACCAGACAAACAGAGTAAAACGGCCTCGATTAAAAACTGTTGAAGGATATCCCGCGATCGTGCTCCCATCGCCATTCTAAGACCAATCTCACGCGTGCGCTCCGTAACCGAGACGAGCATGATATTCATGATTCCAACTCCGCCGACCACAAGCGAAATTGTCGCGATACAGAGCAACAGATTCGCCATGAGTGTCGAAGTGGAAGAAAGCGTGCCAGTGATTTCGGTCAGATCGATCACTTCGAAGTCTGGGATATCACCCGCCTCTATTCTATGTCTCAGGCGGAGAAGTTCACTTATTTCCTCGGTTGCTCGAGTAATCTGCTCTGGACTTCGGGCCGCAGTCATGATGGCATCGACATTGGCAAAACGAGAAAGCATGGGATTATTTTTAATATGGGCCTTGGATTTTTCCGGATATAAGCTGCTCTTTCCTCCCGGAAACAGATCGACAGCGTCAGCTTCGGTGCTTTGATTATTGTTCTGAAGCCTGGAACCGGCAACCCGGTATTTAATAGTGGTCCAAGGTGCGAGAATAATATCATCCTGATCCTGCCCCATGAGATTGGCCCCCTTTACGTTCAATACCCCAACCACCCTTAGGGTGACATTGCGAAGGCGGATAGTTTTTCCAAGCGGTGATTTCTCTCCAAAGAGTTTACTCGCAACGGTCTTGCCAATAAGACACACCTTGTTTGCTCTAGTTACATCAAGTTCTGTGAATGGCTCACCCTCGACAAGGCCCCACTCGCGGACATCGAGATAGGCAGGCGTAGTTCCTTCGATCGTATCCGGGACCCAATTACGATTACCATGCACTGCTTGGGCTCTGGAGCGGACGATAGGCGCGGCGTTTCGAAGCGAGGGGCATTTCCGGAGCAATGCATCGCAATCTCCCGGCATAAGTGTCATGGCTGTACCGGCTCCAAAGGTCACACCACCAGTCGCAGCAGTTTTTGGGATAATGATTAGGGCATTTGCCCCCATGCTGGTGATCTGTTTATGGATGGCTGTAGATGACCCCGTCCCGAGTTCTATCATGGCAATGACGGCTCCAACACCAATGACGACTCCCAGTGTGGTGAGTATCGCCCGCATCGGATTACGTCGAAGTGCCTTGAGGGCAACCCGAACCGATGAAGATATACGCATCAGCCGTCTCCTCCCCCCTTAAAAATCGTCCCCCGGCTGCGATCAATTTCTTTGGTCGGGGTCTCAATCCTTCCGTCGCGAATGAAAATGACGCGATCGGCGTAAATAACTACATCTGGATCATGGGTAATAAGGATAATAGTAATACCGTCTGATCTATTAACACTACGAAACATTTCGAGAATATCTACGCTGGTGTGGGAGTCGAGATTACCAGTCGGTTCGTCAGCCAGGAGAAGTTCCGGATTGTTCGCCAGAGAGCGGGCGATTGCCACCCGCTGTTGTTGTCCACCTGAGAGTTGCGATGGTTCGTGCTGTAATCGTTCTCCAAGACCAACTTTTTCCAATAGTCCTTTAGCTCGTTGGAGCGCCATACGCTCTGTGACTGTATTAAGCGAGTAGAGTATGGGCATGGCAACATTTTCAAGGGCGCTCATCCGTGGCAGGAGATTAAAATTCTGGAATACAAAACCAATTTTTTGGTTTCGAATACTCGCCAAACTGTCGTTGGACAGTTCCGATATCTCCATCCCGTCCAACCAGTATTTGCCAGCGCTTGGACGGTCCATACAACCAAGAATGTTCATTAATGTAGTCTTGCCCGACCCGGAAGCACCCATCACAGCAACCATTTCCCCACGTTTGATGGCAAGCGAGATATCTCGCAGCACAGGGATTTCAGTATTGCCAAGCACGTAGCGCTTCTGCAGATTCTGAACGATTACGACTTCTTGGTTTTCACTCATCTAGGAGTACCGCCTTTTGCTCCCCCAGGAGGCGTAGGCAAGATCGGCATGAACGGATTGTTTGGTCCTTGTTTTTCCGAACGGACAGATTCAATTCCGGTCACGACAACCGTATTCTCGGCAAGTTTCTCTCCGCTCACTTCCGTTACCAAACCATCTGTCAGTCCAATTTGGACATGGAGAGGCCGTACATACGATTCCTCAAGAAGCCAGAGAGTACCTTGACCTTCCATGGTAGATTGGTTTTCGGGGGCGGAAGAGGACGTGCGGGTTAGGGGCAGGCTGGGTCTGTTTGTACCTGCTTCAGAGCGATGCAAGGGGTTGATCAGTTCGATCGGTGGTTCCCACCGCAGCGCCGAGTTCGGTACAAGGAGGACGCCCAAGCGATTGTTGATCTCGAATTGAACGTCTGCCGTGAGATATGGCAGCAAACGGCCATGTGAATTATCAGTGACAACCTCGACAGTGTAGGTGACTACATTCTGGGTCATGGAAGCGTTCAGGCGAATTTTTCCTACTTTGCCTGTAAAAGTCTCATTCGGTAACGCATCGATTGTAAAGGTGGCATCCTGACCAGGTCGAATCCTGCTGATATCAGCTTCGTTGACCGCCACCCAGACCTGCATCCGCCGTAGATCTTTCGCCAGAAGAAAAAGACTGGGGGCATTCAGGCTTGCTACCACTGTCTGGCCGATATTGACTCGCCGATCGATAATGATACCATCAACCGGAGCCGTGATTGTGCAATACCCCAAGTTCCGCTTGGCGCGAAGCAATGCTGCCTCTGCCTCGTGGATCCCAGCCTTGGCTTGGAGAATGGCTTCTTCCGATACGTCGAGATTTGCCTTGGCTATCTCATAAGCGCCCAAGTAACTATCATAGCTTAATTGGGAAAGCGCTTCCGAGGGGCCAATACCACGGGCACGCAACCAATCCCGTTCAGCTTGCCGGAACTTTGCCTTAGCTACTAATCGATCAGACTCGGCGCGTCGGAGAGTCGCCTGGGCGTATTTTACCTCACCTTCTGCTTTAGCCGCCTCTGCTGAGTAGATAGAATCATCGATCATCGCCAGCACCATATCCTTAGTCACTATTGAGCCGTAATCGACTGTTTTTCCATCTCGGTCCTTCCCGAAAGACTGGATCTGCCCAGCCACTTGCGCGCCCACATCGATTACTTCCTCCGGTTCGATCGTTCCTGTGGCGGAAATGGAAATCAATAAATCGCCGCGTGATATCTTCTCGGTGCGCAAGGGAAGCCCGGATGGGGAGCGTGGACGAAAAATATGAGCTAATGCTGCAATCAGCAAAAAAAATATCAAAATGGATAGAAGAATCCTCCTGGCCATTCCACCTCCTATTTTTGTCAAGGTAACTACTGAAGATTCGACTAAAAGATTTCGGACGTAGCCGACTATAACCAAATCCAAAAGAGTAGCTGGTAAGGACAGAGCATCTTTAACGCAGTTTATTCAAGTCTCCGTCAATCTTTTTTCGGTCATAGGAATTTATTCAACATAATTGTCATGTTGCTGAGGGCATAGCCAGGTTTTCAGGTGTACCAGAGGGTACAGTACTGGATGTAAGAAGACATGGATGATTCCAAGGGTTTAGGCACCCATCGACATATTCATCGGCAGTCAGAGGCAGGTATTCATTCGAATGAAATTGCATCACCACTTCGTCGGCAAAAAAGGCGCCTAAATTAGTCAGCTTTATCGTGTTGTCTGTAGCTATGATAAGGCCTAACTTCGATAGTATTTCGATTTTTTCGGGAAAAATTTGATTGAGTGGAATTCCTGTCCGCTCCTCAAAAATACGTTTCTGGAGAAAAAAATTTTTAAGTGGTAGGATCGTCGCCCACCGGATTTGTTCCTCTTGGCTCCGTACCAGGCCACGATTCATCGGTATCCGTCCTTCCTCTATAGCCTTGTAATATTCGTCGAAATATTGCACATTCAGAACGAACCGGTCCCGGAGACTGCTGAAGGCTGTGAGCCCAAAGCCGATTTCATCGTACAGGTTGCAGCACTGATTATAGGCATATTTAGAAATATATTTCTTGTTTCTGGTAAACACCCGGCGTAGATTCTCATGGTACCCCTGTTCCTCCAACATATTGATACTGATTTGTTTCATGAGGATGGCCTCTTCGACGGTCGGTAATATCTCCGGCCGATCATTTGAGACCTTGGTGATTGAACCTACCTGATCACCGTACGGTTCGACCTTTAAACGATAGAACTGAATCTCGTGTACGTCCGTCTCCAGCGCGACATCCATAACCTCGACCCAGTTTTGTAAGGTCTGACCAGGATAGCCGAAAATGAATTCAATGTTCACCTGATATCCTATATCGAGACAGTTCTTGATGGCTTCCAGAGCAATCGCACGGTCATGCGAACGGTTCATCTTTTTAAGGATCGTGTTATCAAAAGATTGAACTCCTAATGTTTGCCGGTCAACGCCATAATCGCGCATGATCTTTAGCCTTTCAATGCCGTCAGGGCCAACCAGGGTAATGGGATCCACATCATAATTGAATTGCTCGATACTCGTCATATCAACCCTGGCACAGAAATAGTCCAGGAATCGCTTGAGCTGTTTCGGGGTCAGATCGGTCGGCGTTCCCCCTCCTATAAGGATAGAACGCGCCTTGATTTTGTCGACGCCCAGCCTATGCATGACAATATCCATCTCCTTCTCTAACGCATTGAGATACATGTCCTTGGCATCGTCAGGTGCGTTGTACATGGACGGATAGTGACAGAATACACAACGCTTCCGGCAAAAGGGGATATGAACATAAATGTCAAATTTACTGTCAGCCGGCAGGGTATACGTGGCGAACATCTCATTCTCTGTCATTAGCGGATATTTCGTAATTGGCGGATAATGAACACCGCCTGGGAAAAATTCACCGCTCCTGGGAATCAATCCTACACTCTGAAGTCGTCTGAAATCATCCAAACGAAATCTCGCGTTTTTCACCAGTTCATCAAGCCTGCTCCTATCCATTTTTTTGCCTCCATAGCTTTGTTGGAACTCGTTTATTTCTATTGATATGTTGCTTCCTCGAACAAGCTTACATGATAAGAAGAAATACCCCGGCAGCCGCAACTGTCGTCCCTACTATCTCAAGAGCGGAAATGCGTTCTTTGAAGATGATGAGAGCGAGCGGTATAACAAAAAGCGGTTCGGTCGCACCGAGTGTCGATGCAACCGCAACATCGACATATTTTATGGCCACAAGTGACAGCCAGAAACCACCGAAGGTAATCACGCTGACCGAAAAAACAAAGCGGACCATCAAGCGCTTCTCCCGAAGAGGTGTCACCCAGCTCCTGAGTTGACGAGTGGCCATGCCTAGAAAAAAAATACACAAGGTTCCTGAGAGCATGCGTATCAGTGTTGCCAGAAGCGTGGAGGAATCGACTAGTGCCGGCTTCGCTATCACTGTCGAGATGGACATACAGATCATGGAAAGGGACCCTATAATGATGCCGCGGATTCCCGAGCGTCTTGCTTCGTCTTCTGCACCGATCTTCTTCCACAGGACAACGGAGGTTCCGGCCAGGGTGAGGATAATTCCGGCCCATGCTTCAAGGGTCGGGATTTCTCCTAGAAAAAAGATTGCCAGAAACGCTGTCAACATCTGGCCCATCATAAAAAAAACGACCAAGGCCACTGGCCCCAGCTCCTGCAAGGCGGCAAAGAAAAGTGTGTCAGCAACGGCGATCCCCAGAATACCACTTCCACACAAAAGCAGGGCAGCATTGACTGTAATCGTTTCATAACCGGTTAGGAAGAGAATCGCCCCCAACAGAACGACGCTGATCGCTCCCTTGACAAGCGTCATACCGAAGGGAGAAACTTGTTCGCCGAGCCGTTTAAAGAGAAAGGAGCCCGCAGCCCAAGAGGCTGCCGAGCCTAATGCAGCAAATATTCCAATGTATTTCGGATCCATATATCTATGAAGATTTTTATTGCAATTCCTTGGTCTTGGTTTACCGCCGGATTGAGTGCATTTTTAGGAACTCATAAGAGATGATAACGTATTTGCGCCGTGCATGTGACTTTCATCCCGGCCGGTCATTGCTGCCTTCACCTGTTTCAATATGCTGACTTTAAATTATGATTTCTGGGTTTCTCTCTCCAATCCAGACTTGTTGGTCAACCTGCGAACAAGAAAGAAAGCAGGGTAGCCAGCCAGGAAAAAAGATAGTCCGACAAGTGCGAGTATAGTCTGAGTCATGAAAATATGAAAACAGATGATAACAAGACCAATTACCAGAGTTGCAGGCAGCCAGGGGAAGCCCGGCATCTGAAATCCTTGATACGCCTGACCGTGTCGGCGGTATCGGACGACAAACACAGTAGACGCGGTAACCGCGATGGTGAGTGCGTCGATAAAGACGACATAACTCACGATATTACTGAAAGTCTTCAACAGCAAAAGTGAAACAATCATCAGCAGACAATGAAATAGGAGACCGAATTCTTGAACTTGAGTTCTGGGGTTGACCCGCATGAATATTGCGGGTAGCACTCGATCCTTGGCCATTGCATAATACGTCCGGGGTGAATTAAGCATGTATACAGACAAGAAGCCCAGGATTGAAATAACGATGACCACTGAAAAGGCGGCCTTTCCGGCAGGCCCCAAACAGATTGCTGCGACCTGAGCCGCCACTTCGGGCTGGGCGGCGATACCTTCCATACCGAGAACACCGAAATATGCAGTGTTGACCGCCAAATACAGTCCTATAACAATCAAC
>DYOB01000352.1 GCA_020720765.1 Borreliella garinii
AACCCCAAACCCCAAACCCCAAACCCCAAACCCCAAACCCCAAACCCCAGGCTCAACAAAAAATAATATTTTTTTGTTTTTTGTTTCATACAATTATTTTATGAAAGGCTCTGTATTAATTCATCAGAATTGTAACAATAGCAGCAATGGCAATAAATGCCTGAGTTAACACTTTGAAGGAAGTAGAATCTCCAGTATTAGTTGGTAATGCAATGTCGGTATCTCCTGAATCCATTGTGGAAATATCAACTGTCACTGTATTGTCAATGATTAGGTTTCCATATCCGTCTGAGGCTGTTTCAGCAAGGTTTCTGAAGTTGGCTCTGCCAGAAAGGAGCCTAGAAGTAGCCAAGGAAGCTGATTCGTCTGCTCTGGTTGCATCCTCACAAGGTGAAGGCATGCTGATTGTAAAGTCAGAACAGAGAGCTGATACTTGGGCAGCATCGTTTGAACAAGCTGTTGCATCATCAGCGCATGTGGCCCATTTAGTTGCCTTATCCTCAGTGACAGGGAACTCTTTGATGTGCGCAGCAACTGTTTGTCCTAGAGCAGCCTTTACCTTGAGCAAAGCGTCGTACATCTGACTAGCTTCCAAGAGGGTTCCCATCACAGCTCCACACTCCTTAATTGTAGATTTGCAGGTGTCAGATTTGACCTTGTAGGCAAGATTGGTAGCGTCAAAGAATTGATCAGCGTTTCCAGAGCATCTAAGACAAAGTGAGTTGACTCTAAGCTTAGTGATAGCTTTGTAGCATCCTTCAATCTGTGCGGTGGCAGAATTCTTTCTGGCAGTGACCTTATCCTTGTTTGTATCAAACTTCTTCAAGGTTCTCTCAAGGGCTGTGACATCGGCGTCGCTCATAGCAAGGACTCTCTTAGTATCTTTAGCCTTCTTATTGTCATCTGCTGGCATGGTCTTTGTTGAGCTCTTTAAAGCATCTGCCTTGGATTTAACAAAGGTTGCTAGTGTTCCAGCTTTCTTAACAACCTCATCTAGCTTTTCCATGCCAGTTTTGAGCTTTCCATATCTGTTAGCAAGTCTGGTTTTCCAAGCTGTGTTACGTGCGATCAGAGTGGTCTGATCACAGCAGGTTCCTCCCTGGGCTTTCCATATAGCACCACAGATTCCAGTTTCGTTGAAACCGGTAGTCTCTGGAGTTGTTTTTACTGTTATTGCTGGAAGAGCTGTTTCTCCTTCAAACTGACCTGCGTCAATCTTTAGGGAGTTCACACAGTCTGCGCAGCAAGCCTGGTATGTGTATGAAACGGTGAGGGTGATTAGTGCTAGTTGAAGTAGTTTGTTTGACATTTCTTTTCTATTATAATTCAAATCTGCTCGCCTTATATATTTGATTGCGAACCCTCACAACCCCCAACTGAAGACCAAAGCAAGCTTGAACCCTCAGAATTAGAATATAGGAAGGTTTAACACTAGAGGTCACTCTGCTCAGAAAAATACGAGAAAGAAACAAGACTATAACCGAAAAGTGGGTCTTCTTCTTCAAAAAAAATCGCGATGCTAATTGAAAATTAATCGGTCTAAATTGTTGAATTTTTTTGAGAAGCAGGGGTTTGGGGTTTGGGGTTTGGGGTTTGGGGTTTGGGGTT
>DYOB01000353.1 GCA_020720765.1 Borreliella garinii
ACGCACTCTTTAAATGAATGGCTGCTTCCAAGCCAACATCCTAGCTGTCGCTGCAACCGGACCTCGTTTGTTCAACTTAGCATACACTTGGGGACCTTAGCTGTTGATCTGGGTTCTTTCCCTCTCGGACATGGACCTTAGCACCCATGCCCTCACTCCTGTGAAACATTTAACAGCATTCGGAGTTTGTCTGGATTTGATAGGCGGCGAAGCCCTCGCATCCAATCAGTAGCTCTACCTCTGCTAAACTATCACAAGGCTGCACCTAAATGCATTTCGGGGAGTACGAGCTATTTCCCAGTTTGATTGGCCTTTCACCCCTACCCACAACTCATCCAAGAGCTTTTCAACGCTCCCTGGTTCGGTCCTCCATGTTGTGTTACCAACACTTCAACCTGGTCATGGGTAGATCACAAGGTTTCGCGTCTAGCGCCACTGACTGAACCGCCCTGTTCAGACTCGCTTTCGCTTCGGCTCCGTATCTTAAATACTTAACCTCGCCAGTGACGACTAACTCGTAGGCTCATTATGCAAAAGGCACGCTGTCATCCCGAGTTCTCGGGACTCCAACCGCTTGTAAGCGCACGGTTTCAGGTACTATTTCACTCCCCTGTTCGGGGTGCTTTTCACCTTTCCCTCACGGTACTTGTTCGCTATCGGTCTCTCAGGAGTATTTAGCCTTACCGGATGGTCCCGGCTGATTCAGACAGGGTTTCACGTGCCCCGCCCTACTTAGGGTACTGCTAAACTTATAATCCTTACCTGTACGGGGCTTTCACCCTATATCGCCGGCTTTTCCAAAACCGTTCCAGTTCAAATTATTTCGCTATATCGCAGCCCTGCAACCCTGGCATTGCCAAAACAATACCAGTTTAGGCTGTTCCCATTTCGCTCGCCACTACTCTGGGAATCACTTTTGTTTTATTTTCCTGTGGGTAATAAGATGTTTCAGTTCCCCACGTTCGCTTCCCGTTTACACGGAATATCCTGATCGCTCAGGATGGGTTGCCCCATTCGGAAATCTGCGGATCAATTTGTATTTGCCAATCCCCGCAGCTTATCGCAGCTTGTCACGTCCTTCTTCGCCTCTGAGAGCCAAGGCATCCTCCGTACGCCCTTAGTAACTTTCTTTTTCAGAGAATCCTCGTAGTGATTCTATTGTATTCAATTTACTCGTATCATCGTATTTCTTATGATTTGACTCATTATTTTTTCCCAACATGCCAAAGAACTTTAAAAGAGAAGCCTCCCCCAACCCCTCCAAAGGAGGGGAATCGGGAAAACAACCTTTCCGTAGATAATTAAGGAATCGAACCTTTTGTTGCAGCCGGCCTGCTTTATCTCTTTTTAGTTTCGCGTTCCGGGTTTCAAGTTTCGGGTTGAAATCAACTTTGAACTCTAAACTTTGAACTCTAAACTATCCAGTCTTTCAGTGAACGTCTATGCCGTTGCCGGCTTTTTTCATTTTGAAGCATCTTTTCTTTAGTTCCGGGGTTCAAGTTTCGAGTGTTTTGAACTTTGAACTCCAAACTTTAAACACTGAACTGTATTTGTGGAGAATAAGGGAGTCGAACCCTTGACCTCTTGAATGCAAATCAAGCGCT
>DYOB01000354.1 GCA_020720765.1 Borreliella garinii
ACCTAGGATTTTCATTCCTATAACAGGGGTTCGATCCCCCTAGGGGACGCAAAACAGGATGAGTTCGAACGGACTCGTAATTTTCTATCTTTGAGACCTCAAAGAATAGAGAGTCCGCAAAAATTGAATATGGGTATTTGACGTGAAGCTGGATTTCGCCAGTGGATGGAGATACAGTGATGGCATCCAGAAACTGGCGAATAATTTTCCCTTTTCCGTCCCGGTCAGTTGTTTGATAAGTGGCTGGGAGCGCCTTAAAGGTATCTACAACCTTTAAGATTTTTTGGATTTTTGCATCTTCCCCCTTGTTTACTTGGTCAAGCTTCGCTGTGATTCGCTCTGACTCCCTCTGTAGCTCAAAATACTGTCTCTCATAAATTTCTCTATCTATGACCCCGTCAATATGCAGGCCAACCAGTTTTTTCTGTTTCTCTTTGAGAATAGTGAGCTTGTGAAAGAGAGACGCGCTTTCGTCGCTGCTTAGGCTATGCTCCGCAGCAATTATTTCTTTTGCTATATCAACAACCACTTGAGCAAAGGCTTCCCCCCAACGGAAGTTTTCCATGGCCGCATCCAGAACAGAAAAGACTTTGTCCTCCCGTAAGTAAAAGCGTGGCCCACGCCCGGTCGATGCTCTGCGGCCACCATAGTACACATATTGCTTTGCCTTTTCGCCTGTCATAAAACGTCCGTTATCCATTTTCATCATTCCGGAAAGCGTAAAGCTTTGCTTGGTTTTATGAGCTCCGGATTCTTTCAGCAATTTCTGTACTTGCTCATAAACTTCCAGTGGGACGATGGATGCATGGTTGCCGGGATACAGGTTTCCGCTCCATCGAACCTGGGAAATGTATGCCGGATTGGTCAGTACCTTGTGAACAGTTGAATTGTGCCAGATGATCCCTCGTGGAGCCGGATAGCCTTCGTCATTGAGCCAGGCGGCAAGGTTCATCAGGGAGCTTTGCCCGGAAGCATAGCGGTCAAAGATCTTTTTGATTATAGGCGCCTTTTCTTCGTCAATTTTTAATTCGCGGGTGTTCTTGTCGTTCCAGTATCCATACGGAGCCCGGATGGGATAGCCCCCAGATTCAACTTTCTTTCGCATGCCCTTTTTAGTTTCCTCTGCCAGATTATGCGCGAAGTCATCCGCAAGGAAAACATTAAAGAGCCAGCGACGGCGATCAGAGACACTCGCCTTCCCGGTGATCTGTGCGTTCTCTTTTGCAAAGTGGACTGTGAGCGGAAATTTACGGAGGTAGTCTTCCAGTTCCACGGCATCCTGAAAGTTGCGCGTGAGGCGGTCTGTTTTCTCAACGATTAGATGGCGAATTTCATTTTCTTTGACAAAAGCCATGAGCGCTTTGTACTCTTTGCGCTGGGAGGATTTGCTGCCCGTTTCGCTAAACGTGAACGTTCTTACAACATCCAGCTTTAAGCGCTTAGCATAGGCAAGATTGTTTTCGTCCTGTGCGTCCAGGGAGTAGCCCTTTTCCTGGTCTGCGGTGGATACGCGGTTTAAAATTACAGCAGTGTTTTCCATACCCGCTTATAAGTCGCGGGCAGGGTCTGTAAAGTTATAATCAGC
>DYOB01000355.1 GCA_020720765.1 Borreliella garinii
TCCTGGCGCTTCTCGACTCTGAACTCCGTGGTAAGGTAAAAACAGGGGACGGGATCCAAAGTGAAAATTACGTCCCGGGAAAACAAGGGTGGGGAATCACTGGCGACGGGCACGCTGAGTTTGCTGATGCCCTTATTCGCGGGGTACTCATGGCAACTGAAAAGGCTGTGATTCAGGGAAAAGTTTATGAGGGACCTCTTACTTCGAAGAATTTCCAGAGTCCCTATTCAGGCTGGGCACTCTTCCCTCGGGGAAACGCTGAGATGAACGCAGGGCTCATTGCCAGGGCTGGACAGAAAACCTGGCTTAAAATCGAAGAGGCGTTTAAGTCTCTTCTTACACCTACCCTGGTCCAGGGACAAAATCACGTAGCGGTCAGTTGGGACCATTTAACCCTTTACACTGTAGACAACAACACGGTCCGAGTTATCTCCTCCACCCAGGACGTTCCAAATGGATTACCGGACTACTTAGACGGGGATTTTATTGGTGTTCAAGTGACTTCGTCCCTCGGGGTTACGGTGACCCTTTCCAGGGGTACGAGCTGCAAACATTATCTCATCAAGCCTAATTTTCAAATCAGCACCTGGGTGGATTGGTACAACTACACCAATGGGTATCAAACGCCCTTTGAACTTGACGGAGAAATCTACAGGTACGTACTCAATGATCTCTACCATTGGGATGGTACGACATGGACAGTCTTCATAGCAGGTTCCGTCGGCGCTTTTAGCACCGAATTTGGCGGCCCCTATCGGCTTAAAATTGATGCCGGCGAGGCAACTCTGTTCCAGTTTGATGGTACGGATTTTGTGGAAAAAGACCGGGTTGCATTTACGAATTCGGGTGGTGAGATCATCCGAGCCCAGGACGATGAGGATTATTATCTCTGGATCGGTGGAACCTGTTTCAAAGCCTATCGCGGTGAACTCAGCATCGAAACTCTCAGCCCCAGGCGTTCCCTGCTCAATTACGTAGTAGGGCTCTCGAACTCAAAGCTGGCCTTTTTCGAATCCTTAGCCGGCCCCCTCATCCATGAGACTGACCAGCAAACGATGGTATTGAGTACCGTGGATCTCTGGTGGGCAGGGACGGAGCTACAGATTGTTTGGGTATCTGGGGGATCTATTATTAATAGAGCAGCGTTTGTCGATGTTGCCATTGAGAACAACCTTCCGTTACCCGAGTCGTTAGAATCCTTGAATATTGAAAACCTTACAGCCCGCCACGTTGAGTACAACTACCAAGGAACTATGTCTGCCATAAACGGAGTTTATCGGCTTGATATGGCTGGTCCTGATATACTTAGGTTAAATATTGTTGCTACCACGAGTGTCAATATTGTAAATCTGAGGAAGACAACTATTAGGCTCATCGTACAGCATTTTAATTCAGATGCGTTCACTCTTACATTTAATGGTGTTTATTCTATAGGGACAACTGGATTAACTAACAAGGCTTTTACTTTTCCGGCAGGAAATACAAAGTACACTGTCTTAGATATTTTCTCCGACGGGGCTCGTGCGTTCGTCGCGCAAGGTAGATTTTATGCTTAACCTCGGCACTATGTTTTCAATGGTCGAC
>DYOB01000105.1 GCA_020720765.1 Borreliella garinii
TAACCACCTTATTAGCTTAGTGGTTTATGAGCAAGTTCCGCTGAAGCAGTACATGCCTCCCACTGGCAAGATATCAGATTTTGCTCTATTCTGTAAAGAGAGGGTACTTTTTAGAGGTTACCTTACTGTGCAGAGCTCAATGCATTTGCGGCTAAAGCGAAGAAAGTGCTGTAGCTGATGGTTGGCAGGACATAAATGCCCTGCGGTTATCAGGGCAATAAGGTTTTTTTCATTCGAATCTCTTTGCATGAATTAAAATATTCAGTTCCGAAGGTCAAAAAAATGTCAATATGTGAAAAATCTTATAAGAAAAAAATAGATAATCATAAGAGCCTTTTTCAAAACTCAACGAGGAAGGGTTTTCAGAAGTGAAAAAGGAAGCGAAAACCGCAGTTTACTCGGGTAAATGAGGATTTGAGCGAGTTTTTCGCGCACTGACAAATCCTCCGCAGTAGTTTTGAAAAAGGCTCATGATTGAAAAATTTGGGAATCCATTGTATACTCGACCAATTAAATGAAAAGAATTTTTATCGGATTAATCCTTTCTCAATTCCTTTTTTCCTGTGTCAGCATACCTATGCCTAGAACAGGAGCGAGCCTTGTTGTCTCAATTTCGTCTTTTCCATTAGTTTCTCTAGAGACCGGGAAGTTAATTCATCTTATTCAGCACGATCTTATTTGGATTGCAACGGCACCTTCAGGGATGTATTCAGTTAAGAACAATGGCTTTCTCAGTCCTTCTTTTTTAATAGGCCAGGGACAAGTTGTTATGCCCCCCTGGGTACCCGGTGAGTCGGGAGAATGGGTCGAACCCGATACAAGCACAAGTTTATTAGTACTGCAAGAAATTCTAGCTCTACAGGGTTTTCCTGAATGGCTTGGAAGCGAACTCGTAGGATTTCAACCTCACGAAGTACCCCGACTACTTTTAGGGCCTTCATCAAGAGTTAGAATAACTAGCACCCCAACGGGTGCTGCAATAAAAATGAATGGGGTTTTCTATGGAAAAACCCCACTTGAACTTACTGTACCTTTTCAGGGTGCTATGGTTGAATTAGATCTTGAAGGTTTTAAACCCTTGCGCACCTACTCACGTTGGACCTCAGAAAGCAATCTCAAGTGGACATTGGAACCAAGTCCGATTGGATCCGAAATAAAAACGGATAAACTGAGAATTATGGTTTCACCTTTTCCGGACGGTGTAGGAAACGGAGCATACAGCCAGACCATCGCAGAAGCACTAGCTTTGAACCTACGATTACAGCCATCCTTTGATGTGCAAAGTCAGTCATTCAAAAGTTCCGAGGAGGATCAATGGAAAGCTGCGGAATCAGCAGGTTCACACCTGCTTGTTTCAGGCTGGTACCGCCCATTATCCCCCGGCCTCAGAGTACAGGCAACCATAAGCGATGTAGCCACCAGAAGAGTTATCCATACAGAAGTTTTCGATGTGGTGGAAGGACTGAAATTATTCGATGAACTGGATTCCAGGTCTGCTGCCTTTGTGAAGAAAGCTATTGAAGGAATACCGGAGCCTGGAGCTTATTATTTAGTAAAGCAACCTCCACTCACAGGTGATTTTCTCCTCTTAGAAAGGGAAGCCTGGTTGGACCTTCATAGGAAGAACCTTTCTCAAATGCGGCCTTGGGCGGTCCTATCTTCAGGTTTCGGGGTTTTTTTCCCATCAAAAGACGTTGCAGGATTCGAGACGGCACAAATCTCTGGATTGGTTCGCCTTAAAGGAGGCTTCAGAGTGAACAATCTTCTTACTTTCACAGGTGCAGTTTCGACGGGATTAGGGTCTAGAAGTGCATTTTGGATGGTTGGGGAAGCAGAACCCCTGAATTCTCAATGGTATTTGGGATCTTTAGGTTTAGAACTCGCCTTAATCAACGGACCTTTTATTGTTTACATAAACCCGGAGTTTTCTATAGGTTTAGAAACCACTGCTTCGAACTCGCAAGCCGGTTTTCCGTTTCTACATTACGGAACAACCCTTGACCTTGGGATACGGGGAATGTTCCATTCTCATACCCTCAAACCAGGACTGTTCTGGGAGGCGGGAATGTGGACCGACCTTGGGCTTTGGACCCTGGACGGCAACTATCCCACACTTGCAGAAATGTTAGGTTTTCTCCATGCAGGATTAGGTTACCAATGGTGAAACACAGACGGATAATACTCTTAACTTTGTTACATTTATCCTTCACATCGGGTTTTGCTTTTTCACAACCACAACCACGGCTTACAACATTACCTCGTCTGGTTATTTGGGAAATGCCTCAAGACGAATTGAAACTCTATGGGACGCTTCTTCGGGATTTCTCTCAAGCCACTGAACCTTTTTTTCTAGTCCCACCGGGCACATCCGCAGCAACAAAAGTTAGTATCAGATTTCTCGATAACAATCTATTCGTTGTTTCAGTTGATGAAAGGGAGTTGTCAAGGTTGATGATTTCGCGAAATGCAGTGCCTACCCTTGAAGACGTAGCACTTCTTAAAAACCTTGCCTTGATCCTCGCTCAAAAACTTACACCTTTCTTTTTATCTCTTGAGGTAGTCCGCCCACGTATGACACAGGACCAACAAAATGACTTGGCAAGGATCCAAGACAGAAACAAATGGTATAAGACTTCAGAACTCGTCTTTTCTCTGGTGCTTCTTCAAAAATACCTCTTGCTCAGTGAACTTGATACCCTTCAGTCGAAAGTGGTCAATGGCTTGGAGTCCTTTGTTTTAACAGGGCAAATCTCTTGGCCCGACAATTTCGGTTCGTGGTATGGAAGTGGAATATTCCGAAGTCAAAATCCTGCTAGACTACCAGAAAAACCAGAACTTTCAAATATATCAGCGGTAGATTTAGGATTTGGAGGTGGCCGTTCGTGGCGTGTCGGTGACGGCTGGGCGGTTTTTGATTTCTATATTGAAACCTATCTGGGAAGTACATTTCTCGCGAATTCTAACCTGGTTGCCGACCATCCTGCCTTCGGAACAGCTGATACTCTTTCCCAGCCATTTTGGGAAATTGCCTCGGGAGCAAGGATAACCTTTGATACCGGAGGACCTTATAGGTTAAGGTTGGGAGTCGGTCTTGCCTCGGCTCTTCCTTCACTTTTGCTTAAATCATGGGAACCGAGAATGATCCTTCGCGATGGTCAAATTTTAACTTTCAAACTCATGGAGGTCGGGTTTAGTTTTGCCAATAAGTGACACTTGTAAATATCATGAGATTTATCCACTTGCAGGCCTATTTGGGAAACGACTCCCCCATTGAAAAAGTAAAAAAGTGCTTGTTTTTTTCAAAATCACGGTGCATGCTTATTTTTATGAATCACGGACCAAATATTCAAACTGAAGATTTCGGATCGGAATACAAAACCAAAATCGGGCTTATACTCTTTGGGGTATACAGCCTGTTTTACTTGGGTTTTGTTCTGATTAATACCTTTGCCCCCCGCAGTATGGAGACTCCGGTCTTCCTCGGGATTAACCTTGCGGTCACCTACGGCATGGGACTTATCGTTTTAGCAATCGTCCTGGGGTTGGTGTATAACCATCTCAGTACACAAAAGGAAGACGCACTCCGCGCAGAGAAAGTTGCGAAAGGGGGAGTGTCGTGATTTATGAAGCCTCCTTTCTGCCTATTCTTTTGTTCACCATCATTGTCATAACAGTTCTCACCATTTCCGTCATGATGGCCCGGCAAGGATCATCATCCAAGAATTACTTTGCAGCCGGCGGATCCATTCCCTGGCAGGTGAATGGTATCGCCTTCGCCGGAGACTATCTGTCCGCTGCCAGCTTTTTAGGAATTTGCGGCATGATCGCAGTCGCGGGTTACGATGGATTTCTTTACTCCATCGGCTACCTTGCGGGCTGGATTGTTGCCTTGTTCGTTATCGCCGAACCCCTGAAAAGGGTGGGTAAGTTTACCTTTGCCGATGCACTGGATTCCCGGTTTCAAAGCAAGGGCATACGTCTAGCGGCTGGTATCAGCACGCTGATCGTTTCCCTCTTCTACCTGATCCCTCAGATGGTGGGGGCTGGCGCCTTGGTTGTGCCACTTTTAGGAATGCCGCACTGGAGCGGTGTGTTTATGGTGGGTATCGTGGTTATCGTCATCGTGGCGACCGCCGGAATGAAATCGACCACCTGGGTTCAATTTATTAAGGGCAGTTTACTGGTTGTGTTTAGCCTTATCCTCGTAATTGCTATTCTCATCGAAGGCCTCCACACCAAGCCTCGTGAGAACTACCACGAATTTATCACGCTCGAAGCAGTCGGTGCGGCCGACAGTTCGGGTCAATTGCCTGCTCCGGAAGGCTATACCCTTGAAGCTGTCACCGAGCAGAAGGGGCATACCTTTGCCCTTCTTAACGGAGCGGAAGGCCCGCGTTGGTGGATGGTTAAGTCCGAACCCGAGAAAACCTTGTACGAAGAGACGCTGACAATCGTTCAGACCCCTGGCGTTCCCACACTTTTCAATGGTAAGCCCAAAGAATTCCGGGCTTTTTACCCCGTAGGACACCTTAGCAAGATCGTAATGGACGGAAGAGAAGTAGAAGATACAGGCCCCCTCGATCCATTCGGGTATCTGCGAATTATACAAAACAGTGTGGTTGTCCTTTTTGATGAAATTGTCTTCAAAGAAGGCGAAAGCAGGGTCAGGCTTTGGTACCAAAAGGCCACCCCCGGCAATGAGATTCTACGCCCGGGACAAAAGTTCAAAGTTGACCAAGGCTCCACCCCCCTTTCTAAACTTAATTTTATTTCACTCATGCTAGCATTGTTTTTAGGTACGGCCGCCCTCCCGCATGTTCTGATCCGCTACTACACGGTACCGAGCCCCAAAGATGCCCGAAAATCCACTATTCTTGCCATTGTCGCAATCGGATTCTTCTACATCCTCACGCTCTTTATCGGGCTGGGGGCGATGACCGGAGGCGTGTTAGATATGGACAGCAACAACATGTCGGCACCGCTTCTGGCACAATCGTTCGGCACCTTTCTCTTTGCGATTATTTCTGCCATTGCCTTTGCTACCGTTTTGGGGACGGTAAGTGGATTGATAGTTGCGGCATCCGGCGCGGTGGCCCACGACTTGGCCGACGCTTTCAGCGGGAAAAACAAGATGAGCGACGACAAAAGGGTGCTCTTGGGCAAGGCGACTGCAATCACCGTGGGAATTATAGCCATTCTGCTGGGTATCCTTTTTAAAGAAGTGAACGTGAGCTTCCTGGTGGGCTTGGCTTTTGCCATTGCGGCCTCGGCCAACTTTCCGTCCCTCATTATGATGATCTTCTGGAAGCGCACTACAGCTGCCGGCATTATCGCCTCTGTTATCACGGGAATGTCCTCAGCCCTTTTTATGATCATGCTCTCTCCGACCATGTACCCCATTTACGGGCTACCGGCCGCCGATGCGCCTATCCCTCTCGAGAATCCGGCCATCATCTCGGTTCCGTTGAGTTTCCTCGTTATCATCGTCGTATCACTTTTGACAAAACCCCCTGCCCCTGTCCCATCGGAAGCGAAAACAGCGGGTGCCTGAGCTATGGTTAAACGGTCGTCTTTCTGACAAGGAGGAACTCGACTCCTGGACGGCCGCTTTATGCGATCCTTCACGACTGACGCTGTGGGGCGGGGTTATCTTTAAATTTTTCCATGACCCCACCCTACAACCTCCCGGCGAATGGGCCATAGCTCCCGCAATATGGGAAGGCGAAAGGATCGAAGGAATGTTTAAGATGCACGGCGTGAGGACTTAACCATTACGTAAACATTTCATATTTTGTACGTAGCGAGGATTCAATGCAAACTAAACTTACTTTAAGCTTAGATGATCGTATTATCAACATTGCTAAAAATTATGCGTTGCGTAAGAACAAAAGTGTTTCTAAGATAATAGAAGACTACTTTAAAGTTCTTGAAAAAATTGATTTTGATTTAGAAAATGCATTTAAAGGCAATCTAACTGAAAAAATCGCAGGAATGTTTAAAGAAGAATACCATGGATCAGAATACAGAGATATATTAGAGGCTGCATTAATGGAAAAGTTTTTATGATAATCAAAGCTTATGTAGATTCAGATATAGTATTAGATGTCGGGACTGGAAGACAACCCTTTTTTGAAAATAGTAAGACAATGATGAATATCATTGAGTCAAGTTATTCACTCGGATATGTATCTGCAAATAGTATTACAAATATTTAGTATATCTTAAGAAAGATTAGCTCCTCATCGAAAGCTAAGATTTTTATAAAAAGTTTTTTACTGTATTTGAATATTATAGAGACAAATCAACATAATATTTTTGAAGCGCTTTCATCAGAAATGAATGATTTTGAAGATGCCGTTCAGCTTTCTTCAGCAAACTATCAAAAGTGGGATTGCATAGTTACAAGAAATATTGATGATTATAAGCAATCAAATATGACGGTTTATTCACCAGAAGAATTCATACAATTGTTCAAAGAAAAAATTCTATCAACGCCATCAGACTGACAAGCATTAGAGCGTTAAGCAGTGCCAAATTAGGTATTTACTTAGGGATCAATTATAGCATTATATGCGCTTAAACGGGTTTGGATATTATAGATCGTCTGGAACCTGTTCAATCTTCAAAACCACTCCCTTTGGTATTATCCTGGCCTTGTTGCAGTCGAATACCGTCAGTGTAGCCGAGCGACAGCGCTGCCAGTGGTTAAAATTCTTTCCGATTTTTTGGTTCCTTTCGGTTCAATGTAATTCTGCAGATTAGGAAGGGTATCTTTCGCAAGGACGACCTCTATTATGCTAAAAATGGTTTCTACGATTTCCCCCAGAAGAACATTTTCATGTGGTTCGCCATGTTTATGCTGAGGGTCATGCAAAAATTCCAGGTTTCCGAAAATGGTTTCAAGGGAGCATGAAAATGGGGATGAGCATGCCGAATCGACAGCTTCTTCTTGACGTAGAAAAAAAACTAACCCATAGTCAGAGGGTAGGATGATTAAACATGGAAGTTCTGCTCACAGTCGCAGTTGTCGCGGTCTTTTTACTCTTGTTCCTTATCTTCAGATCTTATACCCAAAAGGCCCCTGACCTGAGTCCGCAGATGGTGGATTTGCGGAACCAGCTGGAGGAGCTCAAACTGCGACAGCTCGAAGGACAAACGAGCAGCCTCACCCAGCAGCAGAAACTCTTGCTGGATTCGCAGAAAGAAGTCCGTGATCAATTGAACCAGATTCTTAAAACCGTTGGAGATAGCCTCAATTCCACTCAGGGAAATATCAATACACAACTAAAGGTCTCCAACGAGGTGATAGGGGAAATCCAGAAAAAGCTGGGCTCGCTGGAAACGACGACGAAAAATATCCAGGAAATAGGGAAAGATATTTCGAGTCTTCAGGAAATTTTACAGGCTCCTAAGCTCAGAGGGAACCTTGGTGAATACCTTTTGGAAGAATTGCTCAAAGATATTTTACCATCTAAGAATTACCAAATGAAACTGAGTTTCCAGAATGGAAACCAGGTCGACGCCGCAATAAGGCTTGGTGAGGGTATAGTCCCGGTGGATTCAAAGTTCCCGCTAGAAAGTTTCCAGAGGTTGGTAAAAGCCGGAAACGATGAGGAAAAAAGATTCTTTAAAAAAGAGTTTGTCACTTCTGTGAAAAGGCGCATTGACGAAATTGCTTCCAAATACATCAACCCTTCCGAAGGGACTTTTGATTTCGCCATGATGTATATCCCTGCTGAAAATGTCTTCTATGAAATCATAGTCAATGATTCCCTGACCAATAGAGACTACGAGATTTTTAACTACGCTATCCAAAAGCACGTCATTCCCGTATCCCCCAATAGTTTTTATTCCTACCTTATGGCCTTGGTTTATGGGCTCAAAGGGTTCCGTATCGAACAACAGGCTAAAACTATCATCGGTGAATTGTCCAAGGTCCAGGAAACACTGACCAAATTCTACGCCGACTTTTCCCTACTGGGAAGGCACCTGGGTAACGCCCAAGGCAAATACGACGACAGTCTGAAGAAGGCGGAAAAACTCAACGAACAGGTGGGTAAAATCACTGGAAACAAGGTCGAACTTTTAGGTGATGCTGGAGAAAACTTGTAATCATTGTCAGGCATCAATTATGTACAACTAAAATTCTTCTGCGCCTCTATCTCGCTTGCTTTAGCGCATGGTGGGGGTAGCGTTTATTTTCTACCGAATAAGATTTTACACCGGGAATGCTGCCCACTTGGACGGCTGATTGCGGTCAAAAGTTTACGCAGACGTAGCACATGTAACAGAGGGTGTTTTTTTGCCAAAGCAGTTTCCCGTCTGTCATTTTTATTTTTCCAGATAAGCAGACTTTTTCGCAGAGGCCACAGCTGTTGCACCGATTACCATCGGTAAAAATAATTGACCCCGCCGATGCGGACAGAGAAGTTCATCAGGAATATCACCAACTTTTCGATAGGGAAGCCGAAGAGAGGATTCGTTGACCCTGAATGAATCACAAAAAGCGGAACTTGGCCGCCGGTGAAAAGTGGAACTTTGAAACCGGTGTTGACAGTAAGAAGATGAAGTTTTCTAAGGGTAACCTCTAAAAAGTACCCTCTCTTTACAGAATGGAGCAAAATCTGATATCTT
>DYOB01000356.1 GCA_020720765.1 Borreliella garinii
TGCCACTGGAAATGTGGCTGCAATGGGTGTTTATACCAAGAATGCGTGAAACCGTGCGCATAGGGCTACGCCCGCCAGCGGCGTGTCATATACATGCTTACGCAGCGCATTGCTTTGTACCGCACGGTGTCGCCGCGCGTCCTGTGGTGCAGGCGATACGCGGGTTTGATGAGCGGTTTGCGGAATGGGTGGAGGGGTTGGGTTAAGTAGGGACTGGATAGTTACACAGCAATTTTTTATTGGGTTATGTGGCGCTAAGGTAGGAAAAACCATTCTAGTTTGCCTAAGAGAAAATAATGAAATCACGATCTCGATTGATGCTTGAAAAATCTGTCGCGGCAATGCTCTCGGCAATAGAAATATACAATAAGCCCGACTTCAAATATCGCGAGGAAACCTTTTCAGTATTATGCATTAACGCTTGGGAGTTGCTTTTAAAAGCGAAGGTACTTAACTTGGCCAGTAATAAAGTAGCATCGTTATATGCAATGGAGTACAAAACACTTAAAAATGGCAATAAGTCTACAGTAAAGCGTCCTAAAATGAATCGTTCTGGCAATCCTCTTTCTATTAATATTTTTGAGGCCTACCGGATCGTCATGGATGAATACGGAGTTAAGATAAACAAAGCAGTGAACGATAACTTGGTGGCGCTTACTGAGATCAGGGATAATTCAATACATTTTGTAAATGATGACTTGCTGTTATCTTTGAAAATTCAAGAGTTAGGAAGCGCATCTCTTCAGAACTACCTTCATTTAATATCATCTTGGTTTGGCGATGTCCTATCAGGATACAATTTTTACCTTATGCCATTATCATTCTTTAGAAACTTCAATGAAGCTCCTGGTGTTTCTATTAATTCTAAAGAAAGGAATGTGTTGGATTACATCAAGAAATCAGAGGAAGGGTATGATTGCGTTGAGGGTGTTGGAGACTATAACTTGACTCTGAGAATTGATCTAAAGTTTCAAAAAGTTAAGAGTACATCAGGTCTTCCGGTTATGGTCACCAACGATCCAAGCGCTACAACAGTTTTTCTGTCAGAAGAAGACTTTGCTGATAAGTATCCATGGGATTACGATATCCTCAGTACACGGCTGTCGAAGCGCTATTCAGATTTCAAAATGAACGCCAAGTACCACAGAATAAGAAAGAAGTTGGAAGGGGATAAAAAACTTGCTTACGAACGGCTTTTAAATCCAAAAAACCCAAATGGTGGGAAAAAGACGTTTTATAATCCGAATATCCAGAAAGAATTCGACAAACTTTATACAAAGGTAAGTTAATAAAGCATGGCGGCGGACAGGCCACTGATGCTGCACTGTGCATTAAATGGCTTTAATCCGAATCACCTGCCCCGAAGTGCAACCGATTTATCGTGAATTCGGCCATTGTCTTGGAGAACGGGCTTGGTGCAGTACAGCGAGTATATGCACAAGATCACCGCTAACGGCATAAAACAAGCCGTAGGGAAAACGGGGCAAAAGCGTGCGGCGGACACCGGGAATCACTTCGGTATAAAAGAGCGGTGCTTGCTCCATTCGTTTTAGCTGCAACTCCATGGCGGCAATA
>DYOB01000357.1 GCA_020720765.1 Borreliella garinii
GCCACGCATCTATAGGCGCCCTGTTGAAGAAGCTTGGATATAGCCTGCAAGGGAATCGAAAAACACTGGAAGGCTCTAATCACCCTGACCGCAACGCGCAGTTTGAATATATAAACGCCAGAGTTGAAGAAGCGGTGCGCAATGGGCAACCGGTAATTTCGGTTGATACCAAGAAGAAAGAACTGGTTGGCCAGTTCAAAAATGGCGGCAAGGAATGGCGTCCACAGGGAGATCCAGAACAAGTTAACGTTTATGACTTTGTAGATAAAGAGTTGGGACGTGCCAATCCGTATGGTGTTTATGATCTGGCCAACAATGCAGGTTGGGTCAGTGTCGGCACAGATCACGACACAGCAAGCTTTGCTGTATCCACTATTCGGCGTTGGTGGGTGGTAATGGGAAAACCGCTTTATTCCGATGCCAAAGAACTGGTAATTACAGCAGATGGTGGGGGCAGCAACGGTTCGAGGGTTCGTCTATGGAAGTTTGAATTGCAGCAATTATCTGATGAGCTTGGGATTCCGATCCGGGTCAGCCACTTTCCACCAGGAACAAGTAAGTGGAATAAGATTGAGCATCGCTTGTTCTCGCACATTAGCATGAATTGGCGTGGGCAGCCCTTGGTGAGTCACGAAGTAATCGTCAACCTGATTGCAGCAACCACTACCCGCAAAGGGTTGAAGATAAGGGCAGAACTCGACTCAAAGGCTTATCCGAAAGGCATCAAGGTGACTGACGAAGAATTCGCGGCAATACAGATTTCACGCGACGAGTTTCACGGTGAGTGGAACTACTCCATTACACCTTCTAACAATAAAATGATTATGTAATTATTTTACGTCTCCTTAGCTCATCCTGAAGCTGCTGGCGAGTTTTTGTAAGCAGCTCCAGCAGAGCAGCTTGTTCTCCTGCGGTTGCTTCAAACAGTGAGGCAATGTGACGTTTGGGGATGATCAGAGTATGGCCTTTTGAAATTGGAAAACCGTCCCGAATGGCGACCGCGCGTTCATTTTACAAGATGATGCGGTCTGGCTCAGGTGTGCAGAAAGGGCAGAAAGCTTGTTCAGTAGTCAATGATATGGCCTCCACTTGCTATGCAGCGTATGTACAGATGTCAGTTTTTTATATTCACTAAAGGTTCAATAAATACTATTTAAAAAGCTTTAAATTCCTAGTTGCGAAAGTTTTAAAGAAGTTTTTGAATTTTTTGTGCTACTTTTGTAATAATTTCTGAATCAAGCCCACCCTTATCATCGTCAGCTGTTGTGAAAAGGTTGATTCCCTCTTGGTAACCATTTTCACGATACCACTCCTGTTTCCACTCCCAACCCCGACGATAATCATCACGCCCGAGCATTCCCAAGTGTTCCAGAATGATCGGCTCTCCAGCAGGATCAATAAATGTGAAATCCGGACGAAGTTTTCCAGGTTTAGCGGTTCCTTCGATGATTCGCTCATAATGATAATCTATACCCATGCTAAAGAGCTTGTTTGCAACCACCAGCTCTGACTTGCTGCGGACCATATGGCCTTTGTCCGTTCTATGAATTAAGTGCTCAGCATACGGGATGATA
>DYOB01000012.1 GCA_020720765.1 Borreliella garinii
CCTCGGAAATGATCACCTGTGTGATGTCTTCTTTGCCTGCTACGAACTGGTAGAGCCCTTGGTTATACCCAATCGTCCACTTAGCTGTCGAAATGGCTGGCTTGAAGTCCCGACCATGGAGAACCTCATTGATCTGGATCGATCCGCGGCGAACAATATTGATACCTCCATAATCGTGGAGGTCGTAGGTTGTAGAGCCTTGGGTTAGGTAGATATGGATCAATTTAAGTAGCCCTCTCTTTTTAAGCGCTCGATGTTTTCTGATACTTGTAATGCGGTTTCACGCGGATCTGATCCGTAAAGGTAAAAATTGAAAGTACTCCCGCCGCCTGTTAAGCCTAACTCTTCAAGTTTTTGTTTTCGCAAGGGAAGCACGACTTCTGCCTGATTATTCTCACCAAACCTACCTATGGTACCTGCGGTTGTGCCAGGAAAATATCCACCATCGTAGAAGGCTGGAACCTCTGGGGGTTTCTGACTCCAAATCATCCCTTGTTGGAGAGCTCCTGCTGCCAAAACTAAGGCTAATAAGAAAGGATTGGAAAGAGCCTTGGTCGCTTCGACTGCGGTATTTATTGCGGCTTCTCCTGCTGCAGAAGCTTGTTTGTTTTTAAACTCTACCATGGCGATTTCAGCCTTTTTCTTAGCAAGATTTTTTTCTATGTCTTCTCGCTCTTTTGCGGCATTGATTTCAAAATCAACAGTTGACTTTCCAGCTTCTTCACGGAGGGTCATCTGTTGATCAACATATTCATCATGTGCTGAAAGCTGTTCCTCTAATCGTGAAAGCTCTGACTCCAAATTAGCGATTTGCATATCCTGCATCTGATCGAAAAACATGCCAACGGTACGGGTGATAGCATCATAGGTAGCACCATAAGCCTCTCCAAATTCTTTTAAGTGTTCCTTTAAACGATCCAAGTCATCTTCCGATAGTAATCGGGATAAAATCGAACCAGAAATCTCACCCACATCACCAAAAGCATTTGCTAGAAGACCTTCAACTTCTTCCGCAAGTTGTTTTAGTCGCCCAACTTCATCGCTTATATACCCTAGTGATTTTCCGTATTCCTCCAACTGTTCACGGGATTCGTCAGTTGAGGCACTCGCCATTGCACGATCCCAACCTTCACGCATCTTTGTGGCCGTGCTCTGAGCTTCCTGCCACTTCTCAAAGCTTTCTGTGAAGGGATTCAGATTCAAGCTCGGGGTAATGGAAAGGCTCAAAGTGTTTTTGATGATTTCTTTTTGCCTGTCTGTAAGCCCTGCAAGCTCGGCGGCGGTTAGCGAAAACTGTCCTGCCAGCTTTGCGACTTCGGCAAGACGGGCTGTTTCATCCCATCCCAGGGTCAATGACCTCCTGTTGAGGATTTCAATATTTTGCAAGTAAGCAGCATACATGCGATCGAATTCAGACAGCGAGGCTTCACGACGCATTTGAGAAAGTTCCGCTACTGTCTGAGCACGGATGCGACGCAGGATAATAAGATCGCGATTGGCCCGTTCAACGAGTTCTCTTGAGGCGGAGTGCCCATCAACTCCACTAGCCTCAACTATTTTTTTATCAATATCAACGATTTCAGCCTGCTTGCGTTCTAGATCAGTTTTATAACGATCCAGAAAGCTTAAACGCTCTGCAGCTTCTCTTACGAAAGCCTCTTCTTTTGCTCTTCCGGCGGCGTTAATGAGTGCTGCCGCATCCTTAGATTCAGCTGTTTGGATATTTTCACGAACAGTTCGCAGAATACCATTGAGCGAAGAAAGCTCAGCCTCGCGTTCGGCGATTTGACGCTCGATCACGGCGGAATATCTTCCGTACACCGGTGCTCCTTGAAGGTGTCTTCTATCTTCAGCCAATGACCTTTCTACCTCACGAATCCTCGCTGTGGTCAACCTAAGTTTTTCTGCCTGGTCCGTGGTTTCTTGCATAGCGGATGCATATTCTCTTGTTTGTTCTGCTGCAGAATCTGTGGCAGAAATAATGGCCGTCACCACGGCAGCTAGACCAGTAATTATGAGAGCTGCCCATCCAATCGGGCCGGTCATGGCACCCCAAAAGGTTGTAGCTCCACCGGTGAGCTGGGCAAAGCTCGCCATGAGCGCGGGCTTGATTAAGTTGAAAGCAGTCAGTGCTCCAACAACTCCAACACCAGCGGCCGCCAAGACACCTAATGCTACAGCAAAGGTTCGAACTGGTTCAGGCATACCTGTAATAAAGCCCACCACCGATCGCAACCCGTCCACAATACCTTTAATAAGTGGCGCAAAAGAATCAAAGAGCGCTTCCTGCATGTCACCAAACTCTCCTGAGAGAGCACTGATTTTGCCTTGGAGTGTTCCCATCGCTGTTGCGGCTTGACCTTTGTAGAGTTCTGATACCATTTTAATGGCGTCACCGTTTCTCAACTGCTCTTCCGTGAGTTCTCGTACTGCTGGCACGGTAGCCCCTAAACCTCTGGCCTGACCATCGAGTGTGAGGTTGAGAGCATCCATGGCTTGATTTAGACTCATACCGCTACCTGCGGCCAAATCAGCGGCGGCGGTTGCCATGGATTTCAATTGGTCCTCGCTCCTACCAAGTGCAGCATAAGATCCAAGCAAGGATAGAGTCAGCTCATCTCCAAAGCCCGTAGCCGCTTGCATGGATGAAGCAAATTTTTGAAGTCCTTTACTCTCAAGAGAACGTCCTTGTATACTAAGTGCGGCATTAAGGCGCTTCACCGCCTGTTCTTGTTGCCCCCAGGCTTCGACCATGTCGGCACCGAACTGTAGAGCTTTCTGGGCAATCTGAAGAAGGCCAAGGGCCTGAACCAAGTTACCAAATCCTTGAGTAAGATTATCAACAGCAGGTTTGCCGTCTTCAATGTATTTCATGGATTTGCCGAAGCTTTTCAGGTTCTCATCATCGGGTGTTTTTGCAAGTGCTGCATTGAAACTATCCTGTACTTCTTTAGCTTTTGCCGCTTCGTCTTTGAACCGTTTAAAAGCTTCTTCAAATGCTTGGAAACCGCCTAACCCATCCTGCAAATTCTCAGTAGCATTAGCGGCTTGTTGGATACCAACTTTTAAGTTGGTCAACTCGCTCAAAGCGTTTTGGATTTCAGTTTTGACAATAAGTCGCAGTGTCTCTTCAGTGGCCATTTTTCCCCTCAAATAGAATTACTTTGCAGTAGGACAAAAGATGCACAAAACGTGCCGGCCAATTAAACCAACCATCTTCCCACGGAGGTCCCCAATCTTGAATTCCTTGGTAAATGGACCAGATGTATCGGGCGTTATCGGACTGGGTGTTCCATGCTGTCAAAACCTCCGATTGTGGATAAAGCTCCTTACCTATTTGGAGCTCTTGCGTATCCTCACTGCGGTCTTGGACGAGGCCCTCCGGCTTGAAGTCTTCGACGATAAGTCTGAGGGCGAGATAAAGCTCGTTTTTTTTTCCAGGTTCTGGCCGTTCCAAATATGGAAGGCGATCTCAAAGACAAGCTGGAATAAATCCGCAGGCCCCTGTACCAACTGTTCCCCTGTTGTTATTTCAAGCTCCTCTAAACCATCGATCTTTTCCACAAGTTTTGTGCAGTATGAAACTGCGAAGTCCCTAAGTTGGCGGCGGAGCTCTTGCTCCGAAAGGTTGTCATCTAGCGCGTCTTTGAAAGGCTTTGCCCAATCTTCATCCATAAAAGATTTCACAATTCCTAAAAGATTGGCAGCGTTCCAGGATGCAATATTCGTCATTCTTCCAAGGACAAGAGCAGCGAGACCCGCTAAAGGTGACAGGGCCACAAGGTCGGCTTGCTCGGCAAAAGTTGGCCAGCGAAAATGTATCCTGATCTGGTCTTCAGGGCCAAGGTCCGCGTTATGGTTCCAACTGGGAATAAAGTCCGACTTACGTTGTAGAATTTCTGATATTTTCATGCCACCACCACGCTGACGCTTCCTTTTGCCAAGAGCGCATCGCGAACTACCTCGCATTCAATCATGGCAATTCCCGTTTCTTTTGCTGTGATGCGCCCTTGCTGATCAACCGAAACAACTTCGGGGTTACTTGAGCTCCACAAAAAAGAACTCCCCTCGAGGGCACGAGGGACAACAGGCATAATTTGCTCTACGTCTCCTTCACCCATACTGAAGAAAGACGGTTGCAGGGCCAATAGAGCTGGTTCTTCGGGTTTCTTATAACCCGTATGCACGGCTATCGGCCCGGCGCCGTTCAATCTGATCATACTGTGACCGTGACAACCTTAGTGGCACTTGCTACAACTATTCCCCAGTCTAACACCTCGCAGGTAATAGTTGCGGTTCCGGCCGCCATTCCAGTGACCAAACCGTTCTGATCCACAGACGCTGTGACAGGGTCGCTTGAAACCCAGCTCAGGGTGTAGTTGGAAGGTGCATTCACGAGGGCTGGTGTGATTTGCGCTGTAGCATCCTCAGCAACCGACACCAAAGCAGGGGACAAAGTCACCGTACTGATCAGCTCGATATACTTGGGCAAGCCCTGGACACTGAAAGTCACATCGAACGACATTTTATTGCCGACTGAAACGCCCTTTGAAACACCTTTAATGGCGATATTCACCTCATAGAAGTGAGTAGCGTCAACAAACAGCCGAGCCTTCACAGTCAGAGAACTGTTCGCAGCGGCGATAAGCGTTTCAGTTCCACCTTCTTCGCTGGTTCGGGTATAGATGTCGGCAAAAAGGCCGATGATCTTCTGCTGGGCTTTTGAGTCCGTGCGAAAAAACATGGTCATGCTTCCATCAACCGAGGTCTGATCAGGAACTTCGTACTTTCCGTTATAACCCAACGGAGTCAAGTCCTGCATGCTAAAACTTGGGTTCATTTTCCAGTCTTGGGCACGTACATCCTCATAATTTTCCGCACCCATTTTGATGCGGACCTTAGCCTGTTTGCCAAGCTTTACATTGAAGCCACCATTGGCGTCAAAAGGGTTCATATTTCCTCCTCTATATTTTCAAAATTGATTATGACTTCCAGAGACCACGTTTCGTAGTACTCAAACGGGTTTTCACCTGGAGCTTCATTGCGGTATAACTGCCTGTCTACAGCCGATGTTCGACGAGCGTTTATAATTACCGGGACGGCCAACAAGACCCAACGGACTCTTCCAAGGCGAAATAAACGTGCGATTTTGTTTGATGCATTCATCACCTTTTTCAACCAGGTTTTATTCCCTGGGCCTTTAGACTGAATCGTTAACACGAAATGCGCTTCGACTTGTTCTGTACCCATTCCTTCGTCTTCAGTCTGGAAATCTGCACCTCCGAACATCAGTCTCAGATGAGCTTCTTTTTTCTCCGGGCCAGTAGGTTCTACAATGACTTCTAGCCCCAACTTCTCTTCAAGCGTCAGTCCGATTGCCTCGGGGATATCTTCTAACTTCACCTTTGACCCCCTCGGTTAAAACCGCCCATCAAGTAATTCGTGAGCATACTGCCGATGATGGACAAATCTTTTTGATCAGGCATTAGGAAAGGCCGAGCCGGTATAGTCACCGATGTTCTTCGGATAAAAACCAAAGAGGCTTTCTCCTTTCCCTTTTGAGCTAAAACAGCACGAGGCCGCCAGATGATTTTGTACCCTTGACCCACAAGCCCCTCAAGCACATCCCTGGGACTAAACCCTAAACTGCGCTGTAAAGCGCGTGTCCAACTCGACGCTGGAATCAACAGCGTCTTAGCTGACTTGGCCGTGATAGTTCCACCCCTGTGTAACAGACCCGCCGCCGGATGGTTTGTTCCGATAATGACCGAGCCGCCTTCAACGCGATGTGTCAAAGAGTTTTTAAGGAGACCTCGATCGTTTAGAGGCTTTGTGCTGCCCTTTACTGAGACGGTTAAAACCGAGTTCTGAGTAAACCCTCCCAATGCGATTCTTTTACCTGTGGCTCCAACCAAGTAGGACCCGATTTTATCCAGTCCTGCTTGCAGGTTTTGTGGTTCAAAGTTCGTATTGGCGATCAATCTTGCTACAGCCATCACAGGACCTTTTTCTGAACAGGGCCAGAAATGATAACTGCGGAAGTTAAGGGTTGCTTAACACCTCCATTCTCATAACCTTCACCGTCGAATCCTGGCCCGAATTGACTGCGGGCCAGTTCAGTGGCGGCTTGTTTTTTATCCTTAGCCATGGCTTCCACCTCGGCAAAGGCATAGAGCTCGTAAGTAGCACGCTTGAGAATAATCTCTGCTGTGACGGCGTCGGTCTCATCGAGGGTGATAGCCAAAGGGCGAGTCTTACCAATCAGCCAGGTGCGTGCCTTACCTAGGCAGCGCTCTGCGACGGTTTCATCCCCATCGGACAAAGTCTCGAATTGATCTGCTCGCAGTTCTTTGCGGAAATCTTCAAGCGTTACCACCATTTTCTCCTTAGGTAAGTGCCACGGCTTTCACCAAGGCTTTTGCATTGACCACGGGCAAGGGCTTGCCGGTACCGATGATTTTGTACCCGGAAGGGTCATCGACCTTTATGGCCTTGCTGAAGAAAGGCAGGCCGGCAAAGTTGGCATCCAAATCATCTACGCTGGCATAGAAGAGTTTGTGTCCTGCGTCCACGTCTACTGCAAGAATGCTCTTAGCTGGAATTCCCGAGACCAAGTTCCCCGTTGAAAGGTCGGTGTAGCTGGCGGGCATGAGCGTCACGGTGAGATTTGCTCCCATCCTGATGTTACCCTCGCCATCCAAAGAAGCAATGGCGCTATTGGGCAAGGCGCCGATTTTCCCGATTAGCACACCGTAAACGTCATAGTCCACAAGGAACTTAACGCTCCGTCCGTAGCCGTTTTTCCGTAGTTCGGCCACCATTTTTCCAAGGTCGGCGACAATATCTGCCATGGTTGTGGTCGTTTGCTCCCACTTTTTGGTAATAGTTACGGTGGCGGGAGTACCGAAGTTCACCTCATAGGAGAGGGTCGCACCGTCCGCCTTCATGGGGTAAACAATCCTACCAGTGAGTACCTGTGACGCCAGGGCTTCAGTGGTTTGGCGCACAGTCTTCCGCAGAGAGTCGATACGGTTATCGATGAGCTGCTGGGCGGCTTGGCCTGTCATGGACATAAGGCTATTCATGGTCGCCGCATCCATAAAGCTGTGAGCTGAAACGGGTTGAGGCTCAATGAGCTTGAGGCTTCCGTCGTTTGGCGCAATACTGATGGAAGAGGAACCGCGACGAACCACGGGAATATTGCTCGAAGGAAGGCCGAGGTCTTCAAAGCCTACGGTGGGCAAAGGGTGGTTAATACGGTTGGTCTCGGGGAAAAGCATATCCACCACAGGGGTATGCATTTCGGGCAACCGCTGCAGGCTGGCCGCGACGGCCTCCCGCGTGAAAAATTTTCTGATATCGTTGTTCATGGGTCCTCCTTACTGTGCCCAGATGGTGATAGCTTCCAGAGCGGCGAGATCGTCCGCATCAGGAGCCGACGTATCGACTAAAAGCTTGTCCAGTGCTACGGTTCCGTGTACGATGACTACTGCGGCATCATCTGTCGAAGTATCGATATCGTGTGCCAACACACCTACTGGTGTTTTAAGCGTAGCCACATCAGCCGGGTCGTATGGGACAATTTCTCCATTGCTGTCTTTGGCCAAGATCAAGCCCGCCTTTAAAATGCCGTTGTCAACGAGCGCCACCATGGTCTTCATGACCGGTGGGTGTACGTTGTCGGCGACCGCAGAGTGGGTTCTATCCACACTTCCAATAATTGCGTTCATTCTAATCCTCCTTATATCCGGCGCATGAGACCGGTCATATCAATGATTGATTCCGGTTCATCAGTGAATTGATGGGCACCGGGCTTGACGGGTAACGGTAGAGACTCGAAGATTTTCTTCAAAAGGGCTGCTCCCTTGAGCTTGATAGTCTCTTCTCCGTCCGCTAGTTCGAACTCTTCTTCAAGGTCCAGCCTGTCCGCAAGGGCCATAACAAGCGGCAAGGATGCAGCAGGAACTTTTCCCGAAATCGAGGCTTGGAGCCCAGAAAGCAGGGAATCCCTTGATGCTTTTTGAGCGGATGCCAACTGAGCCTTGAGTGCATCTTTCTCCGGATCCGGAGAATTCTTTGTGAGGATGTCAGACAAAGCCTGAACCTGGTCTTTAAACTCGGTTGGCACTGAGCCGGAAACAGCCATTTCAAGGCCCCAACCAGCTATGCGATCGATGATGGCTTTAACATCTTCCAGCCGCCATTTGAGATGTTCTCGCTCCTGCCCCATGCGCGCCAGGAAGGAGGCTTGATCTTCAAGATCGCCGAAGTTGAAGATGGCTTCAGTGGGACAATCGGCCAGGTTGACAGCTAATTCCTTAAGGCCAGGGACCTTGGGTGGAACCGCACCAAGAAAGGCTAAGTGGTGTAAGTAACGCTTACCGTCGCTTGCCCGCTTTGGTGCACCAATTGACCATTTTTTATAAAAGCCTTCTTCGACGGCATCAGCTAAGAGCTGATGGATTTCAATATCACCTTCAAGTACGGGTTGTCCATTCTCTTCATTAAGAGAGACACTCGTAACCTGTCCGAAAGCTGGCCCATAGTCGGCCAGCTGGTGACCCAGTGTGATGGGGCTATCCCCAGAGAAGGTCTCAACGATCTCCTCCAAGTCCTTTTTAGTGACGGGCGTGCCCGCTTGACCAAATACGCCGGTTCGCGCCAGCTGTATGCGCTTTTTCATAACCCTAGTTTATAGCTGTTGCTAGTTACTAAGCTGTAATGTAGTCCGAATTAATTCAAACAAATATCTCCTAATGGACCCGTGTAAATAGGCAACGTTGAATGTAAATCAACGAGACGTTTTTGAACGATTTGAAAATACTTTTCAAGCGTTTCAAATCCAATAAAACAACGATTTAAACGCGCCGAAGCGAGAGCCGTTGTACCACTTCCCATGTAAGGATCCAGCACACATGCTCCCGGTCTTGAATAGGAACCCACGAGCCATTCAAAGAGTTCCAAGGGTTTCTGGGTAGGGTGAACCGGTTTGGCGACGGAATCAAAACGAAGGACGCTCTTAGGGTGGCGATATCCATCATCTTCCCAGACAAAGTTTTCAGCTGCGGGGCCTCGAATGGCGTAGGTGTTGGAGGTGGAGCGATTTCGTGTCGGTGAACGCTTTTTGACCACAGACGGCACCTTGAGTGCCTGGTATGCCCCCGTGCGCGGATAAAAAACCAAAATCATCTCGTGGTTGCGCATGGGCATCTTCTTTGCATTAAGGAATCCGACTGCCCTGGTTTTTTCCCACAC
Organism: Borreliella garinii; assembly: GCA_020720765.1. Lineage (GTDB taxonomy): Bacteria > Spirochaetota > Spirochaetia > JABEVK01 > JABEVK01 > DYOB01. Next base: position 9,256 of record DYOB01000012.1, read on the forward strand.
CAGGTCGTAGCGAAACCATTTCGGGTTTCCAAGGACCATTTCCATACCAAAACGGAAGGTTGCCGTAAGGACTACAGCGCCTTGAGGCTTGAGGAGCCGCACCCAATGCCTCCAAAGTTCTTTGATATCGGGCTTATTGTCCCAGGAACAATCAGTGATACCATACGGTGGATCGGTAAGGATAAGATCGATACTTTGGTCTGGAAGTGAATCCATACCCCTAAAGGTATCTCCAAGCATTAAACGAATGTGAGGTGATTTGTTCATTCACGTGGTGTAACCAAATGCCTAAATGGAGTCAAGTGAAAGCAAGAAAACGCTGGCAGGAGCCCGGCAGGACCGGCGGCATCATCTTTATTTATAACTTTGGTAGCTTTACCTCAAATCAAAGTGCTTTTAATTTCAAGATAATGGAATACAACTTAGCCATGGATAAGCGGTTCCGCGACTTTGCTAAAGAGGCCGAACAGTAATTATAGGTAGCAGAATGACTGTGGCGGGATGGTTGATCCCGTCACTTCTTTTAGTTTCAAGGGTAAGGGGTACCGTTTAACTTCACCGACCTTAATCGCATAGCCCTTTTTCTTCCCTTCAAAATACTTACCGAAAAATTCCTTTGTTATACCAGCGCCTTCGCGAGAAGTCGTCCAAAGGTTTTTTGGGTGTGCACCAAGAATTCCTTCAATTTGAAATTCACCGATGACTCTCCCAATTGGCTTGGAAGCATATATAACTACGGTTGTTATATTTGGCTTCTGGAATAGAACTTTCCTAAACTCATAGTGCTTGGAGCCGTTAAGTATCTTTTCCGCATATTCAGGTTTAATTGACAATAAGACTTTCATTCCCCTTCCCCTCTTTAAATATAGCATAAAACTGTTCGTCTGATAGTTGAAGGAATCCAAAATATTGATCTCCATCCATTCCCACATGTTCTAACATCCATCCTCGTGTTGGCCGTCTCGGGAGAGCATAGTTATAAGTGAACTTGATAATGGTATGGTATTTCTTTATTCTAAACTGTTCTCGAAGTTCTTCTTCCGTAAAGACGCTGTAGTCTAGAGTGTAGTCCAGAAAGGTTTCTGCTGTACTAAAGTTGTAAATGGATTTCACTTCCTCAACCATACAAACGGATGTAACAACAGAACGAAAATGAGCAGGCCCTGCATTGTCACTAGTCCGATAGATCAACAGAGTATCACCGCGCTCCAAAGTATTGGTACCTCTCATTCTGGTTAAATAAACTTTGTGAATACTGTTTGTGTGAGAGATATCTTCAAGAATCTTTTTAGGGTCTTCCGTTTTTAAAATCGAATCCGGAAATAGTCGAGTATGCCATACTGGATAAATTGAAAGAAGGAATTTGCGAGATTTAGAATCAATATATGGATAGTCTTTGATTTGATTTCCTGTAAGGAATCCCATTTTTTTTAATAATACTTGTTCTGTTCCGGAAGATGTTGTTTTCGTACCTTGTTTTCTGAAACCGTAGTTTTCCAGCAATTCAATCAAGCCGTGATGTTTCTCGAAAATCGTAGTGTAAACTTCACTGCAGTTGTTAAGGAGGGCTGCGTCCAAAGCTTTCTTAATGAAGCGTTCACCCAATCGTGTTCCATGGGGATTAACTTTTAACGTCCCAATTTTTAGTCTTATTGTGGATTCACGTGATGGAGAAACATCGTCAAGAGAACCCGTCTCAATCTTCAGATAAAGAAATCCTTGTAATTCTCCATCATATAGAATGAAAAACGCTTCTTCTTCTGCCTTCTTAAGAAACCATCCCCGGAATTCTTTATAATCAGATTTCAAGGTATCAAAGAAAGGATCATTTAGATCGATATCCTTAAATTTGCTTCTATCCATTATTCCCCCATATTTAGAATACCCAGCTACTTAACTTCAATTGACCATCCCCTTCATTATCGAACTATTGTGTGAAGGGATTTAATTTCTATAAGCGATTCCATATCTTAGTACCTGAGCCACCTGTAAATGGCTCTCATTTGTTTCTCGTTTAGATCAGCTGATGGTACGAGACAATGTTTTCTAGGACTAATCAATAAATCTTTAAAACCGCTCATATCTTGTTTTCAAAAAACAGCCCTTTTAAGCCGATTTCCCAGGAAAACGTCTCTTTATACCAGCGGAGGGCGGGGTCGCGAATTTGAACGGTTTTTGAACGGGTCTCAGGGCAAATGGCGGCGTGAGGACAGCCCAGATTTACACCCAGGAGAAAGAAAAGCCTCTAACCTGTTGTAGGAGGACTAAAAATGCTTGGCGATGTGATATTTATGGGTAATGCGATATATGTTCAAGTGAACGAAGGCGGCACCTTGATGAGGCTGGGGAAGCCAAGATGGTGGAGAGTTCTTAGTTTATTTATTCTCAGGGCGTTTGGAGGTATGCGTCACCCCAAAGAAGTCATCGATTACTTGACCCCTTGGCGCCGAATGAGAATCTTTAAATAGAGAAGTGTCGAACTTTTGATCCCGAACGGGGCGTGGTCGATCTACTAACGTGACCTTATAGATTATCGAACGATTGCAGGTAGGCATGTAGGACCTGGTCATTCTTCATGCGTGCAATGATGTGCATGAAAACCGGTTTGCCTTTTCCATCTTCTACCGCGTCCATAATCCACTGGTAATTAGATTTTGAAAGGTAGTCTGCCAGAATATTCACGTGAGAGATTTCCTTTTTGGACTCAAGGTGAACTACATCAATAAAAGTGCCTTTACTTTCATCGATATCGATCCTGGCTATTCTGAAATGCCCCCTGATTACTTCATCTGTCTCTTCGTGGCGCGTCCTCTTAGCTGGCGGATTCGCCTGCTCAATTTCAGCGGGAGTTAGAGTAGTACCATTGATAGTTATCGTTTCTGGATTCGCAGCTACAAGCTTTCTCTGTACCGAGTCTCTAAAATCAACAGCGCTTTCAAAAATGTTTTCAAAAGTATGATATAGCTCTTTCTTGGTTTTTTCTTCCTCTAATGCTTTTCGTTGTTCGATTTCTGCCAGTTTCACCTTGGTGAGATTTCCCATGATTCCAGAAACCAATTTTACAAGGACCCATGCGATGGAGACAATACCAATGCCTATGAGAATCTGCTCTCCGGTCATGTTCTTCAAAACCTCCGTAATATCAATATTAATATCCGTCGAACCTTTACCCACCTTGATGTTGAGTTCAAGTTTCTTCTTCTCATCACGGGTGAGCCTTTTTCCCGCTCCCTTTGTCTTGGCGTAGATAGCATAGATCAATTCTTGAATTTCGAGTAGCCCTGCCATTGCCGAGCTTGGAAGAGAAGAATTAAACTTCTCCCCCTTAAAGGTTATATGAATGTTTAAAAGCTTGGGATCAATGACTATTTGAGCATCTTTCAAAGAATCGATATCTGCTATTGATTCGCTAAGAACCCTTTCAATTTCTTCTTCAGTATTGATTTCGATCTTCTTCATCTTCTCTCCTTAGTTCGAACACATATCCTCGACCCCAAGGAGCAGGTGAGAGATGCAAGTTTTCTCCATCACCCCACCACTTTGAGTATACACCGAACGCGGCCAACAATCGAGACCTTGTCACGCTCCGGATCCGTGTCGAAGGGCTCATAAGCCTTGTTATCTGAAATCACCCGGTAACCTCCGGGGCGCATGGACACTCGCTTCACCAGGCTTGAATCGTTCATCCTGAGCACGTAAATACCGTCACCGTCCCAGCCGCCGATGTCGCACACTACCATGTCATCCTCGGTCAAGGTAGGTTCCATGCTATCACCGCGAACCGGAAGGGCTGTCAAATGCGTCCCGTATCGCCTGAGTGCCTTGGGAACTTGGACCCAACCCACCACCTCATCTGTTTCAGACAGAGATGCACCACCGCCAGCAGACACCGCCTGATCCAGCATCGGAATGCGGAACGCCCCAGGGCCGGGTGACTTCTCCAAAGGCAGGATAGGCGGGTCGCCGTTCTTTGGTCCCCACGTGTTTTGAAGTCGCGAGGCAAGCTGCTCAGCAGCCTCCACATGGTCGTCGACAGCCCTTTCAACAGGGTCGTTGATGTCGCTAACTTCTCTCACAGTGAGAGAAGTTACATTTTTGTCATGCGTTGCATCCTGGGGCAAATTACTCACAGTGAGTAATTTAGAATGGTTAAATACTGGACCAACCCCTGTAAGAAGCCAATCCGGATTAACTTTAAGTTTTTGAACCATGAGTTCTAGGAAGCCAGCTGATGGGTTTTTAGACCTACCTTGCTCAATCTCTGATATTAGACCAGATCGCACACCAAGAATTCTAGCAAGGTCGGCTGATTTTAACCCGGCTTGAGTCTTTATCTCACTGATTCTACTCGACCAATCAGTCATATTTCACCAATTGCACGATATTTCACAAATACCCCTTGACAAAAACGATATATCGAACGATACTCGATATATCGGGCGTTCCTTTTGGAACGTTAACTTAAAAAAGAAGAGGGAGCGCACCTGGCCAGGTTCACCGCTCCCCCTCTTAAAGGACGGAGACAGTATGACGCAGAAACCTAATCTCGTCAAACCTTTTGCCTACGCACCGCCGGAAGAGCGGAAGGCGAAGGCAAAGTATTTAATGGCCCTTCGCGGGTTGAAGGTTATAAACCTTCACAAGCTGCTGGGATTCAAACCAGTGCGCGAAATGGTCGGTTACGTGCTGAACGGCAAGCGCAAGTCGGCCCGGCTGGAAGAACGGATCGCCACGGTTCTCGGCGTAACCCGCGAGGAGTTGTTCGGCAACTTGCCTCTGCGCATCTGGCGGATGAACGGCAAGGGGGTGGCCTGATGGACGCTCCCAAGTTTATTTACGCCCCGCCGGAAGAGCGGAAAGCAAAGGCGTGGTATCTGTTAGCCATAAGTAAGTTACAGGTGAGAGACCTGCACAGGCTTCTTTGCATTAGCCTGGATGTGAGCATGGTCGGAAAGGTTCTCCGGGCTATACGCAAATCGGCCAGGCTGGAAGAACGGATCGCCACGGTGCTCGGCGTCACCCGAGAGGAGCTGTTCGGTAACCTGCCCTTACGCAACTGGCTCACGAACGGCAACGGGGGTGGGCTGGTGGACGCTCCCAAGTTTGGCCATATGTATCGAAGTCCCCGAAACGGGCTGGTCGTCACCTGCGTACCCGCGCCGGAACCCATCCTGCCGGGCATGTTTGCCGGCGTGATTATCTACCCAGGACGCCTCTCCAAGTGGCACGTTCCGGGCGAGCTACACCTTAATCATAGCACAGACGCCTTTGAGGAAGTCAAAGACATATCGGGGGTGGAAGGATGAGTATTGCCTTCTACATCGGATTAATTGTTGGTGGGATTGCTGGGCATATCATCGGGCTTGTCCTTTTTAACTTTTTCTTGGACAACGGGGCTCTTATCGTCAAAAAAGTGAAGAAGTTTGTCTACAGCATTCGACCCACTGTAACGATTTATCTTTTCCCGAAGCACTTTCGCAACCTTATTAAAAGATTCGGAGAAGTCATCAATGAACTTCCATGTTACCGAAGACGGCTTAGAAGTGCATGCCCACTTATGTTCTCTTATTACCTCGATCAAATCAGAGAAACTTCTGGAAACCTCACTATGAGCCCAAATCTGGGTCTCAAAAGAAATATCTGTGAACTTATACAAGAGAGCAATAAGAAATTTCTCAGCACCATCAGAGGTAATGAGTTCATGAAAGATTTTATGAGGCGCGAATTTCGCTACTACAACAGAAATCTTCTCATGCGCGCCAAGCCTCTTTGGAATCAGGTCATGGACAAGTTCATACCTCCTGACTACCCGCTCTTTGTGGAATATGAAGATCTGTGTGAGAACAGTTCCAAGCAAGGTAATACCACCCCCAATAAGCGTTCCAATCAAAGCCTCCGACATGCTGATACCTCCTCTTCTAGTGTAGTGGATCCGGAGGCCAACCATGGCTGAGTTTCTCACCACTTCCGATCTAGCCAAGGTACTGAATGTCACACCAAGGGCGGTAGCGCTGCGGGCTGAGAAAGAAGGCTGGCCCTGGATCAAGGACGGACGCAAAAAGGGATTCTATCGGGAAGAGCTTCCGGTAGACATTCAGACCCATCTGGTTGACTTACTGGACGCCGACGCAGTAGGAGCCCTCGCCGAAGCACGGGTGTACAATATGGTGCGTAACGAAGACCGCCAAACTGCCATGTACCGAATGATGGTAGTGCAACACGCTAAACAAGCCCGTTCTAGAGGTATGAACCTTACCACTTTTACAGCCTCCTATAATGCGGGAAGCTATCCTTTAGTTTTTAAAATTCTGGGAAAATTGAGCGCTAAAACTCTTTACCGCTGGATACAAGGCGTCGACCACGACAATATCGCGGCCGTGGTTCCGAAGTGGAGCCTAAGAAGCAAAGAACGAGCCCGCGGGGTCCTGACCGAGATGGAAAAGGAAGCCTTGCGCGCCTGGTACCTGGATCAGCGCAAGCCTTCGGCGGCGAGTTGCTACCACAGACTGGTGAACGGCCCCCTCCAAAGTAAAGCCAGCTACGCCACGGTGCTCCGCTATCTCACGGGGGGGTTGGACAAGAGCCTGGTGAGCCTCTACCGGGAAGGGCCTACAGCCTTCCGCGATAAGTACATGCCCACTGTGGTGCGCGACCCAACGGCTTATTCCCCCATGGAACAGGTGCAGTCCGACCACCACAACTTCGACTTCTTTATTAACGCCGGCAACGAACTACGACGCCCCTGGGTTACGGTCATGGTGGACTATTCTAGCGGCAAGGTTCTCAGCTGGATGCCCAGCATGGCGCCCAACAGCTCGGTGATCGGCATGGCCTTTTACCTCATGGTGACCAAATACAGCGCACCGGTGGAAATCCACACCGACAACGGTAAGGATTACCTCGCCAAGAGTTTGACGGGGACCGCGGTGAACTGGGGGCAGGAAGACGAAGCAAAAGAGGCCGAGCTCCAAGGGCTCTACGCCTTGTGCGGTACCCGGCTCATTTTGGCGACGCCCTACAACGGCAAGTCAAAGGGTCGAACAGAGCGGATGTTTGGCTCCATCAAAGCGTACTTCGACAAACAGTTTCCTACCTACACCGGGTCAAACACCGTTACCAAGCCCGAGGAAGCCAAGCTCCTGCACCGCCGTATCGGAAAGCTGGCCAAGCGCAAAGTGGAAGGTCTGGACTTTACCGTCTTCTCACAGGCCCTGGATGAGTTCTTTACCAACTGGAACGCCCAGTGGAGAGGCGAAGCCAAAGGCCGTTCAGGGATGACCGCCGACGAAGCCTTCACAAGCCGGGCCTCGGTAGCCAAGACGGTGAATATGGGGCTTCTCGAAAACCACTTTGGAACGCCCTTCCTTCGAACGGTGGGCAAGTACGGAGTGGAGCTGGACCACGTGCATTACTACCACCGCTCCTTGCTGGAACACTACTTTGGACAAAAGGTTCTGGTTCGGCGGCTCTGGCACCGGCCAGGCGAGGTAGTTGTTTCCGACCAAGAAGGCCGTTTGATTGCCCGAGCTATTGCAGGTCAGTTCAACGAAACCGCCGACCTGGACAAGGTGATGCGTTTCAAGGCTCAGGAGATTCGCTATTTCACTAACAAGGCGCATCTTCTCAAAGCCCGCACCAGTGAGAACGAAGGACCGTTCTTCCAACTGGCAGCCGGGGCTGAGCACCAGGCCCTTCCCGAAGAGAAGGAAGCCCCCAGGGCTTCATCCAAACCCAAACTGATCAGCCCCTTGGATGTGGGCTTAGAAGGATAATTTCATGACCCATCAAAAGACCTTAAAACAGGAATTCACGGACTTCTTAAAGATTCACGCCATATCTCAGGCTAAAGCTGCCGAAGGCTGTGGTTACACCCCGGGTGTGCTCAGCGGGTGGATCTCGGATAGTTATAAAGGCGACACCTTTGCAGTCGAGGGCACTATACGCTCATGGTTGGAGAGAGAAGGGCGCCGACGCGCCCGGAAGACTATTCCCGTCGCCAATACTGAATCCTTTAACCGCATCACAAAGGCCATTACCCTGGCCCATGAGAATAAAGACATCGCCCTGGTGGTGGGGGAAGCGGGCTTTGGCAAAACCACTGCTCTTAAAGCCTACGCCGAGGCCAACCCTCACAACGCCATTTACATCAACGTCAACAAGGCCATGACGAAGCAAACGCTGATCTACGAGATTGCCGCCGGTTTGGGCTTTGAGCGCAAAGGTAACTTCCCAGACGTTGCGATGCGCGTACACCAAAAGCTGGCAGAACAAGATATGGTGGTGATGGTCGACGAAGCCGACTACCTCAAAGACGACAGCCTGGAACTTCTGCGACAAATCGTCAACGACGCGGGACAAAGCGGCCTGGTTCTTTCCGGGCTACCGCGCCTGGAATACCGGATCATCACCCTCAAGAACGACCATCAGCAGATAGCCAGCCGCATCGGCGTCTACGCCGCGGTAGCCGGACTCAGGGAACTAGACGCACAAAACATCGTGCTCTCAGCCTGGCCTAACTTGGTGCAAGACCGTGAGACTCAGAAAGCCTTCTGGAAGGGATGCGGCCCCTCGGCCCGGAGGCTTTCCAAACTTATAGAGAACGCCCACCGCACCTGCATGGCGAATAACCTGGAAATGCCCACGGCGGAAGTGGTCGCCGCCGCCGGAGCCCTCATACTCGATGACACCAAAAGGAGGATTGCATGAGTAAAACCGCACTGTCCAAGTCCACAGTGACCGAAATCATTAACCTGCACGAGCAGCTGGGAGGGATGGTCAAGGCCACGGTGGCGCTGGTCTGGAGACTCGGGGAGAAACTCACCCTTGTCAAAGACGCACTCGACTTCGGGCATTTCGGAGAATGGATTGCAGCGGAAATGCCATTTTCACATCCCACGGCCAATAGGTACATGAAGGTCTATCAGAAGTTTCCCGCAGGGATTACCGAGGACATGAACCTCTCCGAAGCCTACCTGGAGTCCGGCGTCAAGCGCCTGGGCGCACCCGAGTTGGAACCTGTGAAGATCCCCAAGGAGTTCCGCCGGGACGGTCCCGAAGCGGTCAAAGCGGTTCTTCGAATGCCGGTTAAATCGACCGCGCACCTCAAGAAATACCGGGTCGCCGTGGTCAATAACGCCATACAAGTGGTGCGCCCAGGTTGGCATGATCCACTTCTTGTCGGCGGCATCCATATCGACACTAACGAACCAGAGCTTCTCAGCGCGAAAGAAAAGCTGGAAGACACCATTCAGGCCGCCATGGAACTCTTCCTCGAAGAGCGCGAACAGCTGGAAGATAACGGCATGATAGCCGAGCTGTTTGACCCCTCGCCGGTTGCGGAGGTAGAGCGCGTATTCAAGAAGAAAAAGAGTAAGCCAGTAGCACTCAAGGAGGACGTATGAGCACTTTAATTTTAGATTCTGAAGGGTACGCAGAACTCATGCACAACCTGCGGACCATCGAGACCTTGGCAGTAGCTGGAAGAATTAACGGTAGCTCGTTGGAGGCTTGCGAGTCCATTACAAAGATCGCCGCAAATGCAAAACTTCATGTTATGGATCATGTCTATATCAGGAATGAAGCAGAGAAAGATGAAAAGGAGGGCAATGATGTCGAGAATTAAGCCCCAGGTTGTGGGCAAGATTGGGAGTCTGGAGGAAGCGGACGCCACGCTTCGGGAAATTGGCGAATGTGTCTTGGAACTAGAAGTCATTGATTCCGAGATTGATCAGCAGATTGCCTCGCTCAAGGCCAGCGCCGCCGAGAAGGGTAAGTCATACAGGCAGAGAATAGATTCGCTTTCTGAGCGGCTGGGAGCTTATGCCGAGTACAACAAAGTCGAACTTTTTGCCGACCGCAAGAGCGTGGAGCTGACTTTCGGAACCTTCGGGTATCGCAAGTCTACAAGTATCCATGTAAAAAAGACTACCCTGGATCTTCTGCGTGATCTTGGTCTTTACCAGTTCATCCGTATTAAGGAAGAGCCGGACAAGGAGGCTATGGCTGATATGTCAGAACCAGACCTTGCTAAGGTAGACGCCAAACGCGTAGAGAAAGATAGCTTTTTCTGTGAGCCCAAAAGGGATGCCGTGAACCAGGAGCTTTTAAAAAAAGGAGCATAAACCGCCTTTCTGGACGTTAGGCGGTAGGAGGAGAGTCATGTTGATAAATCGAAATCAGAAACTAGCCTTAATACATCTCGCTAAAAAGAAACTTGGCTTAAGCGATGACCAATACCGTGCTGTCCTTGTGGCAGTCACAGGCGTGGATTCATCAGCTCAGCTACAAAGCGAGCGGCAATTCGATGATCTCATGACTCGATTCCTTTCTTTAGGCTTTAGCACGAGAAGGCAAAATAAACGCCCCACTTGGTCGGACTTCTGGCGGTGCACCTCCTCCCAGCGCGCTCAGATTGAAGTACTATGGAAACGCGTTGCCCGCTCTCCAACTCCTGAAAGTCTTCGAAAGTTCGTGCAGCGCATGAGCGGAATTGATGCACCTAACTGGCTCGACAAAACAGGTGCTACCAAGGTTATTCTAGCCCTCAAGAAGCTCGCCATTCAGGCGGGAAAGGATCCGGAGAATGCTACTTAAACTCTATAGCCCTGCTCAGGCCGCCAAGCGCCTGGGAGAACCCCGTAGATCTGTTTATTACTATTTAATGATGGGGCGCTTGGAAGCTTGGAAGGTGCGCCACCTTTGGAGGATACCCGAAAGCTCTTTATCAGCAATTAAAGAGTACGCAGAACTCCTGCCATTACCCATAAAGGAAGAAAACCATGATAAGACCATCAACCAAAATTCAACTCAAAACCAACTTGCCTTTGATTTTGACTGTGCCTGAAGTTGCGGGTATTTTATGCGTGTCACAAAAGACAGTGAAACGCATGGTGCGCGATGGCCAAATCGATTCAATTACCGAAGAAAAAGAAACTCAAATTTTACGTGATGATTTGATTTTCTACTTGTCAAAACACAGCAATTTATAAAGGCCCAAATTACAGTTTTAATAGGGGGGTTAATGCTAGCTTGATGCCATGAGGTACTTGCTAAATAACCCCTATCATACTCAACGAAACAACAAGATCGCTCCGGCATCCACGTGCAACGTCACTGCCATGATTATGGCCCTACGCTCCAGTGGGGTAGAGTTTGTTGTTCCCGTGGACACTCAGCCAGAGGATCACTTAGCCGAACTTTTAAATTCAGAAACAGTAAAGACCAAACAACTTAAGGAATTTCCTACCCTTGGCACCCGACCAGCAAGAGAAATACACGATCTACTATCGTGGGGGACCAATTATCTGCTGTGCCACAGGGTTGTCAGTCGCTTCACCCTTAAAGCCGACCTTCGACTTCTGTTGTGGAGAATTGCGGCACTCCGTAGCGGTGCGGTAGTGGCCGGACGTTTTACAACTTATGGACACATGGTGGCCCTGGTCGGATTCGAATATGAGGGCGAAATACCGGAGACCTGGTTAGAAACGAATCTCGACCTGGTCAAGTCCGTCATCATCGACGACCCTTGGGGAAATATACACTCTGACTACCGTGACCATAACGGCAACAACGTTGAACTGACCTTGGCAGCCTTTAACCACTACACGCGTGAGTACGACCACGTCGGGAAAAAGTGGGCGCACATTATCGACCCTACAGGGAGGTTTGAAGGATTATGAGCGGTGAAAGCGGCTTTAAAATAGAAGATTACCAGGATGGGAAAGAACCTATAACAGATTCAAAACCCTTGTCCATTTGGCAGGATGGAACAGGCGCTTACTCATTGATGCGCAAGTTGGTACACAGGGTTGTTCATATTGGACTTCTGATTGCCCTTGCGGGCACTGTGGCCATGTTCATGGGTAACCCACAAGCCTCTGCCATTACCATTACAGGCGCCGGAATGGTTACAGCTGGTCTAGGGATGAAGGGTGTTCAAGCCTTTGCGGAGGCTCAAAGTGGTGCTCTCTAATATCTGGAAAAAAATCAAAGATTTCTTCATAGGGATCGTACTTGGGCTTTTAGCTTTCGTCTTGATATTTAAGAAGGACAACATACAGCCAATCTCAGAAGAAAGAAAAGAGGAAAAACGAGATGAATTACAAAACACTCCTGCTCGTGAGCTTGTTGACCGTTCCCATGATCCCGTGCGCCTTCGCGCAAGAATCGAACAGATCGACGCCGAGTATCGAGAATCCGTACGGGATCAGACTCGACGCCGACTACTCGGGGCCGGTAGTGCTGGAACTCCTTCAAATGATGGAGGAGGAAGCTAGTGAAGCGATCTCGAAAGCGTTCGAAGAAGGGTACAAGGAAGGTCTACTCGCGGAAGCCCCCGAGAGGGTTTTTTGGCAGACTGAAGCAGAGAACTTACGAGCCGAATTTTTTCCCAAATCCTGGGCCGGACCCACTGCTATTGCTTGCTTTAGCCTCGGCGTTCTTTCGACGCTCCTTGCTCAGAACCTTGGGAGGTAGATGATGGACCAGCTTGTTCTCATGCTCTTGCAATACGGCTCAGCCCCAGCGCTTCTCGTTCTTGCTTTTGCTATCGGACTCATGGGAAAAAGGCTCTCCGACTTTGATCGTAAGAGTGATCGTCGTATTCAGGAAATGCTTGCCCAAGTAAAGGAAGAAATTTCCGCTCTTGAGCGTTCTTTAGATTCTAAGGTAGCAAAAATGGATGAGGCGGTTGATGAGCTCGCTAGGCGGGTTACTGTTATTGAAAGGGACTATCTGCCAAGACAAGAGCATTACCGAGATTTCTCGGGGTGGAGAGAAGAAATACACCGGGTGGTTGACCGCCTCGATCGTCTGGCAGAAAGGGAAAAAAAATGAAGCAAACAACGCTACGTGGTAAAATTCTGGAATTTCTTAAGAACATTTACCCTGAGGGAGCTGACGAACGAACAGTGATAGGAATCTTTTATGATTACCACAAGGTTACCGACATAGAACAGTCACTTGCTTACCTTGCGGACAAATGTTTGGCTTCAGTAAAAGACTTGCCTCACCCTTATAAGAGTGGTGAGCGAGTGAAAATCTACCGTATCTCACCCACAGGTATCGACCTTATGGAAGGTACTATTACAGACGCTGGTGTAAACATCTGCCCGGATGTGGACTAATGGGCCGCCGCAGTAACGCCGACCTGCTCGGCATCGTAGAGCAGATCATGGACCTGTATAACTCCCAGAAATTGACGATTAATCAAATCGTCGAGGAGTTACAACATAAGGGGTTTGCCGTTTCTCGGAGCGGTATTCAGCGGACAGTTCGCTCTTATAAGGAGACGGCGAGGCTTTATAAAAAAGCCATGGAAGAATCCAAAATACTGATCGACATGGTGCGCTCAGACCCTAACACCGATGTGAACGAAGCGAGCCTTTCAATTCTGAGTCGAAACTACTTTGAGTTTGTCCAGAGTATGGATGGTTTGCAATTCAAAGATTCCGCCGAAGCCGCTCATGCGCTCAAGGCCTTGGTGCAAAGCCAGACGCAAATTGCCAAGCTCAGACTCAACTTCCAAAACGGTGTGGCAGCGGCGAAAAAGTCAGTCATGGAGACCATTCGGAAAGAGCTCCAAAACCATCCCGATTTACTCGATCGTCTAACAGCTGTCGTTGGCGGCTTGGAGGTCAGTACTTGAATCTTTTAGGGGAACTTGTCGGCGGCCAAGGGGCTGTCGACAAGAAGAAAGAATCCGAAGCCAAGAAAGACCGTGTTACCCGCGCCCAGCGGGATTTTGGCTTTTTTTGCGAGACTTATCTCAGCGATTATTTCTTCACAGACGCCGCAGAGTACCAACGCATTCTTTTCGACGTTGCTGATAGTCAGGCTCTTTCCCCACAAACCATCAACCAGCTCAAAGTCTTTGTTCAACCCAAGTACCAGGACCTTTTGCAGCCGAATGAAACACTAGCCGGTGCCATGTTCATTGAGCCACGTGAACACGGCAAGACCGTCCGGTGGTCGTTTGCTTATCCCCTTTGGCGTCTGCTATGCAACAAGAGCAGGTATGTCCTTCTCATTGGTGCCGCTGGCGCAACCGCATCGGAAAACCTCATTAATATCCGCACCGAACTTGAAGAGAACGAAGCCTTGATGGAGGACTTCGGCGACATGAAAGGTGATGGCCGCTGGAGTGATAACCGCATCGAGCTCAAGAACGGTACCTGTTTGCAAGCCAAAGGTTCAGGCATGTCTATGCGCGGTACCCGCTACCGCCAATACCGCCCCGACCTGATTATTCTGGATGACATCCTTAAAGACGACGCGGTAGATTCTCCCACCCAGCGGAGCAAGATTCATCGTTGGTTAAAGCGCGTGGTTTTCAACCTGGGAAAGACTGCGTTCCTAGTCTGGGTGAATACCATTTTTCACAACGACGATCCTATTAGCCGTCTAATGGAGGAACTGAGAAGAGGTACGCTGAAGCGGTGGATTGCGGTACGCCTATCCTGTTGGAAGCCCGATGATTCTCCTTTATGGCCCGAAAACTGGTCACGGGAAATTCTTGAAGAGAAGCGTACTACACTGGGTTCCGATGTCTTTTCCACCGAATACGAAAACGAACCACTCTCCGATGAAGATCGCATCATCAAAGAAGAGTGGATCAGAAGAAACCAGTACACCTCCGACGAACGCCCGGCGCTCAACCTGCTTCGGAAATTCAACGGTGTGGATCCCGCAACAGGCGCACACGACGGCACCGCTATGGTTTCCATTGGGGTTGATCAAGTTGGAACAATCTGGATTCTCGACCAATGGAGTAAGCCCTGCAGCGAAAACGAAACAGTTCTCCAACTCAGTACCAAGCACAAAGTTTTCCAATATGAACAAATTGCTTGGGAAGGAGTGAGCTTCCAGAAAATCTACGCGCGTTTCGTAGGAATGTTAGCCGCTCAGCAGGGTGTCTATCTCCCGATTAGAACAGTCGAAGCCGGAGGAGATTCTAAGGCGACACGTCTTCGTGCAATATCACCACTTATTGAAAACGGACTCATCCGGTTCCGCAAAACAGGTGATGAAGAACTTATCGATCAACTTTGCCAGTTTCCAAAAGCCAAATTTGACGACCTTTGCGACGCCTTGGCTTACGCTGTGAAAATTGCTGGTTCAGGTCCTTCGGCGCCTTTTATTTTCCAGGCTGGAAAACGGCAATCAAAGTCCATTTTAAGGGGGTTTTAAATGTCCAAGAAAAAGATTCAAAATGATGTCCTTGTCAAAAGGCTCATCCTTGCAGACAATGCAAGTTCCTTGATGGCCTACCTGCCTAACCCCGACGAAGTACTTACCAACTCTGGGGAGGCTCTCTCCATCTACCGAGATATGAAGGTGGACGGTAGGGTAAAATCGCTTTTGAAATTAGCCCGCGGACAAATAACCAAATGGCCGATCCACCTGGAACAAGGCGAAGCCCTTCCCAAGGTGGAAGAATTTGTTAGAACAGCCATATCCCAGGTGCCTCTTGAAAAAGTGGTTCGCCGCCTTCTCCCTGCCGTAGACTTTGGCTTTTCTGTGGCCGAGGTTGTGTGGCAGAACAAGGACGGCTGGTGGTACCCCGAAGATGTAATCGGTAAAAAGCCTGACCGCTTCCTTTTTGATAAAGACGGACTTTTGTCCCTCAAAGATAAGAACGACCTTATACCTCTTTCGGGGTATGATTATAAATTTCTCCTCTTCCGACATGATAAGGAGCCAGAAAACCCTTACGGTACCAGTCTCCTCAAATCGGCTTACTGGCCCTGGAAAT
Organism: Borreliella garinii; assembly: GCA_020720765.1. GTDB lineage: Bacteria > Spirochaetota > Spirochaetia > JABEVK01 > JABEVK01 > DYOB01. Next base: position 25,007 of record DYOB01000012.1, read on the forward strand.
TCAAGAAGGCCGGTCTTGGCTTCTGGCTGACCGCAACAGAGAAGTTCGCCGTGCCGACAATTCTTGCGCTTTTCGATTCTCAAGAAGGTGAAGAAAAGGTCAAAGCGCGAGCCCAAGCCCTGGGTGAAATGCTCAGCTCCATCAACTCCGGATCCACGGCATCCGTTGCCAACGTCAAGGATATTAGGACCATCACCACGGCGGGAGACCTGGCCGACTTTAGGGCGCTCATCGACTGGTGTGATACGCAAATTGCTTATGCTCTTACGGGGCAATCACTCGCCACCGGTGAGGCGGAGTTCGGTTCGCGGGCGCAAAGTGAAATCCACCAGGACACCATGGAAGACACGGCAAGGGCCGCCATTACTGACCTCACCGAGGTTTTGCAGCGCTTTATCGATTGGATTGTAGAACTGAACTTCGGGCCGGATATCGCTTCACCTCAAATCTTCTTTGACACCGCCAATCACGCGAGTTGGGACATGGTGCGTGATGCTCTGGATCGCGGATTCCCGGTATCAAAAAGCGCTCTCTATGACCGCTACGGTCTACCACGGCCGAAGGACGAAGAAGATGCTTTCCTATCTCCCAACCCCCAACAGCCAGCGGGTCAAGACCTCTTTATGGCCGACGAACCGGTAAAAAAAAACGGCTTTCGGAAGAGGTTGTTCTAGCCCAGGAAAAGGCAAAACTTAAAGAGCTTGATGGCATCGCCAGCCGCTACCAGGATAGGATTATGGAACGGCTTCGGGATAAAGTTCGAACCTGGTTCAACTCTTTTAAGGGATTGCCAACAAAGGAAGAGCTTGAACAGACAACGCCCTACAACAATGACATTGACTTGTTCCGAGAAACAGAGGAGGTTTTCCTTCTTTCGGCACTCACAGGAATGGACCATGCATCCACCGATTTAGAGTTAGCCGATGAGGATATCAGCCCGGAAGGTATTTCGTTCGAAGAGGCTTCAACGTTCCTAAAAACCAGGCTTCCTCTCACTTCAAAAGAATGGTATGACCTTGAACCAAAAGTGAGATTTCGGGCGTTCACCGTTGCCGCTCTCGGAGAAGTAGATGCCATTGATAAAGTAAAGCAACGCCTCCTCTCTACCATCGAGAAAGGAGGAACGCTGGAGCAGTTCTGGAACGAACAAAAGTTGTTGGAGAACGGCGGCCTAGCCGGAAGGAATCCTATGTATTGGGAAACGGTCTATCGAACCAATATGCAGACTTCCTACAACGCCGGCCGTGCTATGGAGTTCCAGCGGACACAACCTGAATACCTTGAATTCATAGGCGTCGAAGATGAACGGCAAACTGATATATGTTCCAAACGTAGCGGGATCATTCTCCCTGCCTCGCATGCGTTTTGGAAGTCGAACTGGCCACCGCTCCACTTCAATTGTCGCTCTACTGTTCGACCAGTCCCCCAAGAAGAGATTGACTACATCAAGCAAACGAACCCGACATGGGAACGGACACCGGACAGAAATCTGCCCATCGGCGAGGATAAAAAAGGCTTCGGCGAGAACCCGCTGGACTCGGGCAGTTTCTTCAAAATCACGCCTGGAATGGCTGATCGGATTGAAGGAAATCCTCTTTTAAAGATGGATTTATTAGAAGTAGCACAATCTTCTGGCGTTGTTTCCGACCCGATTCAATCAATTCGCCTCATCCAACAAAACGCCGCAGTCAGGATAAATAACCAAATGATTCAGGACGTTATAGAGGAGAGAAAAATTATTAAAGCCGAATTAGCTCCTCTGATTGGTAAGAAGGTTTTTGTTCCTTCATTGTCTGAAAGCGTAGAGATTAGTAAAAAAGGTATTGACCACGCCTTTGCTTTCTCTGCTAGCAAAGTAAAAATTAACGCACTTCTGGATTTGGAAAACATACTTAGAAAATCCATTTTAGCTGGTAACCCTGTCGAATATTCCAAAGGTGGTGGAATGTATAAGGAGGTCATTTACACAAGAGTAGTTATCGAAACAGGAACTCAACCGAGAATTCTCAATTTCACAATTTTCAGAAGGCAGGATAATTCCCTGGTTCTTTATGATGTTGCTGAACGGAAAATTGTGAAGGGAAAAAAATAAGGCCCCAATAAAGGGGCCAAAGGGTCGGTAACTATTCCTGGCTTACAACTCCAGTAGTTATCCAACCTTCTTATATTATAGGACGAACTTCAGAAAACATCAAGTTTGAAGGCTGTTTTTAGGAGGTTTTTCAGGCTTTTGAAGGCTCTTTAACCGGAAAGGAAATTCACTTCCAGATCGCTTCCAGTTATCTTGCACGATTTTGAGAAATTCAACGTTTTTCGCGTGCTCGTAATGACTATCTAAGTTGTTATTTATAAATAGTTTGTTCTGGATTTAAACGCATTAAACGTGTTTTTCGAACTTTACGTGATTTTGACCGGTTCTCGTGTTTTCCATGGAAATGCAGCTCAACTTTACATCATGCTTTTTGACCTTCTATTCTCTTTAATTGACTATCTTATATAGATTTATTCGTATTTTCTGCTTTTTACTGATTTCTCATTATAAGTGATAGATTACAATGGAGAACCGGGTGACAGGCTTGCGACTTATCCACTGGGGTTCCTTTACCACCACCTCCGGATAAATATCAGACATAACCCCAATAACCGCCGACCATTTTTTCAGTGTGGCCAACTGTTCTTCGAATTCTTCGCGAATTTTGTCGGAGACAATAAGTGGAAGTTCACCCTGGGTTATTTCCTTGGTTTTTTTTCTCACTGGAGGAAACCTTTTACTCATGGCGGTTTCTTCGAAAAGTTGGCCCATAGGTTCGCGGTCAACACGGATGGAGGGCAGAATATTCTTGACCATTTCTTCCAATCTTTTTCTTGGGAAGGGAAGGACTGGTAGGATTTCTTTCCAGTCGTGGTGTTCTAATTCCCTCAGGCCGGATTTTCTTTGTACATGTTGGAGAATGGACCTGTCTATAAGCGCGATGGCCACTGCGTCGACAGCGTGATGTCGGTGATCGGAGCGATTTTTTCTAGCGGGATAATCTTTATCGTCGTCGTATTTGCGTCTGGTAAGAAGTGCATTAAGACCATGAGTTGAACGGAATGCAAAGGTAATGTTTCCGATGGAGTTCCAAATTTTATTCCGGGGACAAACGACACTCAAATAGCGTGTAGCCGCTTTTGCGATGTAATGGTTGTCTGTCAGCTGGCGCTGAACGAACTCTTCCGATTCATCAAAGTCCTCCATGGCCTCCTTTGTAAATTTACCTCTCTTTGAGACATTATACCGTTCTATACCCGGGTAGGTTCGTTTGACTCTGTCGGAAATTGATTCCCAGGAGTAACCAGCCGGGCTACTGTGAAATGCCTCCCATGGGCTACGCTTGCCCTTGTAAGCATTAGCAGTTTTATAACTGACAGTGAGATTACTCATTCCATCCAAAAGTGTTCTACTGTAGGGGAGTATATGTTCGATCTCCACTTCGTCAGAGAAAAGCTGCCTTAGACTGATGGGTTTTCCAGAATAAAGGCAGCATCTTGCGGCCTGGTCCTTACCCAATTCTTCCCATAATTTGTACTTTTTTAAGTCCCAGCTGCTGGGGTGTGCAATACCAATGTGACGTAGTTCTTCCTTGATCCTTTGGTTCAATTTTTGGTTGGCCGCCTGTTGTTTTGATGTTTCATCTTTCTGTTTTTTTGTTTGTTTAAGATCGCGACCCATTTCCAGAACGACCTCATTCGGGTTTCCGAAACGCTGAATGAGTTTATTTACAAGCAAGCGCAATTGATTTAGGGCAATATGTACCGTTGGATTCGTAATCCTTCCAAAGTGCTCGATAGCCCTGACCATGTAGGAAGTATCATTTTTCTCTGGGGCAATTGTTTTTTTATCGGTACGTCGTACTGCCTGGTCCCACAAGATTTCTCCATAATATGGAAGATGCTTACCTAAGCCATCTCCATAAGCGCTTGTTAAAAGTGAATGGTGAAAACCGGCAGATTCAACAGCTGTGCTGTAAATTTGTCCCTGGCGGAGGTAATCAAGTACTTTTTGAGCAAAGGAAATCGAAACAGAGGCGGTTTGAGGGTTGGCTATTGAAAAGTCAAGCATTTTCCCCATTTGTTCTTCACTTAAAATGAGTGTTTGAAATAAGCCTCGAATGATATCATCATCGTTTTCACTTGCCACCGCTTCAACTATTTGGTCTTGAAGTTTGTCCGATAATTCATCCCACTGGGGCCCTACGAAATCAGGTTGGCGGAACTTTTCACTGATCCAGTCTCCCTGTAAGCCGTCGGCTCTCTTGGGATCATTTTCCAGAGAAAAGGTCTGGTTAGACGAAATACCAAGTTTCTTTTTGATTTCGGGCCAACCTAAAGTTCTTTCTCGCCCCTTACCCTTCCATTTAGCCGCTTCCTTGCCTTCGAGTAATCTATACAATAAGTCCTTTTGCGTTTGTGTGAGCTCTTCTTTCCCTGTCTCCGTATAGATTTTCAAAGCGTTTACTTCTTGGTAAATTCGGAAGCGTTGCAGTGTCGGGAGAAAATTCCAGGCACGAGGTTCTCCCGTAAAAAGACACAGACCGCGAATCTGAGGCTTTAGAGGGCGCTGGAAATAGGTTTTGTTTCGCAGTTCTTCCCATGGGAGAGTGGGATGGAACTTAACCTGTTCTTTTCGAATAGTTTCCCATTCTTCCAGATACATTTCACGAAGAGGAAAAATATTGGTGAGTTCAGGTCGAAACCGGAGACCTTGCCCAACTGTCTTACTCGTTTCCCATAAATATTCTCCGAGAGTTCTGTAGCGGGTCTTATCTTCTAATTTTTCCTTCAGAGATTTCATTTTCTCTTTGAGTTGGCTTAGGTTCTTGTCTTCCTCGGAATCGCTTTTCCTATTAGAAAGAAAACCTCTTCTGCCGGACAGGTGAAGCAAAACTCTTCCCAATTCAAAGGGTGGGAGTTTTTCAGTTAGAGCTTTTACCCGAAGGTTGTAAGGATTCATTTTTTTTATTTCTTGCTGAGTTGTAGAATCTGCGGGAAAAAAACCAGAGCGTATCAGTAAGTTCTTCACGACTTTCATACGGCGTTGAGTCCTATACCTTTGTCGGCGCATCAGGCGGGCTTGTCGCCTGGCCTGGTTCAAACTCTCTCCAGACTTCGGGTCACGTCCATCATGAAATATTCGGACACCGAGGTCCATCAAATCGAAAGGAACTCCGCTCTTTGTTTCCAAGGCAGCCCAACCAATCGAGTTTGTACCCATATCTAAACCCAAACGCCATTCCATGTTTACTCCCTTGACAGATGGAAAAAGTAGCGTTATAGTTTTCTTAACACTAATGCTTTATCGCTCTGCCCGTTAACAAGACGCCCCTCGGGGTCGTCGTCAGATTTAAAGAGGGGTTCGCCCCTCTTTTTTTATTATGATAGACCTTGAAACTAAAAAGCGATAGTCTTTTCTATGAAAAATATTTAATATTTTTGAGTCTATGCTATTTACAGCTGTCCCCCACCTCCACATATGCTATACTACAACTATGGATAGGAGCTTCTGGAAAGTCACATTTCACAACTTAAAAACACAGGAGAATCTTCCGCCTTTCCAGAATTATGTGGATGGTCTGGAAGAATTGGAACGGCTTCGGAGGGCCTACATTCAATGGAAATATTCCAATGCTGAACCCCGACTTCAAAGAACTGCTAGAGTTATTCAACGAAGCTAAAATACGTTTTCTTCTGGTTGGCGGTTATGCTTTAGCGGTGCACGGCGTCCCTCGTTTTACAGGCGACCTTGATCTCTGGGTAGGGAAGGAAATTGAAAATGCGCGTAAAATTATTATTGCCCTTGACGAGTTCGGGCTGGGTTCCCTGAATTTAAAGGATCGAGATTTCCTTGAAGACAATAAGGTTGTCCAAATCGGCTACCCGCCGGTGAGGATTGATATACTCACAAGTATAGACGGAGTTGATTTTGAAAAAGCCTGGGAAACGAGAATTGAGGTAAAAATGGAAGGTACTTCGTTACCTTGTATTACCCGAGAAGATTTAATACTCAATAAAAAAGCTTCGGGGAGAACACAAGATATCGCCGATCTAGAGAAACTTCTCCAAATCAGCGATCCTTGAATGCCATTATTAAGAGGATTTTTTGTTTATTTACTCGGCGATCCAAACTGTTCCAGTCAGACCATCATCGGTAAGTTCCACCTTTGCAAGCCTAGCTCTGGCTTTATCCAGTTTTAGATCATTCAGAACACGCAAGATGTAGACAGTACTGAGTTCGGTTCTGCGTAAATCCGTTCCCGACAATTCATCAAGAGTTAAGGTTACCTTGTAAGCACGGTTAGGCAGGCTTCCCAAATCTTTAGCGGAAAACTGGATGCGGTAGGTGCCCAGAACCATTCCGCCAGGCCCGGGGGTCGTTGATACAGGGGTTGCCTGGAACTCAAAAAAATCACCTTCACGGGTGGAAGCGAATGAATCACCCCTCTTCTCAAAAGTCGACCAAAAGTAATTTAAAGCGTAGGCGGGCAGGTACATCTGCTGCATGATGAGCTGGACGCCGCGGGGATCACCTTCTTGTTCAACCAGGGTGATTGTCAGGTCATAATCTTTGGTCTGTGGGTTGGCGGGCGGGATTTGAGCCGTCGAATTTCCACCCCTGGCTCCGGATGTGCATCCTGAAATCAAAAGAAAAGAAAGGGCAGAAACCATTAAACATTTTATACGCATTTTGCGCCTCCTGGATTCAAATATACTACTTTTTTTGCAATAAAAAAGTAGTATCATCTTTATCGCTGATATTAAACCTGGGTTACATGCTGGTTCGTTCCTTCTTTGACTTTCCGTGCAAGAGCAGCGGCGGCTTCAAAGGCCTTCTTCTGGGTCTCTTCGGTGGGGGAACCTTCCCATTCTAAGGGGGCTTCCAAGGTCCATTTCAGTTTCCACCTGTCTATATGATCATCCAGTTCTTTTTGCGCTCCGCCGCTCCAGCCGAAACTTCCGAACCGGAGAACGTTTTTCTTCCATATATGTTTGCGCCCGAACATGTCGATGGTCGCAGCCATGGGGGGGAACATTTTGAATTCGTAGGTGGGCATTCCAAGAATAAGGGCGCTTGAACGGTAGGCCGCCGGAAGGATCCAACTGACGTGGTCCTGGGGAACGCGGAAAATATTGATATCCACCCCTTCCGAACGGACACCTTGAACGATGCTGTCCACGATTTTTCCCGTATTTCCGTACATGCTGGACCAGATCAAGGTGATTTCTTTCTCACAGGGTCCTTCCATATAGATAGCGAACTTTTTATAGCGTTCGATGATTTCGGAAGGGTTCCCGCGGAAAATAATACCGTGGGCAGGGGCAATGATGTCGATGGGAAGGTTCAATGTTGCCAGCTTTTCAATCGCACGGAGCACAAAAGTGGAAAAGGCTCCGACGATATTGGAGTAGTACCTTAAACTCTCTTCGTAAAAGAACTGCTTTTCTCCCTCGTTAAGCTGGTCGTCAAAAACGGCGTTTTCCACACTGCCGAAACCGCCAAAAGCGTCGCAGGTAAAAAGAACCTTGCTCTGGCTTTCGTATGTAACCATGGTTTCAGGCCAGTGCACGTTCGGGATCTCCTGAAAATGAAGCACCTTGCCTTTACCCAAATCAAGGGAATCTCCGGACTTCACTATATGGCATGTATCAATATGGTAAAAACTCTTGACGAGTTTTGCCGCCTTCTCGGTGCAAACGATCGTAATATCTGGATTTTTCTTGAGTAAATGGGGAAGCCAACTCGTATGATCGGGTTCCATATGGTTTAAAACTGCGTAGTGGACGTCTTTGAGGGAAAAACTAGCGCCTTCCATCTGGTCAGTGATTTTCACCGGTGTTCCTTCCCAGTCGCAGACAAGATCCACCAGGGCTCCCTTGTCCCCTTGAATAAAGTAACTATTCAAGGAAATGCCGTGGGGGATGGGCCAAATACCTTCAAAGAGGTCGATATCCTCTTCTTCTAGGTTGGCGATAAACCGGTAAACACCTTCTTTTAAGGTGATAGCACTATGTTGTGACATCCTTCCTCCGTTATGAAATTTTGTCTTGCTTTATAAAATACTGATTTTTAAACAAGGTTCAAGCCTCATTGAGGGATTCAAGGGTTTTCGGTATACTGACCGGATGCATTTTGATTCACACCCCGAAAGACCTCTTATCGTTCAAGGTGACGGAAGTCTCCTGCTCGAGACCCATCATCCGCTTTTTGACGCGGCCCGCGCGCGTTTAAGCGCATTTGCAGAACTGGAAAAGAGCCCTGAACATATCCACACTTATAGATTGAGCCCGATTAGCCTCTGGAACGCCGCCAGTGCGGGGTTGAGTCCAGAAGCCATCATCCAGGTTTTAAAGGAATTCAGCAGGTACGAACTTCCTGCAAACATCATCCGCCAAACAGAGGAAACCCTCTCCCGGTGGGGGATGATCGTCATGGAGGCCGGAGAAAACGAGAAAGAGTTGATTCTTCGGGTACTTAACCCCGCTTTAAGGCGCGAGGTTCTCACCCGAAAATCCATCGTCAAATACCTGGTTCCCTCCGGTGAGAATTTCACCCTTGAACTGGTCAACAGGGGCACAATAAAAGCCGAGCTTATACGACTAGGGTGGCCGGTGGAGGACCGCGCACCGCTTCGAGAAGGCGCTCCCTTGGTTATCGAAAAGAAATTCACCCCAAGGGACTACCAGAACGAAAGTGCCTCGGCACTTTTAGGGGACAATGGTCCGGGTACAGGGTTTGGAGTGATTGTTTTACCGTGCGGGAGCGGAAAAACAGTCGTGGGTCTCGAGATCCTCAGCCGCCTTCAAACGCATACATTGATCCTAACCACGAACGTCGCGGCGGTTCATCAGTGGATAGACGAGATAAAATCCAAAACCGGCCTTACGGCCGACCAAATAGGCGAGTATACGGGAGATCTGAAACTCGTGAGGCCCATCACCGTCGCCACCTACCAGGTTCTGGTTTGGAGGCCGGATAAGGTCGGGGATTTTCCGCATTTCAGCCTTCTGAGAAACAACCCGTGGGGATTGATCATCTACGACGAGGTGCACCTTCTGCCAGCCCCTGTATTTAGAGTGGCGGCCGAGGTCCAAGCGGTAAGGCGGGTTGGTTTGACGGCGACCCTTGTGCGTGAGGACGGAGCAGAAGGCGATGTTTTCAGCCTTGTAGGACCCAAAAAGTACGACAAACCCTGGAAGGAACTCGAAGCCAAGGGCTGGATAGCCGAAGCTGTCTGCCGCGAAATCCGCCTGGACTTCGCCCGCGACCAGAGGATGGAATACGCGGTGGCGACCAAAAGGGACCAATTCCGGATAGCCAGTGTGAACCCACTCAAACTCAAGGTGATCCAGCAATTGATTGAACTCCACCCCGAGGACCAAATTCTCATCATAGGACAGTACGTGGACCAACTCCAAGAGATAGCGGAAGCGCTGGGCTCCCCCCTTATAACGGGTAAAACACCGCACCCGGAAAGGGAGCGGATTTATAAGAGTTTCAAGGATAAAGAGGTCCGTATTATCACCGTCAGCAAGGTGGCGAATTTCGCCATCGACCTGCCCGACGCCAGCATGGCCATCCAGATTTCGGGCACCTTTGGGAGCCGGCAGGAAGAAGCGCAGAGGCTTGGGAGAATTCTCAGGCCTAAGGCCCGGAATTCTTATTTTTATACCGTCGTGACCCGTTATACCCTTGAGGAGGAGTACGCCCAACTGAGGCAGAGATTTCTAGCCGAACAAGGATACAAGTATTCCATAGAACTCTGGGAGGACGACCTTGGCTAAGAGTTCGGACGATTGGAAATCCTTTCTACTCACCCTCCCTGAAAGAAGATTTTTTAGGATTTATCAACATTTCTTAGGAAGTTTCGAAACACCTTTTAATAAGTCCGACTTGGTAGAGAACCTTCAGCATTTTGTTCAGAGACCAGAAGTGCAGGAGAATATGCGCCGTTTTCTCTCGCGCCAGGACATTATCGTTCTAGCGTTAATAAAAAATTATCCCAACGAAGCCTCTACTAAGGTTGCGTTTCTTTTCCCCGGGCCAGTTTGGGGTAAGATCTCATCTTTTAACGCCAAGATTCAAGAGTTGGAGGACAGGTTATATATCTTCTCGGTAAAAGTTCACGGTCAAATGGTTCTGAAGCTTTCTCCCGCTTTAGCAGGTGAGGAATGGTTGCCTTACCTTGCACCGCACAACCTTTTTCTGGGTTCTCCGATTCAACCCCTGACTTTCCACGAACCTTTTCCAAACGAAACCCTCCTGATAGCCTTTCTTCTCTTAGTCCGTGAAATCCCAGCCCCTACGTATAAAAAATTTCTCACACAATTTGAAGAAAGGGTATCCAAGGATCATTGGCCGGAACAGCTCACCTCCTCCGAAACAGCGCAGCAACTTTTAGACCACGCCCTGAATTTGCGTTTAGTCGAGCTTTCAGAAGAAGGGAAGAAAAACGCTGCCCTGCGTATGGAAAATTTCGAACATCTCACGACCCTGCCGCCGGATCAGAGATGGGGCTTGATCTGGGCCGGGAAAACAGAGGCCTGGGACTGCGCACCGAGTCTCTTTTCCTTTTTGTCCCAGCTCCCTAGAGACAGGGGGTGGGTCTTTACAGAATTCTGCGTTCTGCTCACCCACCTCGTTTCGCACCCCGAGGTTTACGGAAAACTTTTGAAAGGCCTGACTGAAATGCAGCTTCTGGAAAAAAACGGTGATGAGCTCTATTGTTCCAATTTTCACCAGCAGTATTTCGTAAGAACTCCTCCTGCGATAAAAATCAACTCGACCTTTGAGATTACCGCCGAATGGGTCGATTTGAAACTAGGTCTCCTAATCTTTGAAGTGGCGACCCTTAAAAAATACGATAAGATTCTCAGCGCCGAGATCAATAAAGAAGCGGTTTTTCACACACTTTCCGGGGGAAAACGCATAAAAGAACTTATTGATGCCTTGAATTCGGCTTCAGCTTCGACTCTTCCGCAAAATGTCCTTTTTACCCTCGGTCAATGGGGGCAGGAATTCGAAGCAGTCCAGATCTTTGAGGGTAAAGTCCTCTGTGTCGATGCTTCCCAACGGGAAATCGTTGAATCGCTGCCAGGGTTCCATGCCCACGTTTCAAGGCAGCTTGCAGCCGGTGTCTATCTCATCTCTCCAGCGACTTGGCCCGATCTCGTTGATTCACTTGGAAAAATCGGATTGAAAAATCTTCCCGTTCAAAAGGGGAACTCGAAGGTGACCAGAAGTTTCTGGAGCCTTAAAAAATTTACTGAAACCCACGACCTAGATCTGAATTTTTTCCAGGTGAAAGATTGGGAGATACCTAAACTTGGGAAAAATCCTGAGATACAGAACTTCGTACAGGCTCTGCCTGAAGACCTTCAAAAAGAAGCCTTTAAACTCCTGGCTGCAAATGGCACGATTTTCACGAAAGAGCAGCTTGAGAGGGTTTACAAATCCTGCCTACCCCAGGAAGCCCGCGGGATCAATGCGGCGGGGAAGGTCCGATTGATCCAGGAAGCGCTGGATGAGGAAAACCGTATACTGGAGATCCAGTTCCAGGATGAAACAGGCCACCCGAAGTCCCAGAAAGTTCATGCGGCCGATCTGCGCCGCACGGGTGTGAATTACGTTCTGGTTTATGTAAGCCAGGACCGCCATTTTGAAATCAATATCAACCGTATTTCCCTTATAAAATCCTGGAGATTTCGAATCTAAGCTAAATTTTTCTTTGCTATTCAGAGGAATTCCCTTTACATTAAGAGAATGAAAAAGCTCATGAGTAAGATACTCTTTTCTCTTGCGGTTCTCGGTGTTTTTAGCGTCTTTGCCCTTCTGCCGTTTTATGAGGTTCCCCGCTGGGGAATGGCGGATATCTTTCTGAGATTAAAACCAAGTATTCCCATCCATCCCCGGCTTACTGTGGTTGAAGTCGATGATCCTACCTTTGAATCCCTGCGTATTTATCCGCTTACGAGGGATTTGGTCGCCAGGGGCATCAATAAACTTGCGGAACTGGGAGCGGAAGTGGTTCTCGTCGATAGTGAATACCTGGAGCCCAGCCCGAGGGTGGTGAGCGAGACGTACTTGAAAGAATACCTCCCAGAATTTTTCCGTTCTACAGTAACCGAAATAGAGGGAAGTTCCACGGAATTATTCCGAGGTCTCCAAGGGCAGTCGAATACCACTAGCCCATCCTACGCCAGGGAACTGATCAGGGAGTGGCCGGAATACCTGGATAGTGTCAGGGAAAACCTTACAGCCAGCGCTGAAAATGTTGCACTGGACAACGATATTCTGCTCGGCGACGCGCTCAGGTTCCATGGCAGGGCCCACGTCACCATAACGCCGACCGTGGAATCCTTTGCCGAACTCAGCGATGAGCAGATGGAGACTATTAGGAAACGGATAGCCCTGAAAAAACTCATCATAGCTGACCAGGACCACCTTATTCGTTCTTACGATAAAGTGGGTGTTGCTATTGCTCCAGTTCTCAGCGGGGCAAACGGGGCTGGAAATGTTGAGCAGACCATCGACGCAGACGGTGTTCGAAGGCGTATCGACCTCTTATTTCAATTTAACGGTATGTTTTTTCCTCATATCAGCCTTTCGGCGCTGTTGGATTGGGTTGGAAACCCCGAAATTATCCTCTATAGAGATAGGGTAGTCCTTAAGCAGGCGCGGCACCCCGAAGGCGGTGTTCAGGATATGGAAATACCTCTGGACGAATCCGGCCGCATGATCATCCACTGGCCGGCCGGACGATTTGACGAAACTTTCAGGCGGGTGAGTTTCCTTAAACTTTTGAGGGATGAAGAAATGCTTGAGAGAATTCTTTACAACTTTCAAGTCATGGAGCGTTTGGAGTGGATGAGTCTCTACAAAGGGGAAAAGACACCCCAGGGTCTTTGGGGTGATGCGGAGGCAATGCGTCTTCAAGTCCTGGAAACCGGAGACCATTCTCTTATTCGTGAATATCGAAACATCAGATTAAGGTTCGTCGAAGCGGCACGGGCCTTCGTTACCGGAACCGCTCTCAATGAGTTAACGGCTTATTTTGAATCCCTACTTACCCAGGAAGGCCTTGCACAAGACCAAAAGGTTTTATTAGAAGAAAATTTGGCCTACGCCAAGGAAGTTTTCCCTGAAACCCTGGAGACGATAACTCTCTGGGATGAAAATAGAAAAGAGGTCGAACAAGCAATTCTCGGCAACTGGATTTCACTGGGCTACACGGGTCGAAGCACGACAGATATCGGTGTTAACCCTTTTGATCCGGAATACATGAACGTGGGTACTATGGCCTCTGTCGTAAATACCGTTCTTCAAGGCAGGTACCTCGACGACAGACCTTGGTATTGGAGTTTGATTTTCATGATACCCGTCGTCGCTTTTTTACCCAGTCTGACCCGGCGGCTTAACCCCTTACAGGGACTTCTCATTGGTTTAGGCTCGCTTCTCTTCGTCATGGGGGTGTATTTCGCTGTTTTTGCTTTTTTAGGAATCTACCTTGACGCCTTCTTCGCCTTTGGAGTCACCTTGACGTCCTGGGTTATCAGCTACGTGATCAGCTTCCTCCAGAGCAATAAAGAAAAAGCCTTTATCAAGGATGCTTTCGGTCAGTATGTGTCCTACCCGGTTATCCAACAACTTATCGCCGATCCAAGCTATATGAAGCTCGGCGGTGAAAAGAAAAATATGACGGCCATTTTTACCGACGTTAAAGGATTTTCCTCCATCAGCGAGCAGCTGACCGCGGAAGAACTCGTGGAGCTACTCAATGAATACCTGACCATCATGAGTAATATCATCATGGATGAAAAAGGAACAATCGATAAATACGAGGGGGACGCTATTATTGCGTTTTTTAATGCACCTGTCCCCGTGGAAGACCACGCTATCCGTGCCTGCCGTTCCGCACTTTTGATGAAAAAAGCCGAGGAAAGAGCGAACCCCGACTGGTTGGAGCGCGGAAAATCTCCCTCGGCACTTTTTACAAGAATTGGTATCAACACGGGTGAGATGGTCGTGGGAAATATGGGAACCACGAAAAAGAAAAATTACACCATTATGGGAAACCACGTGAACCTTGCCGCTAGGCTCGAAGGTGTGAATAAACAGTACGGCACGTCCATCCTGATCAGCGAGAATACCTTCGAGATGTTGGGTGACCAGTTCCTCTGTAGGAAACTAGACAAAGTACGGGTCGTCGGTGTAACAAAACCCTTGAGGCTTTTGGAACTTGTAGAGTTCTCTTCGGAAGCCTCCGAAGAGACAAGGATGAAAATCGATGGTTTTCATCAGTGCCTGGAATTCTTTGAGGCGAGGGATTATAAAACCGCCGAGGAGAAGCTCAAGAAACTTCTCGTGAAGTATCCGGAAGACGGTCCTTCACAGACATTTCTTAAACGCAGCCAGGAATATTTGGCTAAGCCGCCCCCAAACGACTGGGACGGAGTGTGGAATTTGACTTCAAAGTAGAGGAAAAGAATGAAAATACAAGGTGTATGAGCACACAACACCCGGATAACGTCCATCTACCTTTTTTTGCACAGGGTGGAAAAATCGGCGGTGAGGATGAAGTAAAAGAAGCCTACTATTCCTATTCCCACTTGGGAATAGATGAACAGATGTGGGATTGTGAAGGGAAAGAAGTCGATAACTATGTTGTAAAAAAACTCTTGTCGAACTACGACAGTTATTTTCATGAAAATATTTTAGGCGAAGACCTTTTTTAACCTTGCGTGTGCCAAATCCTGCGGTTGAAAGGGCTGAAGCAAAGATATTACTTGAAACCCTTGAGTCCATACTCCGAAATTTCGACGCGTCGGCACTCTTTTACAAGAGGGACGTCGCCCCTATTTTTGAAGTCATTTTACCCATGACGCAAACCGCCGGGGATATCAACCGTATATACCACTACTACGAGCCTGTTGCGCTTGAGACCGCAGGAATTTACATGAGGTTGAACTGTGTGATACTTTGTTGCCCATGGCGACACGATACAAAAGCGTTGAGGTAGCGGAGCTTGTGCCCTTGGAGAGTTTTCAATCCAACCGATTCGGTAAGGCAACCAAGGAAATTTGACTTTCGTCCACACTCCCACACCCAGCTCC